>PWJZ01000004.1 GCA_003559855.1 Bacteroidales bacterium
ATAGGTATAGGCACTTAGGTATCCAGATATTTGTGACATGAAAAATGAATTAGATTTTAAAGGAGTGAACGCGATACAATTTCATAAACGATTCCCAGAAGACGTTGCCTGTTATGAATACATAGCAAGAGCAAAATGGCCAAGTGAAATATATAATTGTAAAAGATGCGGATATGATAAATATTACAAGGGTAAGAAACCTTTTTCACGGCGATGTTTGCGATGTCAATATGATGAGAGTCCCACAGCAGGAACAGCTTTTGATAAGGTTAAATTTTCGTTACACATAGCGTTCCATATCTTGTTTAAAATTTGTGCGAGAAAAAAAGGGTTGTCAACTTTGGAACTATCAAGAGAGTTTGGGCTAAGACAAAAAACATGCTGGGCATTCAAATGGAAAATACAACAAGCGATGAGAATTAGCGGAAAATATCCACTTACCGGTGAAGTTCATGTAGATGAATGTATGATAGGGGGTCCAATAGAACAAAAAAGAGGACGGTGTCATGAAAGTAAAAAGATTGTTATTGTAGCTTTAGAGATTCTTGCGAAAGGTGTTGGAAGGGCTTATGCTCAAGTAATACAAGACTTTTCTTCTAAATCATTTCGCCCATTTTTTCTAAATCATATTGCAAAGGATGCAGAAATAAAAACTGATGAATGGACAGGATACATACCTTTGAAAAAAGAATATCCTAACTTAGTTCAGATTCCGTCTGAATCTGGAAAAGGATTCCCAGACATACATATCCATATAATGAATTTAAAAAGTTGGCTTCGCGGAATACATCATCATTGCAGTGATGAGTATTTACAAGGATACTTGAATGAATACCATTTTCGCTATAATAGAAGAAACAGTGAGGGGGTATTGTTCAATACCCTTATAAAAAGAATGGTTGAAAATAATGCAACCCGTATGAATAAACGAAAAAGGATGGATGTCTAAACGCCTATACCTATAAAAATAATATGTTTTTCTCTCTTATTTGCATATCGGTTGAATTAAATTCATAAATAAAATTTTCTGTTAAACAAAATTAATAATAAAAACTTAATTATAATTCAACCAATCGTTATCAATAAACACTAAGGATGTTTCAAAGCCGGATCATTTTTTTCCACAGGATTATATAAAGCAATTTTAAAATTTTCGAAACAAATTCAATTAACTTATACAAAACATTTTAACAGCTTCTTCCATAAGTTTTTCTTTGTCTACAGGCACTACACCGACATGTTCGCAGACGAGTCCGCCTGCCATATTTGATAATGTGGCTATCATTTCAGGTTCAATACCGATTGCTGTACAAAGGGCAGCTATTGCAATAACGGTATCGCCGGCTCCGGAAACATCCGATATTTTTCTGACATGCGCCGCTATTCTATGACATTTATATGATACAGGATTGTCTGATTTGCTGCAGATCAGCACCCCCCTGTCGGATAACGTAAGCAAAACCATTCTTGCCTGAATCTTATCCATAAGCTTATGCACTGCTTTTTCCAACTTTTCATGATCATCAATATCAACTTCCATTTTCAACCCATCTTTCAATTCCTTAATATTGGGCTTGAAAAGGGCCACGTTACGATAAAACAAAAAATTATTTTTCTTTGGATCAACCACAACCGGTATCCCAACTGAATCAGCCATATTTGCCACGCTGAGAATCAGCTGCTGGGAAACAATACCTTTGTCATAGTCCTGAAAAATAATAACATCTATGGTTTCCCGTTGTATAAGCTTCTTAATTATTTTCATCAATGACGTCATTTCATCATTTTGCAGTTTGATCCTGGATTCTTCATCCACCCTTAACAACTGCATATTGTTTCCCATAACACGAAACTTTGTTGTCGTGAGCCTGTGAGGGCTTTTAATAATTCCCGCGTCATCAATATTTTCTTTTTCCATAAGTTCAAGAAAGAACTCACTTTTAACGTCCTGACCAATAGCTGAGCACAAAAGCGGTTTTGCTCCCAGGCTCTTAATGTTCAAAGCCACATTTGCAGCGCCCCCCAGCCGGCTCTCACGCCTTTCAAGCGCAACTATTGGTACCGGCGCTTCCGGCGAAATACGGCTAACCCGTCCCCATAAATATGAATCTATCATTACATCTCCGATTATCAAAACTTTAAGATTATTAAAGCTTTCGAAGATATTTCTGACCGTGCTTTTCTTTTCCATATCTCATAATTATTAAGTTAATTGTGCCAAAGCATATTTCAATCTTTCGACAGCCTCTGCAAGTAAAATCTCCGAAGTAGCATAAGATATCCTGATACAGGCGGGATCACCAAAAGCATCTCCGGGAACAACGGCTACATTAGCCTTGTTAAGAATGTACATAGACAGGTCTTTAGAATTGGAAATGATGTTTTTGCCATCAGATTTACCGAAATAGGAGCTGATATCGGGAAATATATAAAAAGCCCCTGTGGGAATATTGGTCTTCATAAGCGGAATATCTTTCAGCATTTCCAATACCATATCGCGTCTTTCCCTGAACTTTTCACGCATTTGTTTCGTTTCACCGGGGCTGATCTCCATTGCTTTCAGAGCGGCTCTCTGAGAAATACTTGATGCTCCCGATGTAAACTGACCCTGAATTTTCGTGCAGGCTTTGGCTATCTCTTTACTTGCAGCCATATAACCAAGTCGCCAGCCTGTCATGCAAAACCCTTTGGAAACACCGTTTACCAAAATCACCCTTGAACGGACATTATCAAATTGAGCAATACTTTCATGTTTGCCGGCAAAATTTATGTGTTCATAAATTTCATCCGAAATAATATATACATGAGGATTTTGTTCAAATACTTCGGCAAGCTGCCTGAGCTCCCGGCAGGTATACACCGAGCCTGTCGGATTGCACGGACTGGAAAATATAAATAACTTTGTTTTTGGTGTTATCGCTTTTTCCAGCTGGTCGGGAGTTATCTTGAAATCATTCTCTATCTCAGCCCTGATATAAACACCTTCTAATTCTGCCAACTCTGAAAGGTCCCTGTAGCTTACCCAGTAAGGAGCAGGAATTACGGCTTGCTGACCGGGATCGGCAAGACAAAGCATTGAATTGGCTATAGCCTGCTTAGCACCCGTGGAAACAACTATTTGGTCAGGCGAATATTCAAGATTGTTATCCCTTTTCAGCTTTTTGCAGATAGCCTGCCGTAAGTCCAAATAACCATTCACCGGTGTATAAAAAGTATAATTATCATCAATACCTTTCTTGGCCGCCACCTTGATAGTGTCGGGAGTATAAAAATCGGGTTCGCCGAGACTAAGGTTGATAACATCATAACCCGCAGCCTTCAATTCACGGCTTCTCTGAGCCATTGCCAAAGTTTCCGATTCCGTTAACCTATTTATTCGCTTCGATAAAACAGTCATACTTGTATGGATTTTTATAAAATTCAGATAAAATAATACCGAAAAAAATAAAACTTAAATACAGATCTCAGGGATTATTAAGAAAAAAACATAAGCTTTAACTGCCTAACCCCCACTCCTTAATCAACCATAAATATTATTACGTAACAATTAAGAATCGGTATTGTAAAGCCGCAAATTTAGCAAATTAAAAATAATCAGCTCAAAACAACATCATTTATTACAGTAAAAAGGAAAATAAAAATAGCAATCATTTTCAGCACTTTTGTAATTTAGCAAACAAAATTTACCAACTTTAAAAAAAATGGCAGATATATTTTCGGCATTAAAATATGCTATTCCGGCTATAGTTGTTTTTATAACGGTTTATTTGGTTTTAAAAGAATTTTTCAACCAGGAGCTTAAAAAGCGTCAGTTACAGATGCTTGAAGAAAAGCATAAATTATCATTACCATTACGCATGCAGGCTTATGAACGAATAATTTTATTACTTGAGCGCATATCGCCAAGAAATCTTGTAATGCGCATCCACGACCATAAGATGTCGGCATCGCAATTTCACGGCACCTTGATCAGGGCTATCCGCGATGAATTTGACCACAATCTTTCACAGCAACTTTATGTATCATCAAAAGCCTGGGAAATGGTGAAAAATGCAAAAGAAGAGATAATTCGTCAGATAAACACTTCTGCCGGGCAACTCAACGAAAAAGCCACCTCGACAGACCTAAGCAAAAAAATTCTTGAAGTAAGTACAGGAAAACCTGCTACATATAAAGCTATAGAATATTTGAAGAGTGAAACAAGAAAATCTTTTTTATAACATGAAACTAGAGCTATTTTTCAATCATGAATATCACACTTAATAACAGACACGAAAAGATTGAAGGACGCGACAAGATCACTGTACAGGAGCTGCTGGACTTAAAAAGGTTCACTTTTAAATTATTGGTTGTTAAGATAAATGGTAAAGTGATAAAAAAGCAGGATTACGAAAATACAGAGATACACGACGGCGATAAGGTTTCAGTTATTCACCTTGTAGCCGGCGGATAAATAACAGCTTTAATACCATGGCTATCACCGGAGTAAAATAAAATACTTAATCTTGCTCCGGTCAGTTATTATCTGTCAATCATCGTCATGAGTATTTAAATGTTTCATGCCGATTAAGCGGTCAAAAAAAGTGCCGGGGCGACGGTGATAAACCAATATTGTATATCCGTTCTCCGTATCCGAATGATTGCCTTCTATCATCGTAATATCGGCACGGTCATGACCGTCTTCCAAAAACATATAAACATAGTTGTAATACCCCTGTTTCAACAGAAGGGATATCTGGTATGCTTTCTCCTCATAATTGTATTCCATGCGGTTTGATTCTGTGTAGTTCCAGTCGGTAAGCTCACCTGCAAGATAAACATTACCATGAGCCAAAGGAGCTGCCATTGACAAATTGAAATGAACCATGGCATAGTCAGACTCCAAATGAGGATTATAACCGTATTCGTTTTGAATATAGAACCTTCCGTTTATATCATGTTCAAAAATATATCTTTTATTTCTTCTGCTGAAATCCTTCCTGAGAAAAACCTCCCTGTACGCAGGCTGATAAACTATATCATCTATCATGGCTGTTGAATGTTTCAAGCTTTTAGTATCAAAATACCTGAACTCATTTCCCCCGTCAAACAATATTTCAGATTCATAATGATATCTAAGAATGTTGTTTGACACCGTTCTGGGCTGCAATTCGTGAATCACATTGTCCCACCTGCCGTTTTGCTTTATGATAACCGTAACATCCCTGTATGGGTCATCAATTCTGTATTGATGAGTGTTTATCGAAAAGTTTAGCTCCTGTTTGAAATCCCTTAATGATACTCGGGTAGCCAGTCGAACACTACCCGAAACAGTGACCTTTTGTTCATAAACCATAAATTTTCTTGTAAGCACCAAATTTTCCCTGTCATTATCCAAAAACACTTTCAATATATAATTGCCGGGAATTTTCGGACGCATATTTTCGTTCGGGAATTCCAGTCTGTAATTGGTATATCTTACCTGTGTATTGAAAGAATGGCTGAATTCGTAGATACGGTCATCATAAAAGCCGGCAATATATTGATCAGGTCGCAAATCCGATAGCCGCCACTTGGCATCACAATGAATAATAGTGTAATAATATGATTTGTGGTCTGCATCAAGATCGTCAAAACTTAATACCAGCTTCTCACCACTTTCCAACTTAATCATAGGAGGTGAAAATTCCCAGCCTTTCTTGTTTAACAAAACAGTCCTGATATTATCCTTGTTAACATAATCACCATAACGCAAATAATCGGGAGTATAATAATCAATAGCCGGCTGTTCAGGCAATTTTTGAATGATAGAAGAAGATGTGCTTTCATCTTTGTTGCCTGAACTTTTCGATTGGTTATGCCCGGTTTTTGAGGGTTCGCAGAAAAAGAAAAGCAAAACAAGTAACATCAGGCTTGTTATGTTAAAAAGTCTGTTTTTTTTCATATTAATATTATTTGATTTTCAATTACTATAAATTACCAGATGTTTATCCATGAAACGGATTTCTTTTGAAAAAAATTTCAATTATACGAAATAATAAATATTTTTGCCAACGTAAAAGAAATTATAAAATTAATAAAATGTCAAAAACTATCAGGCTCAGGAAAGGATTAAATATTCCCCTGAAAGGAGAGGCGGAAAAAATACTCACCAATGCCGGCAGGTCATCCACTTACGCTATAAAACCTCCCGATTTTCACGGACTGGTACCCAGGATGCTTTTACAAGAGGGGGAAGAAGTCAAAGCAGGGGCTCCTCTTTTTTATAACAAACATGATGAAAGAATAATAATTACTTCTCCGGTCAGCGGGCAATATGCCGGGCTGGTACGAGGTGATAAGAGAAGGGTGCTTGAGGTAAGGCTCAAGCCTGATGCCGTTGATGACTACCTTGATTTTGGCAGTGCCGATCCCAAAACCCTGAGTCGTAACAAAGTAAAAGAAAAGCTGTTGGCCAGCGGATTATGGGCTACCATAAGGCAGCGACCATACTCAATTATTGCTGATCCGGACGACGTGCCCAAATCAATATTCATATCGGCTTTTGATTCTGCACCGCTGGCGCCGGACCTTGACTTCATAATAAACGGCCATGAAGCACTGGCTTTTCAGACAGGGCTTGATGCTTTAAACAGGTTAACGGAAGGAAAAGTACACTTGTCAATTAATGAACCACAAACAATGAATAAAACATTTACTCATGCCAGCGGTGTTGAAATACACCGTTTCTCCGGGCCACATCCGGCTGGTAATGTAGGAATTCAGATACATCATATAGACCCGGTAAACAGTGGTGACATTGTCTGGTATACCGATATTCAAAGTGTGGTTATTATAGGAAAATTGTTTGAAAAGGGTATTTACGACAGCACAAAGATTATAGCATTAACCGGCTCGGAAGTGTTGAAGCCAAGGTACTGGAGGATCAAGCAGGGAGCTTCAATCGAAGAACTTATGAAGAATAACCTGACAACAGAAGATAATTCCTCTCTGCGCTTTATAAGCGGCAATGTTCTGACAGGCTCCAAAATCAGCAGGAAAAGCTATATAGGTTTTTACGACTCGCAGGTAACGGTAATACCTGAAGGCAACAAACCTGAGTTTATGGGATGGCTTTCCCCTAAGCTTAACAAATACAGTGCTTCCCGAACCCTGTTTTCATATCTCACGCCATGGAAAAAATACCGCATTGATACCAATATGCACGGCGGAAACCGGGCTTTTGTGATAAGTGGTCAATACGAAAAAGTCTTACCAATGGATATTCTCCCGGTTCAGCTTATAAAAGCCATAATGATAAATGATATTGAAATGATGGAAAAACTTGGAATTTATGAAGTTGCACCGGAAGATCTTGCATTATGTGAATTTGTCTGCACATCCAAAACAGAAGTGCAATCAATAATCAAGGAAGGGCTGGACAGGCTGCGGAAAGAATTAAGCTGACATAGAACCGATTAAGAAAGTAAATTATTGTTAAAAATAAATTTCTTTTTACCTTGAAAATTATAAAAGACATAAGAGACAAAATAAGACCTCATTTCGATAAAGGTGCGAGGTTTGGCAGGTTTTACCGTGCCTGGGAGGCATTTGACACCTTTCTGTTCGTTCCTGAAAAAACCACGTCACAAGGCAGTCATATCAGGGATGCTGTCGATATGAAACGTACCATGGTATATGTTATAATAGCTCTCATTCCTCCCCTGTTGTTCGGCATATGGAATACCGGTTACCAGTATTACCAGGCGGTAGGTATTGACCCGGCAATGCTGGAAGCATTTTCTTTTGGTCTGATACGTGTTTTACCCATCATTATCGTATCATATGCATCGGGACTTGCCATTGAATTTCTTTTTGCCGTGGTCCGCGATAAAGAAGTAAATGAAGGTTTCCTTGTAACGGGCATGCTGGTAGTTCTGATACTACCCGCCACCGTGCCTTTATGGATGGTTGCCGTAGCAAACATTTTTGCAGTGATAATCGGCAAGGAAATATTTGGAGGCACGGGTATGAATATCGTCAACCCGGCATTGTTGTCGAGAGCTTTTATTCTTTTTGGTTATCCGGCATACTTGTCAGGCGAAGTTTACACCTACACCAGGTTACAGGAAGGTCATCAGCTGGTAGACGGTTATTCGGGTGTCACTCCGCTTTCGTTGGTTGCTGAAGGAAAAACGGAAGCTCTTCCTTCAGACCTGAGCATGTTCATAGGAAATATGCCCGGAGTTATCGGAGAAACATCCTTTGCCGCTATTATGCTGGGAGGATTGTTTCTGGCAATAACCGGCGTCGCCAGTTGGAGAATAATTATCAGTGTCTTTGCCGGTGGTATTTTTATGTCATGGTTGTTCAACATTATAGCTCTTAACGAATATATGATGATACCTATACATCAGCACCTGCTGTTGGGAGCATTTGCGTTCGGCGCCGTATATATGGCCACAGACCCCGTTACGGCAGCTCAAACACGACAGGGTAAATATATATACGGATTTCTGATAGGAGTATTGACCATACTTATAAGGGTCGTAAACCCGGGGTTCCCGGGAGGCGTGATGCTTGCAATACTTATGATGAACGTCTTTGCTCCGCTTATTGACTACTATGTTGTGGAAGCAAATATCAGAAGGAGAATGAAAAGATTAAAAAAAGCAAATATCATTGCTAATGAGTCAAAACCTTAATTAAACAATAAAATGACAAAAGATTACAGTAACAAGTATATTTTTATCTACTCCTCAATAATGGTTGTAGTGGTTGCGCTTATTCTGTCGCTTCTGGCAACATTGCTGCAACCACGGCAGGAAAGGAACATACGTCTTGAAAAGATGCAAGACATTCTTGCATCCATCAATATTGAAGTTGAACGTGAAAAGTCGGAAGTTGTCTTTTGGGATTATATTGTTGATACCAAAATATTAAACCATAAAGGAGAGGAACTAGAAGGTGATGCTTTTGAAGTAGATCTGCAGGATGAGATACGCAAAGATCTGGCTGAACGCCAACTGCCTTTATATATTGCAGAAGCCGAAGATGAGCAATATTACATCATACCATTAAGAGGTGCGGGATTGTGGGGGGCAATATGGGGCTACATCAGCCTGAAATCTGATTTTAATACTATAGCAGGCGTCAACTTTGACCATGCAAGCGAAACTCCAGGACTTGGCTCACAAATCGCTGATAAACATTTTGAAGACCAATTTAAAGGAAAAAATATCTTCGATCAGGACGGCAATTACCGCTCAGTCAGGGTTATCAGGAATGGCGTTGATCCGGACGATCCTCACAGGGTTGATGCTATCAGCGGGGGAACCATGACCTGCAACGGCGTTTCAAATATGATGTACGACGGAATTCGTTTATATAAACCATATATTCAAAAACAGGTAAACCTATGAGTACCAATGCTGAAATTAGTAAAGAGCCTTTGTTTTCGTACAAAAACAAAAAGCTTATTACAAATCCTATTGGCAAAGATAATCCTATAACAATACAGGTTCTGGGTATCTGCTCAATTCTTGCAGTAACAGTACAATTAAAACCGTCATTGGTGTTAGCTATATCTGTAGTTGCGGTAATGGGTCTGGCCAACGTTATAATATCCTTGCTAAGAAAAACAATACCACAACGCATAAGAATAATCGTTCAACTGACGGTAATTGCCTCGCTTGTGATCATTGTCGACCAGGTCCTTAAAGCCTATATGTATGATGTTAGCCGTCAGTTGTCAATATTTGTAGGGTTAATAATAACCAATTGTATAATAATGGGCAGGCTTGAAGGATATGCCCTTTACAATAAAGCCTGGCCTTCATTTTTAGACGGTATCGGCAACGCTTCCGGCTATGCCGCCATTTTGATCGTTGTTGGGGCGGTCCGTGAATTTTTCGGATCAGGCACACTTATGAATGTACAAATTATACCCGACGCCCTGTATGCTATTGGTTATGAAAACAACGGGTTTTTTATACTGCCGCCTATGGCGCTTATAACCGTTGGTATAATAATTTGGATACAGAGAAGCCGTGACAAAGAACTTATTGATGCCAGTTAGACTGCTTTAATAAGAAAAAACAGTTAGTAATCAAATAATAATAAATAAAACAGGAATTATGGAAGAGTTGGTAAACATATTTGTCAGGTCAATTTTTATTGACAACCTAGTATTAGCATATTTTTTGGGTATGTGTTCCTATCTTGCCATTTCCAGAACGGTAAAAACATCGATAGGTTTAGGTTTTGCGGTAATCTTTGTGCTTGGCATAACCGTTCCGATAAACTATCTGATAGAGAATTATCTTCTTGGCCGGGGTGCTTTATCATGGCTTGGACCACGGTTTGCCGATGTCGACCTGTCATTTCTTACCTTTATCATGTTCATTGCTGTCATTGCATCTATGGTACAGCTTGTAGAGATGATAATAGAAAAGTTCAGCCCTACATTATATAACTCATTAGGTATCTTTCTTCCGCTAATTGCAGTAAACTGTGCTATTTTGGGCGGCTCACTGTTCATGCAGGAAAGAAACTATGCCAACCCTATTGAAGCAACTTTTTTCGGGTTAGGAAGCGGTGTCGGGTTTTTTCTGGCTATTGTCGGAATAGCAGCAATACGGGAAAAAATAAAATATTCCAATGTTTTGCCGCCATTAAGAGGACTGGGAATAGCATTCATAATCACAGGTCTTATGGGCATTGCTTTTATGAGCTTTATGGGTATAGAATTGTAAATTGATAATAAAAACAACTATGATATTACTTAAAATCAGCAACGCTATGATAATTTTGCTCAGTATTCTGATATTTCTGTTCATTATTCTGGCCATCGTTTCTCTTTTATTATATGCCCGTTCAAAGCTTGTTCCAAGCGGCCCGGTCAAAATCGTCATCAATGAGGATAAGGAGCTTGAGGTTAATGCAGGCGATGCGTTGCTAACCACACTCTCCAACAGTGAAATATATTTGCCCGGTGCCTGCGGCGGTTCCGGCACATGTGCAATGTGTAAGTGCCGTGTATTGTCAGGGGCAGGCGATATACTTCCTACCGAAACCGGCTATTTTACACGAAAAGAGATCCTCAACAAATGGCGACTGGCATGCCAGGTGAAAGTTAAGCAAGACCTCGAAATAAAAGTGCCCGAAGAAATATTCGACATCAAAAAATGGGAATGTGAAGTGGTATCCAATAAAAACGTTGCCACGTTTATCAAAGAATTTGTTGTCAGGCTGCCCGAAGGCGAATACCTTGATTTCAAATCAGGCGGATATATCCAGGTAGATGTGCCGCCTTGCGAAATTGATTTTAAAGAAATAGATGTTGAGGAGGAATTTCGTGAAGACTGGGATAAGCTTAACATCTGGAATCTGAAGATGATCAATCCGGAACCTGTTTTCAGGGCTTATTCTATGGCAAACCATCCTGCAGAAGGGAATATCATCAAGCTGAATGTGCGCATAGCCACACCTCCGTGGAATAAAAAGAAAAACCGGTTTATGAAAGTAAACCCGGGAATCTGTTCTACATATATCTTTTCACGTAAACCCGGCGACAAAGTTACCATATCAGGTCCTTACGGCGAATTCTTTATAAAAGACACCGGCAAAGAAATGGTATATATAGGTGGCGGCGCAGGTATGGCCCCGCTCAGGTCTCATATTTTCCATCTTTTTTATACCTTAAACACAAATAGAAAAGTATCATACTGGTATGGCGCACGCTCAAAAAGGGAAATATTTTACGAAAATGATTTTATCGAAATTGAGAAAAAATTCCCCAAATTCAAATTTCATATAGCCCTGTCAGAACCTCTGCCCGAAGATAACTGGAATGGTTATACGGGATTTATTCACCAGGTAGTACTGGATAATTACCTGAGCAAACATCCCGAACCCGAAGAAATAGAGTATTACATTTGCGGACCGCCGCTGATGAATGAAGCTGCCCTTAAAATTCTTGATGAGCTGGGTGTTCCGGATGAAAACATTGATATGGATGATTTCGGAGTTTGAATTTTATTAATATTAATGGATAAACATCAATCAAAAGTTGCTGAAAAAGTAACATGGATAGGGTTTTTTACCAACGTGTTACTGACGTTTTTCAAACTTGCAGCCGGCTTTTGGGGACGTAGTTCGGCAATGATTGCCGACGGTGTACATTCGCTTAGTGATATTGCCACTGACCTTGTGATTGTCGGCAGCCTTAAAGCTGCATCAAAACCAAGCGACCAGAATCACAAATACGGACACGGCAAGGTAGAAACGCTGGCTACTGTTTTTGTAGGCAGTGTCCTGATGCTAATCGGCCTGGGTATTTTATATACCGGCGGGAAAAAAATATACGAATATTTTCAGCTCGGGTCAATTGAAAGCCCGGGCACCATAGCTTTTTATGCCGCAATTGCTTCAATCATCATAAAAGAGATAATTTACAGATATACCCTGATAAAGGGAAAACAGGTCAAAAGTCAGGTTCTGATTGCCAACGCATGGCACCACCGTACGGATGCCTACTCCTCATTATGCACACTTGCAGGGGTGGGCGGGGCTATATTTCTCGGACCGCGCTGGACAATACTGGACCCCCTGGCAGCAATAGTGGTAAGTGTTTTTATTTTTATCGTCAGCTTCAGAATTATGCATGAGTCAATACTTGAACTTATTGAAACCTCCCTTCCAAAAAAAACCGAACATGAAATACTCGATATAGCAGTTAAAACCAATGGTGTTTTTGACCCGCATAATCTTAAAACCAGGAAAATCGGCAACAACATAGCAATTGATCTGCATATAAGAGTAAGAAAAGAACTAAACGTAAAGCAAGCCCATAATATAACCGTATTAACAATATGACAAATTACTCTTCAATGGTGCTGCTTGCACTAAAAGCAGCGCTTAATGCAAGTGATGAAATTTTAAGTGTATATGACCGCCAGTTTGACTATGAAACTAAAGATGACGGTACGCCCCTGACCGCGGCTGACAAAAATTCAAATGTTGCTATTACTTCAGTGCTCAAACGGTCAAACATTGACGTGATAAGCGAAGAAACCCGATCGCCGGCTTATGATAAAAGGAAGAAGAGCGAGTATTTGTGGCTTGTTGATCCACTCGACGGAACAAAGGAATTCATAAAAAAGAACGGTGAATTTACCGTCAACATAGGGCTTATCCAAAATTCACAACCCATAATCGGGGTTACGGCAGCTCCTGTTCTGGGGTTGATATACCTCGGATGGAAAGGAATTGGCGCATTTAAAATAAAGATCTGCAAAGAATCGCAAAAGTACATCTTTGATAATGATATTGACAACATCCTGCAATTCTCGGTTAAAGTTTCGGCAAATGATGTTTGCGACCGGGTTGATATGGCTGTAAGCCGCTCTCATAAGGATAACATTACCGGTTCTATAATCGAAAAATTGTCGAAAGAAGACATTCCTGTAAAAATCATTAAAATTGGAAGTGCACTGAAATTCTGTATGATAGCCGAAGGTTCTGTTAATATTTATATTCGCGGAAGCGGTTCATACGAATGGGATACGGCTTCGGGGCATGCCCTTGTAAATGCAGCCGGAGGCAAAATCTTCTCTTTAACAGACGGAAAGCCCCTAATATATAATAAACCTCAGCTTCACAATAAAGGATTCGTTGCAGTAGCATCGGGTAAATTATGGAAACTTGTCAAAAGAAAATTTGCGCTTTAAAACAGGATAGGTAAAAACTGCTGCTATTATTATCATTGCCCCAAAATAAAAACCGGGAGACATTTGTTCGGATTCGCCGAATATTATCAAAGCCATTATGATACCGTAAACCGGCTCCATATTAATGGCAAGTACAACATTAAATGCAGACAATATTTTCATTATCTCCACAATTGCCGCAAAAGCATAGGAAGTACACAAAAAACTCAATATCAAAATATAAATTAAATCGGAAGTGGATAATTTAAAGAATGTAAGGTCAAAACCACCGGTTATTAAGTAAAAAACGGAAATAATCCCAAAGCCGCCTATCATTTCATAAAAACTTATGACTGTCGGATCATAACGCAAACTGATTTTTTTATTGATCACTACAAAAAACCCGCTTAATAAAGCAGCCAGCAAGGCAAAAAATATGCCTTTATAATAATGGGTCTCAAACTGAAAAATAATGTAAAGACCGCCTATTACTACAATACCTATTATAACCTCCAGCCATAATATTCGCCTGCGGTTGAACAAAGGCTCTGTGAAACTTGTAAAAAGCGTTGTGGAAGCTAATACCCCAAGAGTTACCGATACATTCGACACTTTTATTGCATGAAAAAAAAATATCCAATGCAATGCTATGATCACTCCTATTCCGAGCAATTTGACAATATCTCTTAAATTAAGAAGGTAAGGTTTCCTTTTTATCAAAATAAATATCCATAAACCTATGAAGGCAAATAACATTCGATACCATACCAAATGTATGGCTTCAAGGCTTATCAGGTTGCCCAGTATTGCAGTGAAGCCAAGCAGGATAACTACAAAGTGCAGATGAAATTGCGATTTGACATTTTCAGCTGATACCATCTTCTGAAACTTTTACCCCTTATTCAAAAATAACAACCTGTTCTAACATCCGTTATTGTATATTACATTATCTTCGCGTGCAAAGTTAATCACTTTAAGCAAATACCCGGCCTTTGAAATTTATCCTGTGTGATTGTGAATATTTTTTTGCGGGTAATTGTAAGCCATTTAATTACGAAAAGTACAGGGCTCGATTCAGCTTCTTAACAAAGGCATGCGAAGTAACTATAAGCAGGACACAACAGCAAGCAAAAGCCTGTAAATTAAAACAACCAGATCCTGCCTGCACCCGACAGGTAATCTGAAAATAACCAATAAATAGGACTTTTGACCGAAAAGCTACTTTTAAATGAATAATATATAAACAATATAGATAATATACGATTACGTGATATACACAAATCAATAAAATAATATTTTTATTATATTTGTTTCGAATTAGTTAAGATGTATCGCATGAATAATTCCTTAAACAGTAAAATTGAGATAGGAATTTCGGGAATTAGAAATCTTGTCAGTATATTAAAAGAATCACATGGATTTGATCTGGGATGCTTTGCATTAACTTCCTTCAAAAGACGCGTAATAAGGACAATGCAAGAAAACGAAATAAACTGTTTAAATGTCTTTGCCGACAAATTAGCAGCTGATAAGTCTTTTTTTGAAAAATTTCTCAAGGATATAGATGTAGAATGTACGGAGTTTTTCCGTGATCCTCCGTTTTGGAGGTATTTTCGTGATGAGATGTTACCCACCCTTGACAAAAATCACAAACAAATAAAAATATGGGTTCCGGGTTGTTCTTCGGGAGAAGAATTAATAACTCTGGCAATTGTAATAGAAGAAGCCGGCCTTAAGCATAAAACCAAAATAACCGGAACCGACATTTCACCCTCAATAATACGGGATCTTGAAAATAAGGTATATTCAAGAAAAAAAATTGAAATAAGCGAGACCAATTATCAAAGATTCAATGAAGAAAAAACCAGTCTGTTAAAATATACTCTGCCCGGAAAAACCGGGTTCAAAATTGTTGATCACATATATGAGAATATGATTTTTGACATATACAAATACCAAAACGCAAAAAAGATCGGTGAATTTAATCTTATAATTTTCAGAAACATTCTCATATATTACACTCAAGAATGCCAGGAAATGATTTTAGGACTGTTTGCAGACAACCTTGCCAATAAAGGCTATCTGGTTATCGGAAATATGGAAAACATATCGTGGTGCAAAGATTTTTACAGGTTTACAGAAGTTAACCAGATCGAAAGGGTCTACAAAAAGACTTGCTAAACAATAATATGAAAGAAAATAAGCAGCTTTAATGAATACTAAATTGATAATTATAGGGGGTTCGGCGGGGAGTTTTCTGATCATAACAAAGATAATATCCAGCTTGCCAAAGGATTATCCCATACCTGTGGTTTTGGTTTTACATCGCCTGAAACATGTCAAGCACGGTTTTGTTGAAACACTGTCTGTAAGGTCTAATATGCCGATCGTTGAACCCTTCGACAAAGAAAAGATTAAGCCCGGCAATATATATTTGGCGCCGGCAAATTATCATTTATATATTGAGGTTGCAGGAACGTTTGCTTTGTCAACTGAAGAACCGGTCAACCACTCAAGGCCAAGCATTGATTTGACATTTATGACAGGCGGATATGCCTATAGAAACAAATGCATAGGGATAATTTTGTCCGGTGCCAATAAAGACGGAGCTTCGGGTTTGAAAAAAATAAAAGATTATGGGGGAATTACCATAGTACAAAACCCGTCAAATGCCCAAATGCCAACAATGCCCATAGCAGCTATTGAAAGAACCAAAAACGTTAATCATATTCTTAATAGTGATGCAATAATAAAATTTTTGCTTTCATTATCGAAAAAATAGATTTGAAATTATCTAAAAATGCTTACTTTTAACGACTAAAAAAATCGCAATACAGCATATTTGTTTGTAAAACCATAATATTTAAATGAAAAACGAGCCAATTAAGGAGTTTATCAAGTACGGAAAGTTCATCATATATCTTGTTCTTTCGATTATTATGGTGATTTTGGCCCTGTTTTTATTCAGATACAGCAATACTATATATAATACTCTTTACCGCACACCCGAATTCATTAATGTTGAAGTGGAATTTTATTATCTGTTTATATTCATGATCCTGCTTTTGGTCATACCATTTACCACTTTTTTTATTCTTGCGGTAGTCGAATTAAGTAATTTGATGGCACAATTAAAAAATAAGATCCTGAATCAGCAATCAGCAGACCCATACCCAACAACAGCTAACGAGGAAATAACGGAAGAGGAAAAGGCAAAAAGTGAAGAAGAACGTATTGCGCTATTGGAAAAAAAGTATAAAGAAAAAGAAAAAAACATAATTAAGTGTTTGAAAGAAAATACCCAAAAGATCAAAAACCCAAAAAAAATATCGAAAGCGGTACTTTCATGCATAGGCAAATTTTACGAGATCACCCAGGGCGAACTATATTTAAAACAACCCAATAATAACAACAAAGAAAAATTGGTGCTATCAGCAACATATGCTTATTTCATACCTGAAGAAAAAATATTTGAGTTTGAGATAGGAGAAGGACTTGTCGGGCAAGTTGCCAAGCAGGGAGAACTTATTAACCTTGACAACATCCCTGAGGGATATATCACAATTTCTTCGGGACTGGGAAATGCAACCCCCAACAACATGATCATTTTCCCGATAGTTAGTAAAAAAAAACGGAATGTGCTGGGTGTTGTAGAAATAGCTGCATTTAAACCCTTTGATAAATATGACATCAGGCTGTTGAAAAACATAGGAGAAGAAGCAGGAAAGTATTTTGAAAATATTGAAATAACAGATAAATAATAACAATTAAATAATCTGTCAGACAAAAAGCATTGAAGGAATAAGTGATTTATACTATATTTGATTATTAAAAAATAACAAAAAAGGCCTTGGATATAATTATTTGCAAATGAAATTACCGGACAAAAAACAGTTTATTTTATTGCTTTTTGGTTTAGGATTTCTTTTTCCATTTCTTGCCTGGGCTATAGAAATAAGCAAATATGACGTTAAATTCACTTTATCGGGTATTTTGGAAATACATCGTCAAAACCCCATACTTGTAATACTTGATACAATACCAGTTATTTTTGCTTTTATGGGATATTTAATATTGAAAAAAAAGGAAGAATTGCAAAAACAATTCGACACTGTTCAGCTTCAGTTAAACAGTCAAACCGAGAATATAAAACGTGTTGCCCGATTTGCTGAAAAAATCGGCAATGGTCATTATGATATTGATTTTGAAATAAAGGAAAAATCTGATACCCTTGGAAAGACGATACAAAACCTTTGTGATAAACTTTATGAAAATAATCAAAGAGAATCACTGCAAAATTGGGAAATGGTTGGAAAAGACAAAATCAACCAGATACTCGGAAAGCATAATGACGTGAATCTTCTGTCACGGGAAGTTCTTGAAGCTTTAATTAGATACATTGATGTGGTTCAGGGGATTTTTTACATTTATGATGATGAAACTGAAAAACTATATATTAGTGCATCATATGCTTATAGCCGCAAAAAGTATTTAAAAGGTGAGGTAAAAGTTGGAGAAGGGCTTGTTGGCCAGGCAGCAATTGAAAAAGATATAGTATACCGGACTGAAATACCTGAGAATTACTTGTCGATTACTTCGGGCATACTAGGCGAAAAAAAGCCTGACAGCATTCTAATTGTACCTTTGTTTATGGAAGACAAACTTCAGGGAACGTTTGAATTTGCATCAATCAGACATTTCAAACCACATGAGATAGAGTTTTTGAAAAGCATTGCCGAAATAGTAGCCCAAACCATATACAATCTTAAAATAACCGAAAAGACCGAACGTCTGCTGAGGGAATCACAGGAGATGACCCGCGAGTTAAGGGATAATGAAGAAAAGCTCCGGCAAAATGCCGAAGCTATGCGTTTTACCCAAAAAGAACTGAAAAAAACAAATATCAACCTTGAAGAAAAAATAGAAGAAGTTAACAGAAGTCAGAAAAGACTTTATTCATTATTGGAAAATGCATCTGAGCTAATAACCATATATGATGAAAACAGGAAGCTCAAATATGTAAGCCCCTCGGTCAATAACATACTGGGTTATACCGAAGATGATATGTTTGCCGGAAAAGACCTTGACCGCACAAATAAAAAAGGACAAAACACCATAAACCAGATGTTTGATAATCTTTTGAGCAATCCCGATGAGCCTCAAAAGATCCAGTACTCATACCTCAACAGGCATGGTACAATAATGTTTCTGGAAACAACCGGTCGTAACCTTCTGCATAACCCGGCCATAAAAGGTCTGCTTTTAAATACCACCGACATTACCGAACGCAAAAGAGCGGAAAAAGAACAACGTATGCGCGGGCAAATGCAAACACTCTCGGATAACAGCCCGGATGTCATTATCAGGGTCGACCTCAACAGGCAATTCTTCTACGCTAACCCCGCAATAGAATGTTATTCAAAACTCAAATCAGAAGAGTTTCATAAAAAACACCTATATGAAGTTGACCTGCGTGAAGAATTGACAACATTTATAGACGAAACCGTCGAAGAAGTAATAAAAAAAACCGAAAAGATCCAAAAAGAAATTTCTTTCCCGGTTAATGAAGAACTACACATCATTAATGCTAATGCCATTCCCGAATTCAACGAGGAAGACAGTTTGGAAACCATACTGTTTATTCTTCACGACATCACCGAACTAAAAAAGATAGAACAGGAAATAAAAATAAAAAATGCCAAGATTACCGACAGTATCAACTATGCATTCAGGCTTCAGAATGCATTATTACCCGATCAGAGATTAATAAAAAGCATATTTCCTGATTCATTTTTATTTTATATACCAAGAGATATAGTAAGCGGTGATTTTCCGTGGCTATACGAAAAGGATGGTAATATTTATATTGCCGCCATTGATTGTACCGGACATTGTGTGCCGGGCGCTATGCTCTCTTTGATAGGGTATTTTTTGATAAACCAGATTGTCAGTGAGCCACGTAATTATAATGCCGGGCAAATACTTGACCAATTGCACCGTGGTGTGCAAAAAACACTGAAACAAGATCTGGATGACGTAAACGCCACAAGAGACGGTATGGATATAGCCCTATGCAAGATCAATAAGGATAAAACACAACTGCAGTTTGCAGGTGCACACAGACCACTATACCATATGCGTAACAGTAAGCTGAATGAATATAAAGGTACAAGATCATCAATCGGCGGAATACCCAGACCGGGAAAACCAAAACCCGAATTTGAAAATTACGTAATAGATATTGAAAAAGGCGATGCGGTTTATATATTTTCCGATGGCTTGTCAGACCAATTTGGAGGTCCGGAAGGAAAAAAGTATTTCCCAAAAAGAATAAAAGAAAATATCATTAAATACAACGATAAACCAATGAATCAAATATTGACCTGTTTCAGAAATGATTATATTAACTGGCTCGGAGACAATAAGCAAATTGATGATGTGATTATGATTGGCATAAGATTTTGATTTTAAGTTAAATTATAGGGTTATGTTATTAAAGGTACAAAAAACAGAATATAAAATCGGAACTATATTATAATAATTGTAAAAACAAATAATATGGGAAATCTGGAATATCTTAAAACTATCTACTCCCTGCATGAAGATATGTTGGCTAAAAAATTCACTTTAGTCTACGATGGAGAGATAACACATCAAATAACAAAAGCCTTCACATCGTTGGCAGAAAGTAAAATGAACAGCTATAGTGAAGACAGTTCGGTAAAAAGAAAGGTTTTTCACGTTATGGTTGAATGTCTTCAAAACCTTAGCAAGCATGCGGAAGCGTATGAGTATAAGGGTAATAAGGGGCGTTACAGCAATGGTATTTTCATTGTCGGTAAAATCGGCAAGGAGCAAAATGAATACCAGGTTATTACCGGCAATGCCGTGGATAAAAGCAGGGTACCTGAACTTAAAGCCTTGCTTGAAAAGATAAATCAGCTTGATAAGGAAGGTCTGAAAGAATTGTTTAAAAAGCAAATGCGTGAGGGATCGGTTTCCGATAAAGGCGGAGCCGGACTCGGGCTGATTGATATTGCAAGAAAAACCGGGGAAAAACTTGATTATCATTTCGTTGACATGGACGAAGACAACCGGTTTTTCATATTAAGAACTAAAATTTCAAGAAATATCGATTAACTTAAATTATCGTAATATGGAAGTAATAAAAATTAAGGGAACTGATGATACTCCAAATGTAATACTTGATGCTGAAAACAACATCATAGAGTTTTCCGGAAGATCACTGCCGGAAGACATCATTACTTTTTATACACCTGCTATACAATGGATTGAAGAATATGCCAAAAACCCTAATCCGAAAACAAATGTAATATTCAGGCTGGAATATTTCAATACGGCTTCTTCCAAAGCCCTTCTGGATATACTTCTAAAATTTGAAGATATTTTTAACGAAGGTAATGAGGTGCTGGTACAGTGGTATTATCAGGAAGACGATGAAGACATGCTTGAAGCAGGCGAAGAGTATTCTGAAATTGTCGATATTCCTTTTGAAATGCATAGTTATTAATACAAACTATAGTATATTTAGTGCATTTCATTACATTACAAAAAAATTTTTTGAATGAGTGAAGAAATTCTAAAAGCGCTGATGCAGCTCTTTGCGATTATTGCAAAGCAAGACGTTGGTGTGTCAACCAACGAACGTGTCTACGTTGAAAATTTTCTTCGTCAGCAACTCAACGAAAAATCAGTTAAGGAATATCTTACACTTTTTGATAAATATATAGGTGACAAAAAAGCCTCTGAAATTGACACTGATAAAGAAAAAGAAAAAAAATCGAAGCTTATCTCGGTTAAGGATTCAGTTAAAATCCTGGGTATTGCAAAAAAAATCAACAAAACCCTTACCCAAAAACAAAAAGTAGTTGTTCTCGTCAGATTATGTGAGCTTGTTAATTCTGACAAAAAGTTCACTCCACAGCGAATGGCTATCATTGATACTGCTGCAGAAGTTTTTAACATAAACAAAGAAGAATATAATGCCATTGAAACATTTGTAATAGAAGATGATTTCAGCAAATGGGATATTGCTGATATTCTGATAATAAATTCGGAAAAGAAAATACCCAAAAGAGCAAAACACATATATTGGGATCAGCTTGAAGGGTCAATACTAGTATTGCATATACATAGCGTTGATTTATATTTCCTTAGTTATACTTCAACAAGAGAGCTTTTGCTAAATGGTTTACCCATAAATAATCGCAAGATTTATTTATTTGCAAGGGGCGGTGTAATAAAACAGCCTAAGGACAAGCCCGTTTTTTACACCGATGTTGCATCACAGTTTATGTCAGATGATACCACAATAAATGTACATTTCAAGATAGATAAAGTGCATTACAGGTTTCCCAATGGTCATATTGGTTTGATGGAGATCAGCCTCGATGAACAATCCGGCAAGATGCTTGCAATAATGGGTGGCAGCGGTTCAGGCAAAACTACGTTGCTCAATGTAGTATCTGGCATGATTAAACCAACCAGGGGTAATGTATATATAAACGGCAACGATTTGCATGAAAAAAGTGACCTGTTAAAAGGTATCATCGGGTACATACCCCAGGATGACCTGTTAATTGAAGAGCTTACGGTATATGAAAACCTTTATTACAGTACCAAGTTGGTTTATAAAAACCTTTCGGAAGAAGAAATTGAAAACAAGGTCAACAAAGTACTGTTCAACCTGGGTTTATCACATATAAAAAACCTCAAGGTAGGCGATCCGCTGAACAAAGAAATAAGCGGCGGGCAACGAAAGCGGCTGAATATAGGTCTTGAGCTGATACGTGAGCCGGCTGTCTTGTTTGTCGACGAACCAACATCAGGATTATCCTCACGCGACTCCGAAAATGTTATGGAGCTTCTGCGTGAATTAACTGTCAGAGGAAAACTGATTTTTATCGTCATTCACCAGCCATCATCCGAAATATTTAAAATGTTCGACAATGTTACTATTCTGGATGAAGGCGGATTCCAGGTTTATCACGGAAACCCGGTAGAAGCGGTAATATATTTTAAAAAGCTTGATAACCAAATAAACAGCCATATCGGCGAATGTCCTTCCTGCGGCAACGTCAACCCCGAAACAATTTTCAGCATCATAGAATCAAGAATCGTTGATGAATACGGGCAACCTACCGTAAACAGGAAAGTAACACCTATCGAATGGTATGCACATTTCAAAGATAAAATATCGTTAAAAAAAATAACCGGTGTATTTGACAAACTTCCCGAATCTTTTAAAAAACCTAACTGGTTAAACCAATACAAAATATTTTTTGCACGCGATTTTTTTTCCAAGATTTCCAACAGGCAATACCTTCTTCTTAACTTGCTTGAAGCTCCCTTATTAGGCTTTCTGCTTGCATTCGTTATCCGATATATAGAAGACCCCACATCTGATGTTTATATCTTCCGAAACAATGATAACATAATGCCCTATATTTTTATGTGCACTATTGTCGCTCTGTTTCTGGGTCTAATAGTCAGTGCGGAAGAAATTTTCAAAGACCGGAAGATCCTTAAACGGGAATCTTTTCTCAATTTAAGCCGAAGCAGTTATTTATGCTCAAAAATTGGTATCCTTTTTATATTATCGGCCATACAGGCATTTTTCTTTATTTTTGTTGGAAATTATATTCTGGGCATTAAAGGAATGTATTTCGAATACTGGCTGGTTTTCTTCTCTCTTGCCGCATTTGCAAATGTCCTGGGGCTTAATATCTCATCGGCATTCAATTCAGCCATTACCATTTATATTCTGATCCCCTTTTTGATTATTCCACAAATGGTTTTAACCGGAGCTATGTTCAGCTTTGATAAAATAAACCGTGCCATTGGCGGCGGGCAGGACAAAGTGCCTATTATTGCCGAAATAATGCCTTCAAGATGGGCTTTTGAAGGCCTGGTTACCAACCAATACATAAATAATAAATACAACCGTAATTTTTACACGCAAAGAAAACTTGAAAGCGAATTATATTATAAAAATGTCTATTATATCCCCGAGTTGAAACGTTATGTGGAAGATTACAAATTCAGACTATCGCAGGGTCATGAGGAATCCATTTGTGAAGAAGATCTGAAACTTCTTAGAAATGAGATCGTAAAAGAAAATGAAAGCAAATTTACGCAATATCATAATCACAGATTCGAAAAAACAGATAAACTCGTGCCGGAAAAATTCAACCGTTCAATAGCTGATGAACTGACAAGCTACCTGATAAGATTAAATGATTTCTACCGTATAAGGTTCAATATAGTGAATAATGCAATTGATGAGGAAATTGCCAGAAGAGTGAGCACATCAAAAAAACATGAAGAGTATACTCAATTGCTCAATGACCACCACAATGAATATCTTACAAGTTTTGTAAAAAACGCTATGGTTCCACTACCTCTTGTAAGACTCGACAACCATTTGGTCCAAAAAACCGACCCGATCTATTTAGAACCGCAGGATCTAAGGTTATTGAATTTCAGATCACATTTCCTGGCTCCAAAAAAGCATTTTTTAGGTAGTTTTTACGATACTTTTTATTTTAACCTCGTTATTCTCTGGGTTTTTACAATATTGCTTTATTTTGCCCTGTATTACAATTTTTTCTCAAAAACGATCTTTTTTGCGGAAAATATAATACCTATTGCAAGTCGAAAAATCCGGGCAACGAGAATCAAAATACGTGATTTCCTGATAGAACAAACTGGAATTTAATTACATTTGTACTAAATTAGTTAGTATAAAAAACGTAAAAAATTCTTATTATGGTAAAAAGAAATGTTTCATCACTGCTATTATTAACAGGCTTGTTAGTCTTGTTTTTTGTGGCTTGCGCTCCCGAGAGACCAGATGACCTTACCGAGCTGCTTACCGATGATTTGATTTCAGAAGAAATGAAAATGACCGATGAAGCCGTCGGGCAAATGATATCGTCAGTACCTAATCCGGTTGAAATGACGATTTTACTTCAAAAATCAAATGTAGTTTATTCGCAGGATTTACTTAATCCCTCAGGTAGCATAAGCAATTACAATACAAACTTTAAAAAAGCGTTAAACTTAGGCGTATATGGTACTGATCTTGTATATATGAATATTTATGACAGAACCGTGTCTACACTCTCATATTTGCGTAATCTGCAGAATCTGGCTGACGGATTGCGTATAGGGCAGTTTTTTGATTATGAAACCTTGAACCGGTTATCTGAAAGCAGCCGAAATATTGATTCAGTGCTATATATTACCAACAGAGGCTTTGACAATATGACACGATACCTCATAGATCAAAGCCGCAGCAGCATTGCCGTACTTATCGCCTACGGAACGTGGATCGAAAGCTTATATATTGCAACAAAAGTTAAAACTCATCCGCCAAATAAAGAGCTTATAAACCAACGTATCGGCGAACAAAAAATCGTTCTTGATAATATGTTACATTTGTTGAGCAATTATCGAAATGACCCTTTCTTTGAAGAGATCTTTCTGGATTTAATGGATTTGAAAAAAGAATTTGATAATGTAACAATATCATATATATATGAAGAACCGGTAATGAAAGAAATTGATGGCAAGATTGTTGTTATAGATAATTCAAGAAGTGAAGTGAATATTAATGACGATATCATCGATGGAATAAGCAAGCAAGTTGAATATATACTAAATAAAATAATCGAATGATTATGACTAAACAACTTATTTTTATTATGGCAGTTGCCACATTAATTGTATTTTGTATTCCTTTTGAAGCAAAATCACAATGTGGTGATGAACTTACGAACATTTGCCATGCCAAACTGGGTAATACGAGATTTATCCGTAGTTTCCCCGTTCAACACGGAGAAGTTGACAGGGGTTCTTCGCCTCGGGTTACCAGGTACGAAATTATCCTTAACCGCGGAACCACTTATAGAATATTTGCTTGCAATGACAAAACCAAACCAGGAAGAGTTATTGTAAGCCTGTATCGTGGCGACCAACTCATTGCAACAACATATGATGTTGAAACAGGTCGCCATTTCCCGTATATCGAATATCCGGTCAATATGAGTGGAAGATATAGTTTGCAATTTATGTTTAAAGGCGGTAAAGAAGGATGTGCAGTTGGAATATTATCTACTGTAAATTAAATTGTATTGTTGGCTCAAAGTTTCTATTTAAAAGCTCCGGTTTTAACTAGCCGGCAAAGGAATATTGCAGCTTTGCAGCACCGGTTATATACATTTGAATGTGAGTTTTTATAAATTCAAACAACAGTAGTATAATTATCTTTCATATTTTAACTAGCATCTCTCTTCTTAGCACAAAACGATTATCAAAAATGTGGGTTCCGGCCATCTCTGTAAAATAAAATTCTAATCACATGACAAATAACAATAATAAAAGAAAAGTATTTGTTATTGAAGACAACAAAACAGAAGGAATGCTTCTTAAGCTTTGTCTTGAATCAATAAGAAATATTACCATTTCCAATTTCGTACTGGGGCAGGAACTGCTAAACCATATTGATGAAAGGCCCGATATAATTGTTGTTGATCTAATGTTGCCCGATATTCACGGTTACGAATTAATAAAAAAGATCAATGAGAAGTACCCGGAAATTCCTGTAATAGCATGTTCAGCACAACGTGACATAAATCTTGTTGCGAAATTGCAGGAACTGGGCGTGTTTAATTATGTGGTAAAAAGCGAATCATGCATTGAATATTTACAAAAGGTTATTGAAGATCTTTTAATGCTCATCGAGAAAAAGGAAGAAAACGATATTCACATATAATTAATGTCTGGCGTAATCTTCGCAATAGGGGCGGGCAGGCAAAAATTACGTAACAAATTTTACTTGCCCCGATCTTACCGGTTATGTTGATATGATTTAATTTTTCATTATTGCTTCTACGCCGGGCAGTTCTTTACCCTCCATAAATTCCAGCAATGCTCCTCCCCCTGTACTCACATAGCTCACCTTATCTGCCATTCCCAGCTGGTTTATTGCGGCTACCGAATCACCGCCACCCACAAGCGTGAATGCACCACCACTGGTAGCTTCAGCCATTGATCTCACTATTGACTTTGTCCCGGCTACAAATTCAGACATCTCTGTTACACCCATCGGGCCGTTCCATAAAATATTTTTAGCCTTTATTATGATTGATGAAAAATTTTGACGTGCTTTTTCGCCAATGTCCATACCCATCCATCCATCTGGAATTTGATCGCTTTTACAAACCCTGGTATTGGCATCATTGGAAAAGTCATCGGCAATTATTGCATCAACAGGCAAATGAATATTCACATTTTTTGATTTAGCCAAAGATATTATTTCACGGGCTGTTTCAAGATAATCGTCTTCTGACAGACTCTTGCCGATCTTGCCTCCATTAGCTTTTATAAAAGTAAACATCATTCCCCCGCCAATTATAAGATCATCAACCTTATCAACAAGGTTGTTCAAAACATCAATCTTGGTCGATATTTTTGCACCTCCAATAATTGCCACATAAGGTCTTTTAATATCGCTTAAAACTTTTTTAATGCTGCTCAGTTCACGTGCCATCAAAAGCCCGAACATTTTATCTTCCGGAAAAAATTCGGCAATGATCGTTGTAGATGCATGTGCCCGGTGGGCTGTTCCGAAAGCATCGTTAACATAAACATCCGCCAAATCCGCCAGCTTCCGGGCAAAATCCCTGTCGCCCCTGGTTTCTTCTTTGTGAAACCTTAAATTTTCCAACAATAATACCCCACCCGGTTTTAATTTACCTGACATTTCAACAGCCGAATTGCCGACACAATCATCTGCAAAATATACCTTCCTTCCAAGCAACTTGCTTAAATGATTAACCAGGTATCGTAATGAGTACCTGTCTTCAGGACCTTCCTTCGGACGCCCCAAATGCGACATCAAAATTACCGAACCACCGTCTTTTAAAATCTTCTCTATGGTTGGAAGCACCGCCCTGATCCTGGAATCATCAGTCACATTATAGTTGTTGTCTAAAGGTACATTAAAATCAACGCGTATAATAGCTCTTTTACCCTTGAAAATATATCGCTCAACTGTTTTCATCTGACTCATATTTATTAAATTTATTTTATTTTTGTACTCAATACATTGTTGCATGTAAAATTAGTAAAAATTGCATATTCTTTTAAAATAAAAAGTTGTTAATAACCAAAAAATAAGGAATACCTGTTATGAACCCATTTCCGGAAATAATAAACTCAAAGCTTCCCAAAACAGGGATTTCGGTGTTTGCCGTTATGTCAAACATGGCCAATGATTACAACTCCATCAATCTTTCCCAGGGCTTTCCCGATTTTGAATGTTCTGCAAAACTTATCGAACTTGTGAACAAATACATGAGGAAAGGTTACAATCAATATGCACCTATGGCCGGTGTAAAGAAGCTCCGTGAGGTCATAGCTGAAAAAACAGAATATATGTACACAGCCTCATATGACCCGGAAACAGAAATAACAGTTACAGCAGGCGCCACACAGGCATTATATACTGCCATTAGCGCATTCATTAAGGAAGAGGATGAAGCCATCGTTTTCGAACCGGCTTATGACAGCTATGTTCCGGCAATAAAGCTTAATGGAGGAGTACCCGTTTGTGTTCCACTAAAATTACCTGATTATCACATTGATTGGGACGAAGTGCGTAAACTGCTCAATAAACGAACCAAAATGATCATTATTAATACGCCTCATAACCCTACAGGAAGTATACTTACAGCTAAAGACATGATGCAACTTGAAAAAATTACAAAAAACACCGATATCATAATCCTAAGCGACGAGGTCTATGAACATATAATATTTGACGGATACGAACATCAAAGTGTCTGCCGGTACCCTTCCCTGGCTGAAAGAAGCCTTGTAACGTGCTCGTTTGGAAAAACATTTCATAATACAGGATGGAAAACCGGGTATTGCCTGGCACCCGAAAACCTTATGAAAGAATTCCGTAAAGTGCACCAATTCATAGTGTTCTGTTCAAACACCCCGGTACAACATGCAATTGCCGAATTCCTTAAAGACAGACACAATTATGAAAAACTAGGAGAATTTTACCAAAAAAAACGTGATTATTTTGTAAAACTTATCAAAAACTCACGTTTTAAAATAATTCCCTCACTGGGCACCTATTTTCAATTACTTGACTACAGCATGATAACCGATGAACCTGAAATGAATTATGCAAAAAAACTTATAAAAGAATCTGGAATAGGGTCTGTACCGGTTTCGTCTTTTTACAATAAACCGTTAAACAATAATACGTTACGGTTTTGTTTTGCTAAGAAAGAAGAAACACTCGAAAAAGCATCGGAGATATTATGCAAAATTTAAGAATTTCAATTATTCAGACAGGGCTTCACTGGGTAAACCCCGGTTCAAACAGGGATATGTTTGAAAAGAAAATAAAGGGTATTTCCGAACCTGTTGATCTGATTGTATTGCCTGAAGTATTTACCACGGGTTTTACTATGGAGCCTTCCGATCATGCCGAACCTTACAAGGGGGAAACTTTTCGTTGGATGAAACGCCTGGCTGCCGAAAAGAATACGGTATTGATAGGAGGTATAGCTGCAAAAGATAATGGCAGGTTTTATAACCGTATGATATGGATGCAACCTGACGGAACGCACTACAAATACGACAAAAAGCATCTGTTCTCCTTTGCCGGTGAGCAGAAAGAGTATACTCACGGAAAGGAAAGGGTTGTATTAAAATACAAAGGGTGGAAATTCCTCTTGTTGATATGTTACGATCTGCGTTTCCCTGTTTGGTGTAAAAACACATACAACCCCAGACAAGGATTTGAATATGATTGCATAATAAATATCGCAAACTGGCCTGCACCACGCATCCATCACTGGAGCATGTTGCTTAAGGCACGCGCAATCGAAAACCAGTCGTACGTAATCGGTGTCAACCGCACAGGTAAAGACGGCAATAACGTGAGTTACTCAGGCTATTCCGACGTTATCAACCCATTGGGTGAAACCCTGTCTGACATAAAACCCAATGAAGAAAAAACCGAAACTGTTACTTTGCAAAGAAAGCCACTTGAAGATTTCAGAAAAAAATTCAGGGTAGCTAACGACTGGGATAAATTCAAACTTATAAACTGAATGGTACCCGTCAATACTGATAAATTAGCTTAAACCAATAAGACAGCCCTTTGCTTCACTTACAATAACCCATGATTCATAAACCTTTTATCTGAAACTATTATATCATTTCAAGGTCAACCTTAAGGTTATCTATTATGAAGTTTTGCCGTTCCGGTGTATTCTTTCCCATATAAAAGTTCAGCATATCGCCGATACCGTTTTCTTTGCGTAGAATAACCGGTTCAAGGCGTATATTCTTTCCGATGAAATTACCAAACTCATCAGGCGATATTTCGCCCAAACCCTTAAACCTTGTTATTTCAACCTTTTCTCCAAGCTCATCAAGCGCCACAGTTTTTTCATGCTCGCTGTAGCAATATATGGTTTTTTGCTTGTTACGAACTCTGAATAAAGGTGTTTGCAAAATGTACAGATGCCCGTTTCGGACAAGGTCAGGGAAAAATTGCAAAAAGAAGGTTATCAGCAGCAACCTGATATGCATTCCGTCAACATCTGCATCGGTAGCTATCACAATATTGTTATACCTCAGATCTTCGAGCGATTCTTCTATATTGAGGGCAGCCTGCAGAAGGTTAAACTCTTCATTCTCATAAACTATCTTCTTTGAAAGACTAAAACAATTCAACGGTTTGCCTTTCAGGCTGAAAACAGCTTGCGTGTTGACATCCCGTGCTTTGGTGATAGAACCGCTCGCAGAATCGCCCTCAGTTATGAAAAGTGTTGTTTCCAGTCTTCTGGAATGATTGTCATTATAATGAACCTTGCAGTCACGCAGTTTTTTGTTGTGAATACTGGCTTTTTTTACTCTTTCTTTAGCGATTTTTTTGATGTTTGACAGCTCTTTTCTCTCCTTTTCCGATTGCAGTATCTTTCTCAACAAAGCATCTGCAACGTCATCATTCATATGCAGAAAGTTGTCAAGCCGCTTCTTCAGAATATCGCCTATATAGTTGCGTACGGACGGGCCGCCCGGCTCTATATGCTGTGAACCAAGCTTGGTCTTGGTTTGTGATTCAAAAACAGGCTCCTGTATTTTAATGCTCAGAGCCACTATCAGCGAGGTTTTTATATCGCTGGCGTCGAAATCCTTCTTGTAAAAATCCCTGATTGTCTTTACAAAAGCTTCCCTGAAAGCCGCCTGGTGAATACCCCCCTGTACTGTATGCTGGCCATTAACAAAAGAAAAAAACTCCTCGCTGTATTGTGTAACGCTGTGAGTAAATGCAAACTCAAAATCATTTTCAACAATATGCACTATGGGATAAACCGTCGGGGAATCTATATTCCTGTTAAGAAGATCTTTAAGTCCGTTTTCAGAATATAATCGCTGACCGTTATAGATAATTGTCAGGCCACGGTGAAGGAAAACATAATTCCATAACAACCGCTCAACAAGTTCGTCAATAAAACGGTAATTCCCGAAGATCTCTTCATCAGGCATAAACGTCACTACGGTTCCTTTACGTTGTGAATTCTCTTCAAAAAGTGTCTCTTCAACAAGGTTGCCATTTTCAAACAACGCTTCCTTTAACTTCCCTTCGCGTATTGATCTTATTTTGAATTTATATGATAATGCATTGACGGCTTTCGTACCCACACCATTCAAGCCGACTGTCTTCTTAAATACTTTGGTGTCGTATTTGGCTCCTGTATTTATTTTGGAAACGCAATCGACAACTTTCCCCAGCGGAATGCCTCTGCCAAAATCGCGTACCGTAACAGCTTTACCCTTTATCTTTACTTCAATGGTTTTTCCATAGCCCATAATGAACTCATCAACCGAATTATCTATGACCTCTTTCAAAAGGACGTAAATACCATCATCGGGAGAAGCACCGTCGCCAAGCTTGCCGATGTACATACCCGGCCTTACCCGAATGTGCTCACGCCAGTCAAGTGTTCTGATGCTATCTTCGCTATATGTCAACGGCTCAATCATTTTAAAACTATACAGACATTTGTGCGGTGCGAATATATAACAAAGCTGATAAAAACCAACTCTTCAGCTTTTCACTTTATTAACAGCGTATATCGGGTAAACAAACTCTTAATACACACCTAAGCAGTAAGTTAACTTAAGCAATGTCCCGAAATACCTTAACTGTTGATAATTTTATGTTACTTACGATTGCTGTCAGCCGCTTATTGTTTAATAGTGCCATATTTTTGCAATCGGCTTATCATTTCGGAAAAAATCAAGCCCGCGTTTTATCGCATTTTATTATGTTCAAAAAAATATAAAAAAAGTGCAAGTTTATTAAACTTTATCCGTTATTATTTGTCTTATCAATGCGAACTTTAATTAAACAGACTGCGATCAACATACCTGATACATAAAAAATTAAAGAGATAAACGGAAAAATCGGAAAAACATTTAAACGTATGAAATGGATTAAGAAGCTGCGGGTAAAGCATGTCTTTATCATTATTTATATAGCATTTTGTTTTGTCATGCCTGAATTGAGTGCAGAACAGCCTCCTGCGCGAGGTGGAGCGGAAGGAGGGTCAGCTCCCGGTATTGGTACTGTTATGGGAGAATTGATAGATGAGCAGACTGAACAGCCATTGATGTATGCCAGTGTGGTTTTATACCGTGAGAAAGACTCGGTCATGGTATCAGGTGCCATATCTGATGAAGATGGCAGGTTTATTGTAGATAATGTACCTCCGGGTCAATATTATATACAGGTACGGTTTGTAGGGTATCCGGCATATAAATATAACGGTATAAGAATAACACCGGGAGAACCTGTTTATGATACAGGTCTCATAAAGATAAGCCCCACTGCAGAGTATTTATCGGAAGTTGTGGTTGAGAGCACCCGCGAAATGATGGAGATAGGCCTTGACAGAAGAGTCATAAACGTAGGGCAAGAACTGACGGCAGCCGGGGGAACAGCACTTGATCTTATGCAAAACATACCTTCGGTAAGTGTAGATTTCGACGGGAATGTCAGTCTGAGGGGCAGCCAGAACGTTACCATACTGGTTGACGGCAGGCCGTCCGCCTTGACAGGGCTCGACGACGATGCCGTACTTGAACAAATACCCTCCGAAATGATCGACCGTATCGAAGTTATCACTAATCCTTCGGTAAGATACGACCCGGACGGAACCGCAGGGATTATCAATATAGTTACCAAAAAAGAAGAAAGGCCCGGGTATAACGGGATGATTAATCTCAGCGCAGGTACAAACAACAGGTACAGCGGCTCTTTAAACTTTAATTACCGGCCGGTTGATAATATTAATTTATTTGGTAACGCCAGCGGCAGGTTCTTTAATATGGAAGGATGGGGCAAATCCGAACGTACAAGCTGGTTTACAAACCCCGAGAATCCCAATGAAGAACCGATCACATCTTACCATTACCAGGATATGGACTTTGAAAGAAGTATGAATACTTATAATATCCGGCTTGGAATTGATTATACCTTTAGGGATAAGAACACTATCACCTTCAGTACAAGATACAGTAACTGGGAAAGAAATGCCGATGATTACCAGGACTATACCTTTTTTAATTCCCGCTTGCCAAGATATTCGAACGAATATATTAATTATATCGAAGACATTACTTCGGGAAATATTATGATGCGCGATGGTTTTGATCATTCTTTAAGATATCAAAGGGATTTTGATGAAAAATACCGTGATCTTACCTTTGACATAAGATATTCTGATTCTGATTTCGACAGGCAGGAGGTACTTGAAAGGATGTTTTATGATCACGATTACAATGTTTTGAATGACCTTCAGGAATTGCTGGAAGAAACATATAATGAAGGTGATTATTACAATTTCAGGGTTGAAGGAGATTACATTCACCCTTTAACCGAAAAGAGCAAGTTCGAAGCCGGTTTTCAAACCATATTCAGAGGTAGCGACAACAAATTAGATTTTTATGAATTTGACCATGATTATGGCGGGTTTTTAATTGACTCCGGTCGTACTGATCATTTCATTATGGATGAGCAAAGGTACTCGGCTTACGGTATTTATTCGACTGCCCTGGGCAACTATAACATCCAAACAGGTTTAAGGCTTGAACATGCTGTTTTGGAAGGAGATCAAGTTGTTATTGAAGATGGTGATTTCAGAAACACTTATTTCAGTTTTTTCCCCAGTGCTCATATACGGCGAAGCTTTGAAAACAATCAGAACGCACAGATCAGTTACAGCAAAAGAATCAGCCGCCCAAGACGCTGGGCTCTGAATCCTTTTACAAGATATTCGGATCCATATAACCTTCGCACCGGTAATCCTGAAATATTACCCGAATACATTCATTCTCTTGAACTGAGCTATACCAAATACTGGGAAAACACAACTCTCAATCCTTCAATATTCTACAGATACACTGACCAGATGATATCGCGTTACAGGACAATGGATGAGCAGGGCATTACGACCACCACCTGGGAAAATATAGGTCACGCCGTAAACTACGGAGCAGAAATGATTGCATCTCAAACTATTACTGACTGGTGGCGATTAAATGGCAACTTCAGCTACTTCCACAGAATCGTTGATGGAGGAACTGTTCATGATGAATTTACAACAGACAGTTATTCCTGGACAGCACGCTTAACCAATAATTTAAGGTTTGGGAACAGATTCTCCGTTCAGGTTTCCGGTTATTATCGTTCGCCTGTAGTAATGCTTCAAGGAAAATTGCAGGAAATGTATTCGGCTGATATGGGAATGCGCTATAACGTTTTTGATAACAAGGGAAGTATTACGCTCCGCATAAGCGATATCTTTAACACCCAAAAATTCAACATGTATATGATGGGTGATAATTTTGAGATGAACAGAGAGCGCAAAAGAAGAAGCAGAATGATTTTCATAGGATTCACATACAGAATCCACGATTTTACAAGAGACCGGGATCGTGAAAGACCCGACCGGGATGAATTGGAACCTATTGATGATTTTGACGAATTTTAAATCATAAAATTTCCCGCTTCATGTAATATTAATAGCTGAAATTGAAAATAAATATTTGTCCGGAGATTCATTAGCCATTATTAATGGTTATATATATAATTCATAACTCATCACCCGTTAGCAAATATCCTTAAACTGTTTATTGCCAGAAAAAGAGAGTTTGCCAATGTTTATTCTATTTTAAAACTTATATTACAAGTTATTCTTTTCAGGCTTAAAACTGATATCTGATGTTACTGCCCTTGAAAAAGTCAGCATATTACAATAATTAGCTTGTATTAACCAGTAAAAATTAATGTAATTCGTGTACTTAAAATATAAAAATGACTGAAACATATTTAATTTTAAATAAATTTGCCTGTCTGTTCGTTAAAGAGAATAAATTAGAGAATTGTAATTATGAACATAACAATTGTTGGAACCGGTTATGTAGGATTGGTGACGGGTGCTTGTTTTGCTGATATGGGTGCAGAGGTTACCTGTATTGATATAGACAGTTCAAAAATAGAAAACCTCAAAAAAAACATACTACCTATTTACGAACCGGGTCTTGATGTAATTGTAGGGCGTAATTGCAAAAGGAATAAGCTTAAATTTTCCACCGACCTCAAAAATTCGATACGGGAATGTGATGTTATTTTCATTGCCGTTGGCACTCCTCCCGATGAAGACGGAAGCGCTGACCTTGATCATGTGATAAGAGTGGCAGAAGAAATTGGCAAACACATTACAGGTTATATGGTTGTTGTAACCAAAAGCACGGTTCCTGTGGGCACGGCTGAAAAAGTACGTCAAGCAATAGACAGCCAGTTAAAATCCCGCAAGCTTGATATCAAATTCGACATAGCCTCAAATCCGGAGTTCCTGAAAGAAGGTGCTGCTATTGATGATTTTATGAAGCCCGACAGGATAGTAATCGGTATAGAATCCGAAAAAGGCCGTAAGATCATGGAAAAGTTGTACAAGCCATTCACCCTTAACGGGCATCCGATAATTTTCATGGACATTGCATCTGCCGAAATGACCAAATATGCAGCCAATGCAATGCTTGCAACAAGGATAAGCTTCATGAATGAAATTGCTAACCTGTGCGAAATTCTCGGAGCAGATATTAACATGGTAAGAAAAGGTATTGGCAGCGATTCACGTATAGGTAATCAGTTTATTTATGCAGGTATAGGATATGGAGGCTCCTGTTTTCCAAAAGATGTTCGCGCTCTTATAAAAACCGCACGGCAGCATAATTATAAGATGCGCGTGGTACAAGCTGTTGAATATGTAAATGATCACCAGAAAACAGTGCTTGTCGATAAAATGAAAAAGCATTTTAAAAATAATCTTGACAGGCTTAATGTTGCAATCTGGGGGCTGGCATTTAAACCTCAAACCGACGATATGCGTGAAGCACCTTCACTGGCAATCATAGAAAAACTCCTCAAAGAAGGATGCAACATCACAGCTTTTGACCCGGAAGCTATGAAACAAGCACAAAAAATTACAGGAAATAAAATAACATATGCAAAAAATAAAGAAGAAGCTGTTGCAAATGCCGACTGTCTGCTATTGATAACAGAATGGAATGTATTCCGTATACCCGATTTTAAAAAAATGTACGAATTAATGAAGCAACCCGTGATTTTTGACGGGAGAAACATTTATAATGCCGATGAGCTTAAAACCATCGGATTTTTATATTACTGCGTGGGAAAAAGAACACAAACATAAACAGGAAAAACCGTAAAAAAAATCCGGAATGTGGAACATTAATCACTGAATATGAAATACTGAACGCTCTGCCCGTCACAAACAATAGTAAAAAAATGCATGACGCCCTATATCAGGCAATAATATAAAAACAGTTGAAAAATGTATAAGGGTACATCGGGTTTAATTTATTGACGTTTATTTACACAAACAAATATTTTATTAAAAATCAGGTGTTTAATTATATTTTATTCAGATGAAAAAAAGAAAAATACTGGTTACCGGTGGGGCAGGATTTCTGGGCTCACATCTTTGTGAAAAGCTTTTGAGTATGGATAACGAAGTATACTGTCTTGACAACTTCTTTACAGGTCAAAAAAATAATATTATTCATCTGCTGAACAACCCATGGTTTGAACTTATAAGACATGATATTACCATGCCGTTTTTTATAGAAGCAGATGAAATATATAATCTGGCTTGTCCTGCCTCTCCAATTCATTATCAATACAATGCAATAAAAACAATCAAAACGTCAATTATGGGCTCCATAAAAATGCTTGGACTGGCAAAACGGATAAAAGCCAAAATTTTACAGGCATCTACCAGCGAAGTTTATGGTGATCCTGCCGAACATCCTCAAACTGAAGAATACTGGGGCAATGTGAATCCTATTGGTGAGCGTGCTTGTTATGATGAAGGTAAAAGATGTGCCGAAGCACTTTTTGTAAATTATCACAAGCAAAACCAGGTACGTATCAAAATAATGAGAATATTCAATACCTATGGACCCCGAATGCACCCAAACGATGGCAGGGTGATCAGCAATTTTATTGTTCAGGCATTGAACAATGAAAATATTACAGTTTTCGGAACCGGTAAACAATCACGCAGTTTTTGTTATGTTGATGATATGGTTGATGGTATAATACAATTCATGAACACCCCCGAAAATATCACAAGCCCTGTTAACATTGGCAACCCCGTCGAACATTCGATACTTGAAATTGCCGAAAAAATCTTGAAATTAACAGGATCACGTTCTAAAATTGTTTTTAAACCCCTTCCTAACGACGATCCGCTAAGACGTAAACCCGATATTTCAAAACTGGAAAATATTACACAATGGAAACCAACCGTTGATATTGATGACGGACTTAAAGAAACCATAAATTATTTCAGAAAGACCCTTTAATATGCTTGCCGGGATTTGGAATTGATTTCCATCGGCCTGCGGCTATATCTTATAAAACGAAAAAAACAAACAGATACATAGATTATGCGCTTATTAATTACAGGAAGCAAAGGTCAGTTGGGAAGCCAGCTCAAGGACATATCAAAGTCATACAAGAAAATGGATTTCATTTTTGCCACGCGCTCTGAAATTGATATTACCAATACAGTATCTGTTGAAAAAGCCGTAAAATCGTATAATATTGATTGTATAATAAATTGCGCCTCATATACCGGTGTTGATGCTGCCGAAAACAACATATCGAGTGCAATGAAAGTAAACTCCTTGGGTGCAAGAAATCTGGCTTTGACAGCGGCGAAAACAAATGCATTCCTTGTACATTTTTCTACCGATTACGTTTTTGACGGCAATAATTATAAACCCTACACCGAAAACGATATTCCCAATCCGCAAACAGTGTACGGAAAAAGTAAGCTTGAAGGTGAAAATGAAATTATAGCAAATGCCAATAAAGGCTTGATAATCAGAACATCATGGTTATATTCGATATTTGGTGAGAATTTTGTAAAGACTATCCGCGAGAAAGGAAAAGAAAAAAAACATCTCAGGGTCGTTTATGACCAGATAGGATCGCCCACCAATGCATACGACCTTGCCTGCACTGTTCTGAAAATTTTGCCTCAAATTACAGACCAATCAGAAGGCATAAAGATATATAATTACTCCAACGAAGGAGTAGCAAGCTGGTATGATATAGCCGTAGCCATTACCGAATTAAAACGGCTCCCATGCACCGTTGAACCGGTATTAAGTGAAGATTTTGAAACCAAAGCCAGCCGTCCTCATTTCACTTTATTGAACAAAAATAAGATCAAAGAAGATTTTAAGCTAACAATACCACACTGGCGACGAAGCCTTGAATCATGCCTGAAACGTATGAAATAAAAATATTGATTTATGACCAATGCTGCCGGTAATAATCTGGTATGGGAGAATCTGCAAGCTAATGTTACATTCTGTAACTTAATAAACCGAATTTTAATGACCAACCTGTTAAGTGAAAAAATAAACGGCAGGAATATTAAAAATTGTTCCCAAACAATTAAATTTACCCGGAATTTTTACGTTAAAAAACAAAAAACAATAACGTGTTATGAAAAGGAAAAGAATTATTATAGCGGGTTTGATTGTTTTAATAGTGGCCATATCTGCAATTATCGTCTTAATGGATTCATCGGGGCGTAGACCTTTTGAAGTTGATGTCTCTGATATAAAAATAGATCGCGTAAATATAAACCGTTTTGAGAATGTACTGTTCAGTTTGAATCCTTTTGATCTGCGTGAAGAAATTAAACCTTACGTTGACGATTATTATTTTTTCCTGGGTGATGAAATTGACAACCCTGTAGCTCAGCAACAATTGTTTGATTATATTACCGATCCTGTTATTATTGATCTGTATCATGAGACAATGGTTGTTTTCCCCGATATGAATGATCTTGAAAAGGAGCTAACCGATGCATTTACTTATTACCATTATTACTTTCCCGGGTCAGAAATTCCGGTAGTCTATTCCTATGTTTCCGGTATGGATCTGGCGCAGCCTGTAAAATTTGGCGACAGCGCCGTGGCTGTTGCGCTTGACATGTATCTTGGCAGTGATTTCAAAAAATACCAGCATGTTGGTGTACCGGCTTACCAGCTTATTCGCCGGTCGCCCGAATTTATTGTAAGGGATGTAATGTATGCCATAGGTGAGGCAAAGATCCGTGAAAACTTTAAACCTGAAACTCTTATCGATTTCATGGTTTATGAAGGTATGAAGCTTTTTTTTCTTGACTGTATGATGCCTCATGCACACGATACGCTAAAGATCAGCTACACTTCAATGCAGGAATACTGGATGGATAGGAACCAGGGGCATGTCTGGAGCTATTTTATTGATAACCAGCTTCTGTTTTCTACCAACAGACATAAAATTAACAGTTTTATTACAGATGCTCCCTTTACCGCTCCATTTTCCAGAAATTCAGCTCCGCGTGCTGCTGTCTGGATAGGATGGCAAATTGTCAGAGAGTACATGAGAAGAAACCAGGATGTAAGTTTAAATGAACTGATCCGGATGACAAACGCTGAAAAAATCCTTGACCATTCAAGATATAAACCATAACGGGCAGATATGCCGGCAATCACTCGTTGTTCAGCTTACGGCTGATAATATCCTCAACCTGATCAACGCCAACATGCTTGGCAAGGATTTTTTTATTTTCATCAATCAGAAAAATCAGCGGTATTGAATAAATATCATACTTGTCTCTGAAGCCCGAACGATTCATCACATCATTGACATTTATCCAATCTTCAATATTGTTGTCATAAATATATTTAAGCCACCTTTCCCGGTCAGGTTCAGTATTAACGGCAAAAATTTCAACGCCATGATCTTTGTACCTTTGGTATAGATCATTGAGTTTGGGGGTTACTTTTTTACAATGAGGGCACTCCGAATCCCAGAAATATATCACCGTAAACATTGCCTCCACATCATGCAACGAAATGGTTGCCTTATCCGGCAGATACATTTTTATATCGGGAGCGGTTTTACCCAGCAGCAATGGTTTCAGCCGGTCCGAACGCCTGATGATCCTTTCAAGCTGCTCATCTTCAAGCCAGAAAACCTTACCGGTCTTATAATATTCTTCAACCATATGAACAAATACCGCATCAAAGCCCATGATTTGCGAACGCTCAAATTTGTTGGTAATAAACCATACCGTATACTTGAACATTTCATCATTCGCAAGCGTCTTGTCAACCAGGTAATCTGCCATGCTGATGATACTGTCGGGATGATTTATAACAACATTTGTGAAAAAATTATCAAGTTTTGAATAATAGGCCGGAGTACGTATAATCCTTTCATCATTAAAATCAATGTGCTTCCAGTAATTTTCAATATGCCTTCTGTATGTGGTAATGTAATCAATTGTTGAATTTTCCTTCATATCGGATTCAGGAGGCGGCACTTCTCTTTGTGATCTGAGGATCAGGCTAAATACACAGTCAGGAAATTGTTCTATATATTTTTCACGCTTTTCCCTCACCTGGCTGTCGATCAACCTTGATTTCTCACGTAAAGCTTCCCTGCGTTCTTCATCAATTGAAGGATCGTTCAGCTCCTTACGTATGGGCGCAACCTCTTCACTCTTTTTTCTCAAATAACGCATGTATTCAAAAAAAGAAGAGTTTTCAGGTGAACCCTTAAATGTAGTGGTTTCAATAAACCGATCCATTACGGTTTCAATCTTGAAATATTGATTTTTATCAATTATCACTTCAAAATATTTCTGACCAGGTACTACTACCAGGTATAAACCACCCGGCAATCTTTCATCTCCCTTAAAAACAAACCGGCCTTCACTGTCAACCTCAACGGTATCAAGCAAGTATTGCCTGTCACCATAATGATAAGCAAGAAAGCATACCGTATCACTGATCCCTTCAACCCGTACCTCAATATGATAACCATCCGTAGCACATGCAGTAGTTGAATTTATCAGAAAAAAGACCGGTATCAGAATTTTAAATAATTTTTTAACCATCTTTTATTTGATCTTTTATTAGTTATCATTCAAAAAAATCTTGATCTTCTCCGGTTTCAAATTTAATGCCATGAACCGCTTTAAGCGCATTTATCAACTTGATGCCCCAACGGGTTTCAAACAATGAACCAATAAGCGCAATGGCATTTTCCTCTGCAAAGCTATTATCTTTTCTGTAAAGCCATACAAAATCTTTCATGTCCTGGTATATATCGGTCATGCATTCGGCAAGGCTCGCCTGTGTTGCTTCATAATTTGCATCCAGTATATGAAAAATGTCCTTGTCATCAAACCTTTCCTTTAATACTAGAAACAAAGCCTCATATTGTTCTTCCGTAAGGAAACGTTCTCTGTACGACGGGTCACTAACCGTAATATCCGGAACAAGGCTGCCTTTAAGATAGAGCAGTGGCGCAATCTTATGGAAGTACTCAAGTATGTCATCACAAGAATATTCCTCAGCCTTGTCAAAAAACAAACAATACTCATTGGCTACGGTAAACATATCAATTACCTGCTTCGAAAAAAGCGGATCGTTTTTCATGGCTTCCATCATTCAAAAAATGTATTGTTTATGTGCAAAGTTATTTTATTTGCCTTAATTTTACCCGTAAAGATTCGCCTGTAAAAAAACAACCTGTTTTACGGAAGCACATTTGTGAAAGTATTATTGACAAGATCGTTTAAAACACGAAACCAGTTACGTTAAAAAAAGTTTTTTACCGGCGGCAAAACCATGAACATTTGATCAAATATTTTTGTTATCTTACAGGATAAAATTTTAAAAGCCCTGCATTAAAAGACCATTGAATTGACCTTATTTTTTCAGCCGTTTATTTTTTTATGTTTGTATAAAAGTTTGTTTATTTCGCAAAAAAACCATTGGACAAAGATATGATAAAATATTCTATAAATGATCTCGAAAAGATCACTGACATAAAAGCTCACACCATAAGGATATGGGAAAAACGATATAACCTGGTCAAACCAAAGAGGACTTCAACAAATATCCGCTATTATCTTGATGAAGATGTAAAGAAACTTTTAAATATCAGCACGCTAAAACGATATGGTTTGAAAATATCGGATATTATGAAAATGGATTCCGGCGAGATAAATGAAAAAATAATTGAGTTGTCAAGCAGTAATGAAGATCATGAAGGGCAGATAAACAACCTTTTTATATCAATGATCGAGTTGAATGAAGAAAGTTTTAATAAAATCATGGCTGATTCGATCCTGAAGATAGGTTTGGAAAAGACAGTTATGTATATATTATATCCTTTTTTAGAAAAAATAGGTATTCTTTGGCAGGTTGGTTCGATAATTCCCGCACAGGAACATTTTATAAGCAGCCTGATACGTCAAAAACTCATTGTGGCTATTGATGCACAAGCTAAAGCCAGCAAGGAGCACGCAAAAACATTTTTGCTTTTCCTTCCTGAAGATGAGCTACATGAATTGGGACTGCTATTTTACAATTATCTGTTAAGAAAATACGGGCATAAAGTAATATATCTCGGACAAACAACTCCATTTGAAGACCTGATAAAAACACAAAAAATAGTAAATGCCGATTTTCTGCTGACACATCTTGTCACTGCAGCAGTTCCATACAAAGCATGTGAGTACATAGAAAATATATCAAAAACATTTCCCGACAAAACCATATTCGTAACCGGCAAGCAAGCCTGTGATGTAAAATCAGACACTCCGAAAAATATAATGATAATACGAAATTCCAACGAGTTTAAAAGCTTTTTGAACCATTATATTTGAATATTACTATAATATTTTTTTAAATTCTTTCTTAAAATTATTAAACAATAATTATTTCTACTAATAGTTAAATTTATATAGCTATATTTCTACATAACTTATGCCTGTATAGATATTTTTGAGATAAAAAAATAAATTCGACAGCAATATATTTGTTAAATTTTCAAAAAATACTTGACTTTTGATTTTTTTTGTTTAATTTTATATTGTATTTCTTAAACAATAAAAATTTAAAATCATGACATCACTTGAATTCAACTATAAACTACTCGGACTTCAGAAAAATCTGAAATATTTTGCCTATACTTTAACATCAAACTATGATGACGCTGAGGATCTTTTGCAGGAAACATATCTCAAAGCTTTAATCAACAGGGATAAATTTACTGCAAACACCAATTTCAAAGCATGGACTTTTACCATAATGAAAAATACTTTCATTAACAATTACCGTCAAAATGTAAGAAACAAAACCATTGTTGACAAGACCGACGATCTTTATTTTCTTAATCTTTCAAAGGTAAGCCGGACAGGTTTGCCCGATTCCGAATATTATGCCAGGGAAATTGCCGAAAAAGTAAACAAGATCAACAAGGATCAACGCAAACCTTTTGAAATGTACAATGAAGGATACAAATACAAGGAAATAGCCGAAAAACTTGATCTTTCAATAGGAACAGTAAAAAGCCGTATTTTCTTCACCCGCAAAAAACTAATGGAAGAACTGAAAGATTACTGATCAAAAAAATAACCAGAGCAAATAAATATCTCTTTGTTTTTTACCCGGCTTTTTCAAAGCCGGGTTTTTTTTCAACATGCATTATTGACAAGATAATAAATACTTAATGTTATTGCATTTTTATTGCAGCAGGCAAAAATTTATGATTTAAAACAATGGTTACCTTGCTTTACTTGTTGAGAATACATTAATTTGCCGGCTTTTTCCTTTCGTATTAATATCAAACAAATTTTAGTGCATATCTTTGTGAATTATCAGGGTTATTTATTTTTGCCACAAACAAACGGATCAAATATTTTCTGCGATGCATGTATTCAAATTTGGCGGTGCTTCCGTAAAGAGTGCAAAAGATGTAAGAAAAGCAGCTGACATCGTTGCAAGGTATAATGACATACCGCTTATGATAGTAGTATCGGCCATGGGAAAAACCACGAATTCCTTAGAGCTGCTTACCGAATATTATTTCAAAGGCAGAAAGGAGGATCTTCATAAATGTTTTTCAAAAATCAAAAATTTCCATAATGATATAGCCGATGAGCTTTTCAATAACAGCAACAGCCGATTTATCCGCTCTTTAAATGAAAAGTTCAATTCTATTGAGGCTGATTTAAAGCAACCGCCCGGAGAGAATTACAATTTTGAGTATGACAAGATCGTTTCGATCGGAGAAGAGCTGTCGGCTATGATAATCAGTCATTACCTGAACGAAGTAAATATCAGCAACCGTTGGTTTCATGCAAAGGATATTATAATTACCGATGCAACGTATCGTGACGCTCATGTTTACTGGGATAAAACATGTAAAGCTATAGAAAACAGGTTATTGCCCTATTTCAAACGATTTGCCCGTGAAAGTCAACGACCGGTAGTCATTACCCAGGGTTTTGTCGGGGGTACTCCTGCAGGTTATGTAACTACACTAGGACGCGAAGGCTCCGACTACAGCGCTGCAATACTTGCATATGCATTAAACGCACGCGAAATTTTTATCTGGAAGGATGTCGCAGGTGTGTTAAATGCAGACCCCAAACTGATTGAACAAACTGTACTGTTGCCTAACATATCATATCAGGAAGCAATTGAACTTGCATATTACGGGGCGAAAGTCATACACCCTAAAACCCTGAAACCCCTGCTGACAAAAAGTATCCCCCTGAGAGTAAAATCATTCTACGAACCTGATAAAGACGGAACTTTGATCAACGATAATACCAGCCTTGACAATCAAACACCGTCTTACATATTCAAATTTAAACAGGTCATGTTATCCGTTTCTCCTAAAGATTTCAGCTTCATTGCCGAGCATAATCTGTCGCTTATCTTCTCTGAATTTGCAAAGCAAAATATAAGAATCAACATGATGCAAAACTCTGCCATCAGCTTTTCGGTATGCTTCGATTTTGACAGAACAAAAACCCCTGCACTGATAAACGGTTTGAAAAAATCGTTCAACATAAGCTGTATTTACGATAAAGAACTGATAACAATAAGGCATTACAGCAAAGCTGATATTAAACCTTATATTAAGAACCGGAAAGTAATTCTTGAACAAAAAACATGCGACACCCTTCAGCTTTTGGTAAAAAAAGAGGGTTGACAAAGATTTGGCAATTACGGAAAAATAACGGTTCATAGACAGGTTGTTAGTTGACAGTTGTTCAGGCTACAATTAAGAATATTTTTTAAACCAGCCCTGCGAATCCCATAAAGGCAAGTGCCATAATTCCTGCCACGACAAGAGCTGCCGGGGCGCCTCTCATACCTTTGGGAACGTCTACCAGATCAAGTTGTTCGCGAATACCTGCAAACAAAATTATGGCAAGCCCGAAGCCAATAGCATTGGCAATGGCAAATACAACGCCTTGCAGAAGATTATATTCGTTTTGAACGGTAAGTATAGCAACACCGAGTATAGCACAATTAGTTGTCATTAAAGGAAGAAATATACCCAATGCCTGGAATAGTGCTGGGCTGATTTTTTTTAGAATGATCTCAACCATCTGCACCAGCGAAGCAATTACCAGAATATAGGATATGGTTTGCAAATAACTAATATCCAGCGGAATAAGGATAAAATTATATATAAGATATGTTACAACTGTTGCAAGTGTCATCACAAACATTACTGCCCCGGACATTCCAACAGATGTTGAAACTTTTCCCGACACGCCAATATAGGGGCAAATACCCAAAAACTGGGCTAGAACGATATTGTTAACAAATATAGCGCCTATTATAATAAATATATATTCCATAACACAATTATTTTATAAAATTACCTTTGACCGATTATTTTCAAAAAAATTGCCGTTAAATATCCCAGACCTATAAATGCTCCGGGAGCCAGCACAAACACCAACATTCCGTCGCCTTCCAAAAATGAATATCCGAATATTGAATAGCTGCCAAGAATTTCACGCAAACCGCCCAATGCCGTCAGTGCCATTGTAAAACCCATACCCATGGCCAGGCCATCGGTTAGAGCACTAAAAGTGTCATTCTTGCTGGCAAAAGCTTCCGATCTGCCTAAAACAAGACAGTTAACAACTATCAATGGGATAAAAAGCCCAAGTGCGTCAAACAGGTCAGGTAAATAGGCTTCCATAACCAGTTGAACTATTGTAACAAATGAAGCTATGATAACGATAAAAGATGGTATCCTGACCTTGTTGGGTATAAAGTTTTTTATCAGAGACACAACCAGGTTTGACATAAAAAGCACAAAAGTTGTAGCCACACCCATTCCAAATCCGTTGTACGCAGATGTTGTGACACCCAAAACCGGACATAAACCCAGCAGAAGAACAAAAACAGGGTTATCCGTAATAAGGCCTCTTGTAATAATTTTAATCTTATTCATATATCAGATTAATTTTTTTATGCTGTATAAAGAATTTATATTTTACAGGTTACTTCATTTTCATTACGAAAGATCATTCATTCAAAACAAAATATTCTTCGTCCAGATTTTCCTTAAGAGTGATGTAAGCCCGGTTAATGGCATCACAATATGCTCTTGCGGTAATTGTTGCAGCGGCAATACCGTCAACATCACCCTGATCTTGTTTAAGTTTTATTGTTTTTTTTGACGGATCAAAATTTCTGAACTGGTTGCTCCAGTCTGATCTGTCTTTTTCGATTTTATCGCCCAGACCCGGGGTTTCGGCATGTTGCAGATGCACAACGTCATATATACGTTTGTCGGGATAAAATCCGACCATTGCAGATATATAACCGCTAAATCCCATTGTAGTATAAGTTTGCACCGCAATTCCCACTAGTTCACCCTCTTTGTAAGCAAAATTAAATTCAAGTGAATCACGTCCGTCGGGCGGCATAAAAAACTTTGTTAGGAGCTCATCAAACTCAGGCACGACAAAGCTTATTGCAGCCTGCTTACGTTCATATCTGCCCTGTTCTATCGGCTCTTTTGTAATATTGTAGATCATTGACAAGGTAAAGGCAGCAACAGCAGTTACCATAAGCAATGTCAGCAACATATTTGCAAATGTTGATTCTCTTTTAGCCATTTTTTTCCTCCTCTCCGAATCTTTTGGGTTTGAAAGTTCTGTCAATTATTGGAACAAAAGCATTCATGATCAAAATTGCAAAAGAGACCCCTTCGGGATATGCTCCGAAAATTCGTATCACTACGGTAAGCACACCGCATCCAACACCGAATATGAGCATACCTGCCGGTGTCATGGGGCTTGTAACCATGTCGGTAGCCATATATATTGCTCCGAGCATCAACCCTCCCGTTAAAAGATGAAACAATGGGTCAATATATATATCGGGATCTATCAGCCACATAATGCCTGTTAAAATCAATACCGAACCTATGAAAGATACCGGTATATGCCACGTTATGATCTTTCGGACCAGCATGTATAATCCTCCAAGGATCAATGCAATAGCAGACACCTCGCCCAATGAGCCTCCCATATTGCCGATGAAAAGATCCAGATATTCAGGCACTTTTGGCAACAGCTCGGATACTTTTTCGCCTCTTCCAACACCATCCTTTATTACCGCCAAAGGCGTGGAGCCTGTGACCACATCGGTAATCTGTGTATTTAAAGGCACCGGTTTCGGCCATGTGGTCATTTCAACCGGAAATGAGATCATCATAAACACTCTGCCTACCAGTGCAGGATTGAAAGGATTTTTACCCAAACCGCCAAAAGTCATCTTCCCCATGCCTATCGCAACAAAAGAACCTATGACCACAATCCATAAAGGCAGATTGGAAGGAACATTAAAGGCAAGCAACACCCCTGTAATTATCGCAGAACCGTCGAAAATCGTTAACGGCCCCCTGATAAGAAATTTTTGGATCAAAAACTCAAACACCAAACACGATACCACAGCTGTCAAAGTAACTATTACCGCATCCAGTCCGAAAAAATAAAAAGAAACAAGCATTGCAGGAATCAATGAAAAAATTACGCCATACATGATCTTCCTGACCGAATCATCAGCATGAATATGGGGTGATCCTGAAACCGTCAATAAACTCATATCATTCAACTTTAACCTGTTAATTATCCATTTATAAAATTTTCAATTATCTCAGTATGTTCTATCGTAATTCAACACGACCTTTTCTTACTTGTTGCAGGTTGCTTAATGTTGATAACCAGTCATAGGTTATTGTTTTTGTAACATGATTACATTATCGCATAATGGTCTAAAGGTATCTCAGGTCTTTCAAGTTGCTTAAGTCTGTTACATAAATCTTAAGCCGAGTTTTGCCTGCTGCCTTAGTCCTGTTCTCTTTTCAATCAACTCCCGCAACCGGCGTCATTCTTTTTCATATCATCTTACTTTGCACTTCTTTCGCGTATCATTTGACCTACTTTTGCTTTTCCGACCCTTATCTGATCAAGCAGGGGTCTTCCCGACGGGCATACGTACTGACATGAGCCGCACTCGACACAATCCATTATTTGATTTTTTTCACAGTGTTCATATCGTTTTTTATCAGAAAGCAATCCCAGCAGGTATGGTTCAAGAGTCATGGGGCAGGTACTGACGCATTTGGCACAGCGTATGCAGTTAAGTTGTGTTATGCGCTGTGATGTTGCTTCAGGGAAAACCAGGATACCGCTAGTTCCTTTTGTCACAGGCACTTCAAGATTGATCAGTGCTTTACCCATCATTGGGCCGCCACTGACAACCTTGCCGGTATCTTTCGGTATTCCACCGGCAGCTTCTATGAGAGCCGATACGGGAGTGCCTATCCTGACAAGCAAATTGCAAGGTCTTTCAACACCAATACCCGTTACCGTCACTATTCGTTCTATCAAAGGCTTGTTCTTCTGAACAGCCTCATAAACTGCGTATGTTGTCCCTACATTGTGAACAATACATCCAACCTCTATGGGAAGTTTGCCGGATGGAACTTCCCTGTTTACCAATGCCTTTATCAGTTGTTTTTCACCTCCCTGCGGATATTTGACCTTCAACGGCTCTACCGATATACCTTTATATTCTTCTGCCAGCTCATCAAGATATTCAATTGCATCGGGTTTATTTTTCTCTATACCTATTATGGCTTTATTTACACCTAATGCTTTCATTTTTATGGTAATTCCAACCATAAGCTCTTTTCCTTTTTCAATCATCAGGCGATGATCGGAAGTAAGATACGGCTCACATTCTGCACCGTTAATAATAAGGTAGTCAGCTTTTTTACCTTTTGGAACCGTCAGCTTAACATGTGTGGGAAATGCAGCTCCCCCCATACCAACGATACCCATCCGGTTGACCTTTTTTACTATCTCTTCAGGCGTAAGACCGCAATCCTTTATTAAAGTACCGGTTGTATCAACAGATTCTTCCCACTGATCTTCTTCAACCTTGATAATTAGAGTTTTTTTACGATATCCGCTAACATCAACAACATCATCTATTTTAGTGACCGTACCTGTAACTGACGAGTGGATGTTTGCAGATATAAAGGCTTCACCCCTGGCTACGATCTGACCGGTTTTTACTTTATCGCCTTTATTAACAACCGGCACAGACGGCACTCCCAGATGTTGCGACAGGGGTATTGAAACGTTTTCCGGCAATGGAAGCACCTCTATGGGTTGATGTTCGGATAATTTGTTTTCGGGAGGATGAACCCCTCCTGTTTTAAATGTCTTTAAAACTCCCATAATATTTTTTATTCTACAAAATATATCCTATTACGCTTCAGCAGCTTTATCTTCTTTTTTCTCCTTATTTTTTCTTGGCGGAAGATTAACTTCATGTATAGCACTTGTGGGGCAAACCGGCGGACATTTACGGCATAAAGTACATTTATTGAAATCGATATAGGCCAGGTTATTTTCAAGGGTAATTGCCTCGAAATTACATTCCTTGACACATCTTCCGCAACCTATACAAGCCACTTTGCAGTTTTTTCTTGCTACACCGCCTTTTTCTTTGTTGATGCAGGAAACAAATATCCGCCTGCTTTTCTTTCCTTTTTTCCTGAGTTCCATTATGTTTCTGGGGCAAGCTTTAACACAGGCACCGCAGGCGACGCATTTTTCTTCAATAATAACCGGCAACCCTGTGTTTTCGTCCATATACATTGCATCGAAATTGCAAGACACCACGCAATCTCCTTCACCGAGGCAGCCGTATGGGCAACCGCTAAGGCCTGCATAGAGGCTGTGTGCAAATTCACAGGTGTTAAGTCCTTCAAAGCGGGTTTTGGGCGGAGCAACCTGGCGGCTGCCAGAACAAAGCACAACGGCAACCATGGGTTCCTGCTCTTCGGCTTCCAAACCAAGCACATCCGCAATATCTTTCATAACATCTGTACCGCCCGGCGGGCAATTTTTGCCTTCCAAAAAGCCTGACTTGACAATCTCCTCGGCAAAATTACGACACCCGGCATAACCACACCCGCCGCAATTTGCCCCGGGCAACTTGTCCTCAACCAGATCAATGCGAGGATCCTCTATAACCTTAAATCGTTGAGAAACAATATATAAAACAATGGCAAGTAATGTGCCCAGGCCTCCTATTGATAATACCGAATATAGAACAACTTCGTTCACGTTTGGCTACGTTTTGTTATTTAAAAAGCAAAAATATCGATAAAAAAATCAAATCGTTTTTCAATCCGCAAAAATAAAAACTTAATCCTTAATGCAATGATATTACCAAAAAAATAAGGATTTTACAATGTCTTGAATTACAAATCTTTAAGCTCTGCCAGATAAAAGTGCGATTTACTATTTGCTGGCTATCAGTTATTTAAAAAAATATAAAGAATTTATTTAAAAACTGCTAAAATAATAATATATCCGGACTTATTAACAATTCGGGCAGATCCATCGACGGTCGCTATCGCTCACTGCTCAACGAACCTGCACACCCATCAAAATCTCCGTTAATTATTCCTTTATATGAAAATTGAACGTTCTTCGCAATTTATCACGTTTCAAATATACCATAACATAATAAGGTACCATAAGCAACACAGCAACCAGTGCCGACAAGGGTTCATCACCCGTAAGTGCAAGCATAACTATCAAAGCCAGCAGCAAAATTACCAATGGCACGATATAACCTAATAATATTGCCTTATATCCGAGCGATTGTTTCAAGGTAACGGTAATCTTCTGACCAATTTTATAATTTGCGGCTTTGCTTGTTTCAATTTCAATGATCTTATCCTTGACGTCCTGCAATCCGCAATAAGATCTCGACTTGCAGTCGCCGCATGCCGTGCGCGATTTGATGCGAACCAACACATTCCTGCCCGAAACGCCCTCTACAACTCCCGGATGTTCTATATTTTCAAGCTTCTTTTCCATAACAACAGCGCAAATTTAATAAAATCAAATAATTTATAATAATATCAAATAAAAAAGCCGGCTCGCACCGGCTCCTTCAGATGTTTCTACTCCGGAAAAAAACGATGTCTATTTTTCCATATGAACCTTCCATTCATCATCAATTTTTATCAAACTGATCGTTTCTCTATCATCAAAACCCTCAATATTATATGTACAATATGCCTTATCTTCCTCAACACTACATTCAATATTTTCATATTTTTCACCGGTTGGTTCTTCCTCTTCAACCAGCCAGGCCATAAAAGACAATATTTGTGCCGTTTCATCGGTACAATATTTTGCAGCTTCATCATACTCATGGTTTGATAAATGGTTCAGATACTTTTCAACAACTCTTTCGGGAGTATGGGCAGGTTTACAGCCTGTAAAAAGGACTGAACCCGCAAAAATAACAACAAGTAACAATGACAATTTTTTCATATGTATAAATTTTAGGTTAATAAAAATTCAGGCACTATCTATCTATTAGGTATTTATATCAACTCGTTAATGGGAGGTCGGCCAACTAAATATCAAAAGTAAACCCTTTCGATATCAAGCTTGCTGAGGTCAAGCGTGCCTATACCCATTTCTTCGGCAATACGCAGATACCCGATATCTTTGGGGTTGGAGCCGAACAACAATGTACTTGCAGCATCGATAGCGACAATATCCGGTGATATAAGCAAACTTTCCATTCTTGTGAGGTCTGCGGTTGATACACCGCGAGGACCGTTGCGTGTCATAACAAAGTAGGCGTCTACAATGTTAAGTTGTGGTTTACGCTCATAAAGACAAAAATCTGCTATACATTGATGCAGGTTATTCCTGTGCCAAAAGCGACGGTCCCAAATAATGCCCATCAAGTTTTTCATTGCAATGGTCAATGATGTAGAGCCATGATGCTTTAGCACGGGAACATTAATATAGAGATCCGACTCCAGTATCAATTCATGCACTTTAACATCCTTAAGTCTTCTGGCGCCGGGAATGTCAACCGGATGATAATATCGTTCGAGATTACCCGGTACCATTTGCCCGTTTGCTGCACGTACAGCATCTTCAATTCCGCTGTTCTGGTATGACCGTCGCCAGTTATCGCATGTATTATCGAAAGATAAAACTCTCCTTGCTCCTGCCGCATAGCAACTTTCAACGACTGCCTTCACCAGGTCCGGATTTGTATTTGCTGCACGCTCCGGTGAAACATCCCACCCGATGTTGGGCTTCACCACAACAGTCTGACCCCTCTTAACAAACCTGCCCATACCACCTATCTCTTCAATGCCGCGTTTGAACATAGTGACAGGATCCGATCCCCGTAAAGCAACCAAATCCGGCAAAGTACGTCCATGGCCGAATAACCTTGTGCCAAATCCCGAAACCGAAGCTATCAAACTCCCGGATAAACCATATAAAAAACTTTTCCTTAAAAATTCCCTCCTGTCCATATTTTATTTTTTTTTATTTCAATACAAATATATAAGGAAAGTTTAAAAATTCTTATTTTTGAAAAAAATTCTGTTATAAAACTTAATAATGTTGTTTTTAAAAATAACAAAAACAACTAATTAAAATGCAAATTTTTTATAACAACGTATCGCAAACAACGTATATTTCAGAAAAGGCTAACCCGTCAAAGGTTGCCCGTATACCGTTATTTGAAAAAACAAATGAGATACTCATAGACCGGAGTTCGCAATGAACTCAGAATAGTGGTTTTATGAGCAATGTGAGTAACCGACCTCATGAGCGAAAAGAGTTATGAAGCATGAGGATTCCATCGGTTTATAATCAATTATGCTTATTTGGAAGATATATATTATTGTAAATCAATATTTTAAACACATTTTATACAGATGAAAACAAATATTGCAGTTAAAGCTATCAACATCAGGAAAAGTATTCCAACGGTTATATTTCATGCTTTTGCACTGGCTTTTATTTATCTGATACCTACTTTTTCTCATTTGTTAAGCTTTCCTTTATACTATATTGAGCCTATGAGGCTTATGGTGGTCATTGCCATCATACACAGCCACCGTTATAATGCATATGCCCTGGCAATAACGCTGCCTTTGTTTTCATTTGCAGTGGCAGCACATCCGGTTTTCATCAAAAGCATACTGATCTCCATCGAATTGCTTTTCATGGTGTGGTTGTTTTACCGGTTGTCACAATACCTTAATAGTTTCGCAAACATTTTGCTAAGTATATGGGCTTCAAAGATTCTTTATTACGGATTAAAATACATAGCAATTCTTACATTGCTGCCAAAAGAACACCTTGTTGCAACCCCAATACACCTGCAAGTTATTACTTCTGTGGTTTTCAGCGCCTACCTTTTCGGTGTGTTGTATTACAGAAACCGTAAAAGCTGAAAATATTTTTCATCTTTATATAATAAACCGTTAACTGTACAAAACCAAAACAATAAAATTTACCTTACTCACGGTATTTTATAATAGCCGGTTTCTTAAAATTAAGAATTTTCATGATCATTATTGGTAATGCTATAGTTTCTGAGGATCTGCTTAATGTTCATTTCACCTGTGACCTTGTAAAGTGTTCGGGTCGTTGCTGTGTGGAGGGTGAGGCTGGTGCACCTCTTACAGAAGATGAAACCGCTATATTGCAATCGATATACCCGTCAATAAAACCTTATTTGCCTTACAAAAGCCTGAAGTCAATAGCAAAACAGGGATTATTTGTAAAAGATTTTGAGGGTGAGCTTACCACACCGCTTATAGATAATAAGCACTGTGTTTATGCTTGTTTTGACGATGGAAAAATAGCAAGATGTGCAATAGAAAAAGCTTATTTCGATGGATTAATAAAATACCGGAAACCGCTTTCGTGCCACCTCTACCCTGTCAGAATAACTAAAAATAATTTATATGACGCTGTCAATTATCACAAATGGCATCTTTGCGGTCCAGCACGAAAGTATGGGAAAAAACTGAATATCCCAGTATATGAATTTGCAAAAGACGCACTTATAAGAAAATATGGCAATGAATGGTATAATGAATTTGCCAATATTGCAAAGGAACATACGGAAAAATAAAATAAAATTTTATGTTTGCTTCGTTTGATATTTATTTCTTTGCATTTTTTTGTACATGATCGCCTTTCAGGGTGCATTTGTGAATACTGCAACTTTCACTATCGCTCTTCCAGGCCATCTAAATCAACGGATCGAACATCGACAACAAAAAATGAATATGAATAGCTTTATAAAACACCTTTTCGTACGTACTTTTTCAGCGATCCTGCTTTTTAGCGTTTTTTATCCGGCATCATTCTCACATGTCTTTAATAAACCTGAAAAGCCGTTGCATCCGCAACTAAAAACCGATACAAATATTATTCGATATGATACTATAATTCAGCACAGTAAAACAACACGGCGAATTACCATAACCAACCAGGGTAATGTTGCTTTGCGGATTTTCAATATCAGGAGCTCATGCGGCATATCCGTCCCTTCATGGCCAAGACAACTTATTGAACCCGGAGAAAAAGCTTTTATACAAATGAGATATGATGCATCCAATCCAGGGCCAATAAACCGTAAGATCATCATCCACAGCAATTCGCCCGAAGAGACAAAAATTATTAAAGTAAAGGGATATGTAATTCCGAAAGAAAAGTAATTCGAATTATGCAAACGTTCGCCGAAAAAGTCATCTCATTCAACAAAAACCTTAGGCTTGACATTGAACTTCCAAAGGATATCCGTGTGATGAACCCGTTTACAGAGAATCCTGGGGCTCTGGCTGTATCATCAGCTTTTTACCGTAAGTATTACGATGATCATAAAAAACGTCATTTAATACTGGGCATAAACCCGGGGCGTTTTGGTGCTGGCGTAACGGGAGTGCCTTTTACCGATACAAAAAGATTGGGCGAAAAATGTGGCTTAAAAATAAAGAATTTAAGTACCCACGAACCATCATCAGTTTTTGTTTATGAAGTAATTGACGCTTACGGAGGAGTTGAAAGGTTTTTTTCCGATTTCTACATAAACTCCCCAAGCCCCCTGGGATTTGTCAAAACCAACAGCAAGGGTAAGCAGGTGAATTTCAACTACTACGACAGTAAAACTTTGCTCGACAAAATAGAAAAATTTCTTGTCAACTCAATTTGTGCACATATAGACAAAGGAATCAATACCAACGTATGCTTTTGCATGGGTTCGGGTAAAAATTTCACTGTAATCAGCAGGATCAACAAAAAACATGATCTCTTCAAAACGATAATCCCGCTTGAACACCCACGCTATATTATGCAATATAAATCAAAACATAAAAGGCACTATAGAGATAAATACCTGCTTTCTTTCAACTCTGTATAAAACAATCAAATATCAAAAAAAAGCCGCTGCAAATTCGAGCGGCTTTTTAACCGGTTAAAAAAACAGACCATTACAGAATTCTTTCTGAAGATCAACTATTCCGTTTTTAATTTCACATTTGTAGCGTTCAAACCTTTTCTACCTTCTACTAATTCGAAGGTCACATCGTCACCTTCTTTAACCCGGTCTACCAAGCCGGAAGCATGAACAAAGAATTCCTTGTCCGATTCCGAATCTTTTATAAATCCAAATCCTTTTAGTTCATTGAAGAACTTTACTATTCCAGTTTTCATAAATTTAATATGTAATTGTGTTTTAAATTTGGTATTGAAAAACGCAAAAATTGAAGGGAATTATTCTGGCAAGGAAATTAATTCAATGATCAAATATGCGGTAAACAATACCGTTTATTATTTTTTATCACCACAAAGGTAATTTAAAATTTCAAATAACCTGAAAAATATTTCAGAAAAGATAAATTTTTAAGAGTTTGAATTTATTTTGCTTTAATTATCGTTGAGATTGGCTTTCCGGATATTAAAGCTTAAAACCACTGTTCTAGCGCATTTTGTTCAAATAATATTTGTGCTGGTGCTCAACGATTTTTAAAATTTTATTTTCCGGCGAATCACTTATTTTAAAAATTAGCCGCTTCACAAACCCGAATTTTAATTTCATGTTATTTCAAACCAATCTATTTTTTAATTTTGCACGATATTTTTTGTAATTCAGTATGGTTAATTGCGGTGATTTCAAATGTCATTGCAAAAAATCCGGAATAAAATATGAAACCTTCATTTGCCAACTTCCACAAAAGGAAATAAGTGAAGCATGAGGGTTTCATGTATTAAGAACTGATAACGCAAACATTAATCAATATATGTTTTTAACAATAGGATTTTAAACACATTTTATTCGGATGAAGCCAACGGGTATTCAAATAGCTGGCGAGTTCAAGGGTTGTTCCTCGGATATTTTGAACTGCCCGGAGACTCTTGAGCAACTTATCAACAAAGCCATTACCGACTCAGGCATGATGATGGTCAATATTATTTCACACCGTTTTGATCCGGTAGGCATAACTGTTGCCGCTATTCTCAGCGAATCTCATGTAGTTGTTCACACCTATCCCGAAGCCGAACATGCTTCGGTTGATATTTATACCTGCAGTTTTAACCCGGAACCGCCCAGGCGATTATTTGAATACCTTAAAAGAGGATTGCAGGCAAGGCGAATAAAGCATCTTGAAATACTTCGCGGAGATATTCTTGACAACAAAAAAACAAACCTTATAACCACTACTGCGGGTAATGGTTTTGAGATACGTTATGAAATTGAACGTATGATCCTGAGTCAAAAAACAGATTTTCAGCAGATGGACATCATAGACAATGCGGTCTTCGGCAGGATGTTGTTTCTTGATAATGACCTTCAGATAGCCGATTCCGATGCATATATTTATAATGAGGCGATGATCGCCCCTTCAAGGCTGTTGGATAAAATAAACCGTAGCCTGATACTCGGAGGAGGCGATGGTGGCATTGCAAATCAATTGCTCAAGGAATCCGGCACTGAAATAACCCTTATTGACATTGACCCTCAGGTAATTCAAGCATGTAAAACCCATATACCAAAAGTGGCAGGAAATGCTTTTGAAAATAAACGCCTAAAAGTCATTAACAGCGATGCCGAAAAATTCCTCCAATCTGTTGAAAAAAAATATAATGCTATATTTTATGACCTTTCTATGCATCCCGAAATTTTTTCCGTTAAAAACAAAAAAACCTACCTTACCGACCTTTTCAGATCACTTGAAAAAACCCTGAAAAGCAATGGGATACTCTCTATGCAATGCTGTTCGGCATTCGACAGTGAAACACTTGAAATGATCAATAAAATAATCCCGCAATTCTTCCAAAATGTCAACTATAAAGAAATATTCATCCCCTCATTTTGTGAACCCTGGGTGTTTGCTTCGGCAAGAGTTAATAGTTGACTGTCCTCCATACCATTTATTTGCCATATATTTGCAACTGAATCAAAAACAACACTACTATGGATGAAATAATCTCATTTGCCGGTCAAACCTGGTACGATAACTACATTTGGCAGTATGGTTTGTTTTTATTGCTGATAATTGCAGGGTTGATTTCAAAGAAGTTTTTTTCAAAACTAATAAGCTTTTTTCTTTTCAAACTTTTCAGAAAATATAAGGAATACATTGAAGCTGACGCATTTTACAGGTTACTGCAGAAGCCATTGAGTTTTATCCTGATGCTGATCTTTATTTACCTGGCTTTCATACAGATAAGTTTTCCCGAATATTGGGAAATGGCGCCAAAAGAAGAATTTGGAATTAATATGATCCTTAAACGTTTATTTTCCGTTTTACTTATATGCTCAATCATCTGGATTTTCTTACGTCTTGCCGATTTTATGTCGGTAATCATGATTAAAAGGGCTGAACAAAAGGAGAATATTCTCGGCATAAAACAGATAATACCTTTTTTTGTTGACGGCACTAAAATAATCATTATCATTTTCGGACTGTTCTTTATATTAGGGTCGGTTTTTGATGTGAACATCAGCACTCTTGTTGCCGGTATTGGCATTGGAGGACTTGCCCTGGCACTCGCTGCCAAGGAAAGCCTGGAAAACCTCGTGGGCTCATTTACTATATTTCTTGACAAACCTTTTGTTGTGGGAGATTTTGTAAAAGTAGGAGATGTACTAGGTGTTGTTGAAAAAATAGGCTTCAGAAGCACCAGGATAAGAACACTCGAAAAAAGCTACGTTACACTGCCAAACAAAAAAATGGTTGATCAGGAACTGGACAACCTTTCACTACGTACCTACAGAAGAGCCATGTTCAATATAGGGCTGACATACTCAACAAATACCAACCAGGTACAAGCTATAGTGAGTGATATCAAAAAGCTAATTGAAGATCACACCAATACCAGCGAAGATTATAAAGTCTATTTTACCGAATTTGGAGCCAGCAGCCTCGATATCATGATACTTTTCTTTGTTGACACTATGGACTGGGGAGTATATCTTGAAACAAAACAGGAAATCAATTTCAAGATCATGGAAATTGTCAAAAAGCATAAAGCTGATTTCGCATTCCCGTCAACAAGCGTATATATTGAAAAACAAACTTAAAACAGGACTTGCCGGGTGTGTTGCGCCAGGAATGCCGGCAACCGCTGCAAGACAAATCTTGCTGGAAACACCTGTGAACCTTGCAGTATTGAAAACCATGTAATACTCTGATTTTTTACAAAGGCAATAAATTAATTTCAAATATGCAATAAAAACGATCAATGATTGTTGTCTAATTATAAAAATCAATATTTTTCCGGGCAGTAAAATTTTTCGGAAAAAACTATTAACACAAATTTACGACAGGTAATACAGACAGATACACAAGATCAGGAGTCCAATCGTATCCTTTTAGTAATTTTGTGCAAAACTCTGATGTTTTTTTTTGTTATATATACAAATCATTTACTATTTTAGTTGCTAATTCTAAATTCAACTAATAAAAAGACCGCAATGATCAAACATTTTTTATTACAGGTGCAGCTTCAGAGTCAGGATTCGGCTGCAGATACTTTGGCAATGGCTGACATGCCTGCCGAAGAGACTCTTACTGTATGGAGTCTTGTACTTAAAGGCGGATTGGTTATGATCCCTCTTGCCATATTGTCAGTTATAGCGATTTATATTTTTATAGAAAGGTATTTGGCTATAAGCAGGGCATCGCGTGAAGAGACCAACTTCATGAACAATATACGTGATTTTATGCATGAGGGAAGGATCGATTCAGCCAAATCGTTGTGCCGTAATAATGATTCGCCTATTGCAAGTATGATCGGCAAGGGGCTCGTGCGTATAGGACGACCGTTGACAGACATCAACGCAGCTATTGAGAATGTAGGTAAGCTTGAAGTGACCAAACTCGAGAAAAACATCGCATTCCTGGCAACGGTTGCAGGTGCTGCACCCATGCTGGGTTTTCTCGGAACAGTAATAGGTATGGTAAGAGCATTTTACAACCTGTCAATGGCAGGAGGTAATATTGATATCGGCCTTCTTGCAGGAGGCATTTATGAAGCAATGATAACCACGATAACAGGCCTGACCGTCGGAATTATAGGTTATATCTGTTATAATATCCTGGTATCAAGAATAGAAAAAGTTGTGTTTTTGCTTGAAGCCAAAGCCACGGAATTTATGGACTTACTTCACGAACCTGCAACATAAAAAAAAACATCATGGCAATAAGACCAAGAAATACACGAAATGTTGCCTTTAATATGGCATCTTTTTCCGACCTGGTATTTTTGTTGTTGATATTCTTTATGCTTACATCAACATTAATAGCACCCAGCGCCATAAAATTACTTTTACCTGCGAGTGAAAGTCGCACCATGGCAAGTCAAACAGCAACAGTATATATAAATGAGAAAATGGAATATTTTCTTGAAGAAAGACCCGTTAACATTGAAACGTTGCAATCTGGCCTGGAATTTGTATTACAAAATGAAACGGAAGGTTCGGTGGTGTTACGGTCTGATCATACCGTACCGGTACAGCACATAGTAAATGTTATTGATGTGGTAAATAATATAAACAATAAACGCGATACAAAACACAGGGTAATTTTAGCAACACAACCACCAAGGTAATGGAAGAAAAAAATAAAAAAGACAACATGAAAGCTCTTACCGGCACTATCATATTTCATATAGTGTTGTTGGTATGTTTTATGTTTTTCGGACTTTCCACTCCTTTGCCTTTACCTGAGGAAGAGGGGGTATTGGTTGTATTGGGTCATCACGATGAAGGCACGGGACACCCTCAGCCGTTGCCTGCTCCGCGACCTTCGGCGCCACCTGCACCGGAGCAGCCTGATGTGGCCGAAGAGGAGGTTTTAACACAAACCATCGAAGAGACGATAAGCATTCCCGACACAAAGAGCCCGGAGCCTGAGGAAGATCCCCGACCGGAGCCTGTTGAAGATAAACCGGAGCGGGATGACTCGCCGGTACAGGAAGAGGTTGCAAAGAAAGAACCTGAGCCTGAACCTGAGCCTGACCCCAGGGCATTGTTTCCCGGTCGCGACGAGCGCACTGCCGAACAGGAAGGCAGAGGTGAATCTGGAGTGCCGGGCATTGAAGGACGACCGGAAGGGTCTCCTGAAGGCGAAGCAGCAACCGGCGGAAAAGGCAGTGGCGTCGAATTCAGCCTGTCAGGACGTAGAGCAAACTATCTGCCCATGCCCGACTATACATCGCCCGAAACAGGCCGCGTAGTAGTTTCTATAAGAGTAAACAGGCAAGGACAAGTAACCAGGGCTGAAGCCGGCGAAAGAGGCACTACAACCACAAATCAAACCCTATGGCGGCTGGCTGAAGAAGCAGCACGAAAAGCAAAGTTCGACTTAAAACAAGATGCACCGGAAGAACAAAGAGGTACTATTACTTACAACTTCATCAGACTTAACTGATCAATGCAATATCCCGAAATAATCAAGTACCTCTACAAACAGCTGCCAATGTTTCACCGCATTGGCCCGGCAGCTTATAAAGCTAATCTCAACAATACAATAGCTCTCGCTAAATACTTCAACAATCCCGAAAAAAACTTTAAATCAATACATGTCGCAGGAACCAACGGAAAAGGATCAGTAGCACATATGATAGCTTCAGTCCTGCAGGAAAAAGGCCTTAAAACAGGCTTATGCACTTCACCCCACCTGAAAGACTTTCGCGAACGTATCAAAATAAACGGAAAAATGGTGCCGAAAAAATATGTATGTGATTTTATCAATAACAACAAAAGTTTAATAAATAATATTTCGCCTTCATTCTTTGAGCTCACAGTTGTGATGACGTTCAAATATTTCTCCGACCAAAAAACAGATATTGCCGTCGTTGAAACAGGTATGGGAGGAAGACTCGATTCAACAAATATCATCTTACCCCTTGTTTCTGTCATTACAAACATAGGTCTTGACCATACCGACCTGCTGGGAAACACCATGGAAAAAATTGCTGCCGAAAAAGCCGGAATAATAAAACCCGAAACCCCGGTAATTATCGGAAAGACACAAAACCCGGTCTGCAATATCTTCAGAGAAAAAGCCGCTGAAAATAACAGTCCGCTGTTTTTTGCCGATCAGTCATATGATGTTGTTCGTATCACGGCAAACAAAGATCTGTCCGTATCAAACTACAAATACCTGATAAGAGGCAAAAACAGGCAATTTACAGCAGAATCAAACCTAGGAGGTATCTACCAGTCAGATAATATAACTACGGTAATGCAAACCATTGATGTGTTGAACAGCCACTACAAAATGAACATTTCGCCCGAACAAATAATAGAAGGATTGAAAAACGTGGTAAGCAACACAGGGCTTAAAGGCAGATGGCAGATTATAGGAAAACAACCATTGGTCATATGCGATTCGGCTCATAACACCGAAGCAATCAAAACAGTGCTGAACCAGCTGAACACTCTTTCCTGTAACAGGCTGCATATTATAATTGGTATAATGAATGACAAAAACATCGAAGAATTACTCCCTCTTTTACCCGTTAATGCAAGATATTACTTCACCAATGCCGACGTGCCCCGTGCCCTTGATGCTCAAACCCTCAAAGATAAAGCCCAAAACTATAATCTAAGAGGTGAAGCATACGACAATGTGAAGAATGCTTTGAGATATGCCAAAAGAAATGCCAAAAAGAATGATCTTATATTTGTCGGGGGAAGCACTTTTGTGGTTGCAGAAGTGATATAAATCATGAAATTATAAGGTAAACACTGACAATTAACTCTATTAAACGATATTTGCCCTTTTTCAGGAAAGTATCAGGCTTCAATGCAACCGGTTTTGTTTGCAGATTGTTTCCGGCCCGGAGATCAATATTCGATATTATAAAGTATCTATTTCTATTTAATGACGCAAAATAAAAACAGGTTACATGGATTTACCGTAACCACATAACCTGCTCTAAAATTCTTTTAGTGAGAAAGTTTAATTTTCTCTTTCTTCTTTTTCACTTCTTCTTATTATGAGTTCTTCCGCTTCTTCTTCAGTTAATCCTTTTTCTTCTATCAATTCCTGCTTGCGTCTTTCAAAGGCTTCCTGTCTGGCTCTCTCACGAAGAAGCTCCCTGACGTACTCCTGCAAGTCAGGGTCTTGCCTGTAATCCTGCAGAATTTCCTGGTACAACTCAGAGCTGATATCTTTTTCCGCGATTATTGCCTGGGTCATACCGCTCATTTGCTGCCGCAAATCGTTAACCATAGGTGCTACCTGATTGAAAGCCTCTATCTCTTCCGAAGAAAAAGCCGTTTCATCCAAAGCCCCGATTTGCGCGGCACGTGCAATCTGGTTAAAACGATCCATCGTTAAACCCGCTTCATCAACTATTTCAGAAATATCATTGTTGACTTCCCTTCGTAATGCGCTGATCTCCTGATTTACCTCTACAAACTTTAACAGATACTCATCTTCATACCTGAATTCAACATCCTGTTCATCTTGTAATTCATGTATGGCAGCATCAACAGGCATGTTTAACCCGAAAAGGAAAAAGATAATCACGATAAATAAACCGGAATTAAGATTCTTTTTTGAAAACATCATTTTATTACTTTTTAAAGGTTTATAATTATTTTACTTCTTATCTTGTAAACTATATATATAACTGCCGATTTTTCTATGGTGCATATTGTTTAACGCGCAAAAATACAATAAATTGATTTAATACAATACTTTTTAATCTTATTCATTCACTAAAATGTTTATTACAATCATCTTATTATCTTTAGGGCTGATCTGAGTTGATCGTTGTTTTTATCCGTTTAAATATCTCCATAACTAATAACAAAGGTAATGCCAAAATCAAAAGTTCGAACCATTCTTTTGGTGTTATGGGTTCTACTCTGAGAACCTCCTGCATAAACGGTATATGCATGGATAATATATGTATGCCTTGTGCGAGCACCACACCAAAAACAAGCAACATATTTCTTTTTAACGGCACTTTAAATGCCGATACTCTTTCCGAGCGGCAACTGAACACGTGCACGTTTTGCATCAACACCATAAGCAGCAGCACCATATTTCTGGCATGCGCCTCGTCCATAACAATATGGTTTTTGAGATAAAACCACAGTCCGAAAGCTATCATACCCATTGCCAGTCCTGATACTATTGTTTGCTGCATCATCAGGGGGTTGAATATTTTTTCCGACGGGTTTCTGGGTTTACGTTTCATTGCGCCGGGTTCTCCGCCTTCGAAGGCAAGTGCAACATCCTGTATTCCGTTGGTTACCAGGTTTAGCCATAGCAGTTGAACCGCCAGCAGCGGCAATGGCAGCCCTGCAATAATGGAAGCTATAAATAGCGCTACTTCTGCAGCGCCAGTAGATATAAGCAGGTAAATAACCTTACGGACATTATCGTATGCGAAGCGACCCTCCTCAACACCCGATACTATTGATGAAAAGTTATCGTCAGTAACGATCATATTGGCAGTCTCCTTGGCAACATCTGTGCCTGAACCCATTGCTACACCGATATTTGCGCGTCGCAAAGCAGGAGTATCGTTAACCCCGTCTCCGGTTACAGCTACAAACTCTCCCTGCTCAATCAGCCTTTCAACGATTTCAAACTTTTGCATGGGTGCGACGCGTGCAAACACGTGAGTTGACCTGACCAGCTTGTCAAGCTCTTCGGGCGGTGCATCGGAAAGTGCCTTGCCCGTAATTACGGGCTCACCTTCCACGGCTATGCCAAGCTCTCCGGAGATAGCCCTTGCCGTTTCAGGATGGTCGCCTGTGATCATCAACACCTTGATACCCGCTTCGTTGCATTTTTTTACCGCATCAACAGCCTCAGGACGCAATGGGTCTATAAAGCCGACCAACCCATACAGGCTGAGCTCCGGAACATCTCCATTCTCATAAACCTCCTTTTGAGGAAAATCCCTAAACTCCCCTCCTGCAAGCGCCAACACACGATAACCCTTCGATGCCAGCTCAAGTGCTTTTTTCTCAACATCTTCGCGATCAATATCCGACTTACCCTCAGCCGTCTGCCGCTCAGTGCAAAAATCCAAAACCGTTTCCACAGCTCCTTTCAGCGCCACATGAATACCATCCTGCCGCCGGTAGAACGCGGCAGAGAATTTTCGCTCCGACTCGTAGGGTATCTCACCCATTATCCTGAAATCTTTACGTAACTCTTCCGGATCAAGGTCTGCCTTGTAAGCCATTGCCAGGAAAGCCACGTCAATAGCATCGCCATGATAAACCCATCCGCCGGCATCACCTTTTTGGAGATTTGCCTCATTGGCAAGAACGCCGAATTTGATCATCCTGTGAACAAACTCCTTCTCCCTGTCATCAAGCGGCTGATCATCCTCTTTAACAATTTTGCCTTCACCGTTGTATCCCTGCCCTGAGATCTTGTATATTGTTCCGTCTGGTGATTCTATCACCCTTGCGGTTTGCTGGTTTAGGGTCAGCGTACCTGTTTTGTCGCTGGCGATGACAGTACAGCTGCCAAGGCTTTCCACTGCGGTAAGTTTTCTGACGATAACATTGCGTTTCGACATTCGCGATGTTGCTATCGACAATGCCACTGTCAATGCGACGGGCAATCCTTCAGGTATAGCCGAAACTGCCAGTGCCACTACGAAAAAGAACACTTCCCTTCCCGGTGTGCCCTGGACAACCAGGATTACTGACAATATGGCACTTGCTGCCACCACCAAGTAGGTGATCTGCTTGGTAAAGCGCTCCATGCGAATTACCAGCGGCGGCTTTGCCGACTCCGACAACGTCACGTTTTCAGCGATCCTGCCTACTTCGGTATCCATACCTGTCGCCACAACCACTCCTACTCCCCTGCCTGTGGTTACCGTCGAACCGGCAAAGCCCATGTTGGTACGGTCGCCAATAACTATATCCCCGCGCAATGCACCCGTCTTCTTTTCTACAGCCACCGACTCGCCGGTAAGAAAGCTTTCATCAACGGTAAGGTTGGTGCAACTGACAAGCCTTATGTCTGCAGGAACCTTCATGCCCGACTCAAGAAACACAACATCGCCGGGAACAAGCTCTTCCGCCGGAATCTCCTTTTCTGCACCGTCGCGCCTTACCCTCGACCTGACCTTTAAAAGATTCTGCAACGCCGCAGCACTCTTCTCGGCTTTAAACTCCTGGTATGCACCCAATGCCGAGTTGAGAGCTATTACGATAAGAATGAATACCGCATCTGTGTATTCCCGTATAAACAAAGATGCAACACAGGCCGCCAACAAAATGAATATTAACGGATTAAGAACCTGGTGCAGAATGATCCTCAACAGCGAAGGAGGAGGTTTCAGCGGAAGCGCATTAATACCGTAAATGTCAAAACGCTTACCGGCCTCATCACTGCCCAAACCCTCTTCTGATGATTTTAGTCTCCTGAAAACATCATCAGGCATAAAGGCATGCCAATTGACACTGAATGAATTTATGGTATTGCCACCGGACTTTTTTTCTTTCATTGGTAAAAGAGTTTTGGTTTTGCAGTGTTGCTAAATTATTGAGGTTTTCATTAAAAATACCGGATATTAATATGAATGCTAAAATATTAAAAAACTATTTAATAAGTCAGATAAGATTTGAAAAAGTTTTTTAAACAGTTATCTGAAACAAATTAGAAATTTACGCTAAGCCGAAGCACAACCTGAATTTTTATCTAAACTTTTATTGAGTATTTTTTTAACTTTTTAGTAAAACACTGATATATACCTTAAGAATATTTATTATTCTTGAGGCCACTACAAAAAGTATTTTTGAACTTTTTATAGTGGCCTCATTCTTGGAATTGAAAATTTTTTACGACAGATGAAAATCCATCCATTATACCTGCTTATTGCTTTGGTTCTTTTGTTTAGCATTGATTTGAGCTTCGGCCAAAGCGGTCATACGTACAGGAAGTATAAAAGAAATGTATGTTTGCCGGCATCAGGAGCTTATAAGAGTATTCCCGGCCATGTATATTTTACTATACGCCCTTATAATAATATTTTATATGTTATTTATAATGATCAGGAGTGGTTTGAAAATATATTCCGGTATAATTTAAACAGCCTTGGAGCAAAGCTTGTATCAGCCGATTATTACGATTGCCAAACAGATAATAAAAAAGTAAGTGATAATTATTTTTATTACATGAAGCCTCGCTTCTACTTCCAGATGAAAGACAAAGCAGAAAAATCCGACAACTTATATTTTCTGCCGCTGTGGAATGTGCCGGACAGCTTTGTTAATAAAGATTTTGATATATCTATTATAATATCGCGCTGGGGACGTAAATGCCTTAACGTTTCATATAGGCTTATACCTATACATGACTGGCAACTTTTAGAACCGGTCCTCCTGGCCGACACTCTGCTTTTTGAATCTGAAGAAATAAAAATTCAGGATGTTACAGACCCAATAAAAACCAGCGGGATAAAAACATTAGATATCATATTTCCAAAAGATAATGTAAGCTACAACAAGGATGAGCTGCACGACTTTCTAAAAGCGCTACCCCTTGATAAATACAAGCCCGTTAAAGTAAACATACAAGGTTATGCATCTGTTGAAGGCACTAAGGAAAGGAACAGGGAGCTATACAACAAAAGGGCAGAAGTAATAATTGATGAAATGAAGAAAATACTGCCCGACACTATTGAATATGAAACGGAAGTATCGGAAAATTAGGATGATTTCTTTTCGGATATACGTGATACTCCGTATGAATATCTGGCAGACAAATCGAGTGATGAGATTAAGGAGAAACTGTTTGATGAGGAGATAAACAGTGAGATGGAGCCCATATTGAAAAATCACCGCAAAACGATTGCGCAGATAACATTACAAAAGTCCATCCATCCTAAGAAGTCAACAATAAACAACTTAATGGATTTTTATGTCACTGCTCTTGAAAACGAACATATGGAAAGCGTGTTACAGATACAGGATGCCATTTTTCAAAACATACAAGGAGAAAATGTGGTTGCCGAATTCCCAAAAGATCTGCCTTTGCCGGAAAATAAACCTTTTAGCTTTGCATTAAACCGTGACTATTTGCACCGCTACAAAGTGGGAATTACAAGTACTGAACAAACATATGAGCTTTATAGAGAACTTGCGGGGCACTATCCTGACAATCCCTATATAAGGTTTAATCTTGCAGAAATGATGTTCCGCCTCTGGTTGCAGGATAACTCCCAAATTACTGACAGAATGATGAGAAACACAATAAACAGTATGAATAATTATGATATTCCTTTCGAAGCATCGCGCAGGTTAAAGGTAAACTATCATAAGATAATGGTAAACCGGAATTACTATTCCAAACCTAAAAAACCAATTGGTTGGCATATCAGGCAGATCAGAAATGTTTATTCAAAAACCGATCTGGATGAACGGGATATGATCAGCATTGCAAAATTCCTCAGGGCATATAACCAAATCAATGTGGCGGAAAGAATTCTCAGACCCTATGCCAGGAAAGAAAAGCCAGATGAAGATCTGCTGTTTTATTACATCAAGCTTACAATTACAAAAACCAGAATAATAAGGACACAATGGTACCGTGATCTGATGGTTCAAGCATACCTGCAAAATCCCGCAAGGTTCTGCAACCTGTTTCTGCCGCACAGCAAGCCGGAAGGTCATGGAATGTTAGTGCTTAACAATGAAAATATAAAAGAAATTTATTGCAAACTCTGCATTATAAAAGATTAACCCTCACAAACCCCCCAGGTTCTCTGTAATTACTACCCCGTAATGTCGCCGGCTTGGCTTATATTGACCGAATTTTTTCAATATTAAATTCATCAATACAACCTTAACCGGAAACTGATATAAAAAAAGATTCCGGCAAATTTTTCTTATATTTGACCTTTCCAAAAGAGGTAATAAATTCAAATCACAAAAATTTTATAAAAGATGAAACTACAAACTCTTAACCATTTTGTAATTCTTGCATTATTCTTACTATCACCGGTATTGTCGTGGTCTTATGAAGATGCTCGTATGATGCGTTACCCCGACATCAACGACGACCGGATAGTATTTGTTTATGCAGGGGATATCTGGACTGTGAGTTCTGACGGGGGTGATGCCCGTCAATTAACGTCTCACAAAGGGCTGGAGCTCTTTCCGAGGATCTCGCCTGACGGTGAATGGATAGCATTTTCGGCGGAATACAGCGGCAGCCGGCAGGTTTATGTTATGCCCGTAAAAGGAGGAACTCCAAAACAACTCACTTACTACAACGACGTAGGTAAAATGGCACCAAGGGGAGGTTTTGACAATGTGGTCATGGGATGGACTTCCGACAGTAAAAAAGTGTTCTTCAGAAGCAACAGGACACCATACGGCAAGCGAATGGGTAATTATTACATGGTAAGTATCGACGGCGGAATGGAAAAGGAATTGCCCATACCTCACGGCGGATTTGCCGACCTTTCGCCGGATGATTCCAAAATTGCTTTTGCATATGTTGACCGCGAGTTTCGTACCTGGAAAAGGTATAAAGGAGGACGCGCCTCAAATCTGTGGATATACGACCTGGCAGAAAATACCTCGGAGCAAATAACTGATTTTAAAGGCACCGACCATATACCAACATGGTATGGCGATATGATCTATTTTGCGTCCGACCGCGACCTGAGGCTCAACATTCATAGCTATGACATTAATACGGGTGAAGTGGATCAAATGACTTTTCATAAGCAGTTTGATGTAATGTGGCCAAGTGGTAATAACGGCCAGCTCGTTTATGAAGTGGGAGGACATCTCTACAAACTTGACCTTGAAACCGGCGAAGAGGAACGTGTTATTGTCAACATCCGCTACGACAACCCGCATACACTGCCACGTTTTACAAACGTCAAAGAACATATTCACAGTATGGCAATATCACCGTCGGGCAACAGGGCGCTTTTTGATGCAAGAGGCGATATTTTTTCCGTGCCCGCCGGCGAAGGTACTATACGCAATCTTACCGATGAACAAGGTGTGCGTGCCGTTTATCCGCAATGGTCGCCCGATGGAAAATGGATAGCATTTTACAGCGATAAAACCGGCGAATATGAAGTCTATCTCCTGGAAAACAAGCAATATGCCGAACCAAATCAGATAACATCCGGTTCGAAGGGTTGGAAATACCCCGCCAAATGGTCGCCTGACAGCCGTTACCTGGTCTTTTTCGACCGCAGCATGAAACTGCAGGTGCTCGATGTCAACACAGGAAACATTGACGTTATTGATACACCGGGAGCAAATGAACTGAGACAATATGATTTCTCACCCGACTCAAAGTGGATAACTTATACTAACACTAACCCGAATAATCAAAGCTCAATATTTGTTTATAATATTGACACAAAACAAAAACACCAGCTAACAGATCATGTTTTCTCCGACAGAAACCCGGTATTCTCGAAAGATGGTGAATATATCTTCTTTTTGTCCAATCGCGACTTCAACCTCAGGTTTTCAGACTATGAGTTTAACTACCTTTACGACCGTGCAACACGCATTTACGCATTACCGCTTAATGAAGACAGCCCGAGGCTGTTTGAACCAAAGGAAACGGAAGAAACCACAGATGAAGATTCGCAGGATGGTGGCGAAGGTGGTGATATAAATGTTCGTATTGAACCTGAAGGGGCTGATCGCCGTATTGTTGCTTTTCCGCTGCCTGCAGGAAGCTATTGGGGGTTGCAGGCTGTAGAAGACGGGCTGGTATATTTCAACAACCAGGGAATGAATCTGTACAAAATTGAAGAGCAAAAAGATGAACTGATAATGGGCGGCATAAGAACGGGCATAGTTTCTGCGAATGAGAAGAAGTTTTTGTACCGTCATGAAGATGATTATGGCGTAGCAAACCTCACACCCGGTCGTGAAGCCGGCGAAGGAAAGCTCGACCTTGAAAACCTTACAATGAGATTAGACCCGCGAGCCGAATGGAAACAGATCTTTAAAGATGGCTGGCGTATTTTCCGCGACTTCTTCTATGTTGAAAATCTGCATAATGTTGACTGGAAAGGCTATTATGACAATTATTCCCAATTGCTGCCCTACGTTAACCATCGTTTTGACCTTGATTACATATTGGGTGAATTAATTTCGGAGGTCAACGCGGGACATACGTACACAGATTACGGCGACTTTGAAACCGTTGAAAGAGTGGAAACAGGATTGTTGGGAGCCCGGCTGAAAGCAGACTATGAGAATAACCGTTATATCATAAGCAAGATATATGAAGGTGAAAACTGGAAGGAAGATCGCCGCTCGCCGTTAACAAAACAAGGTATTGATATTCAGGAAGGCAAATATCTTATTGCTGTTGAAGGCCATGATATCACAACCGGTCAGAATCCTTACAAGTTTTTGGAAAACAGGGTTGATGTAGCTACACGTATTACGGTTAACAGCCGCCCTGATGCAAACGGGGCTCGTACATACACTATACACCCTATAGAAAGCGAGCTGGAGCTTAAATATCTTGACTGGGTCAGCACCCGCCGGGAGATGGTAGATAAGATGTCGGACGGACGTATAGGCTATTTTCATGTGCCAAACACTGCATTTGAAGGAAATCGCGAGTTACACCTCGGCATGTATGCATATCATGACAAGGATGCACTTATCATTGATGAGCGTTTTAATGGCGGCGGGTTTATCCCTGACCGTATGGTTGAACTTCTTGAACGTGAAACGCTGGCCTACTGGCACACACACGGGCTTGACCCGATGCGTACTCCGGCTATAGCACACGACGGCCCGAAAGCAATGCTCATCAATCAGTATGCTTCCTCAGGCGGCGATGCTCTGCCATACTTTTTCAGACAAAAAGAGCTTGGAACTATTATCGGAACAAGAACATGGGGTGGCCTTATCGGGATGAGAAGAAATGCGGGATTGGTCGATGGAGGATATATCGGTGTGCCGCGTTTTGGCATTTATAACCAGGAGGGCGAATGGATAATAGAAGGTGTTGGAATATACCCCGATATTGAAGTTGTTGACAAACCGCACCTGGTTGCAAAAGGACAAGACCCGTCACTGGAAAAAGCAGTGGAAGTACTGCTGGAAAAACTGGAAGAAGATCCTCCTGTAAAATGGAAAACCCCTGAAGACCCTGACCGCTCAGAGTGGATCGAAGTGGAGATAGAATAAAATCGTAGCCGGGGCACAACCTATGCTGGTCGTGCCCCGACTTTTTTCTATCTTTAATAGGTGAAGCAAATTAACATGCAATGTTATGATTTCAGTCGGGGTACGACTGAAAAGATTTTATTCTGCAAAGTTTATCTCAGCATATTTCTTATATATGTTATATCTCCTCTTTGCGTCTTCTTCTGCTGTTTTAAAGAGTTGTTTTGCCACATCCGGGAAGCTGTTCATCAGGGAGCTGAAGCGCACTTCCGACTTGAGGAAATCATTAAACTTGCTCCAGTCCGGTTCTTTGGAATCGAGCTGGAAGGGGTTTTTCCCTTCTTTTTCCAGCATCGGGTTATACCTGTATAGGTGCCAGTATCCGGCATCAACACTATCTTTCATCTGATTTTGGGTATAGCTCATTCCTTTTCTCAGGCCGTGATTTATACAGGGGGAATAGGCTATAATTACCGACGGGCCGGGATATGCTTCTGCTTCACGGAGGGCTTTGAGAAACTGGTTCTGGTTTGCTCCCATTGCCACCTGGGCTACATACACATAGCCATAGCTCAATACCATAATACCAAGGTCTTTTTTGCGTTGACGCATGCCTGCCGCAGCAAATTTGGCAACAGCACCGACAGGCGTAGACTTTGAAGCCTGGCCGCCCGTATTGGAATAAACTTCAGTATCTACCACCAGCATATTTACATCGTCGCCTGTAGCCACCACATGATCAAGGCCGCCATAGCCTATGTCATAAGCCCAGCCGTCGCCACCTATTACCCATACCGATTTTTTAACAAGATATTGCCTGAGCGCCAATATATCCTTAGCAACCGGATGCTTCTCCTTTTTAAGACATTCAATGACTTTACGCGACGCTTCTTTCGATTTTTCACCATCATCTTTGCTGTCGATCCAGTTTTTGAAAGCTTCTTTGGTCTCACCCGATATATCGCTGTCCATATTCTCCCGCATCAGGCGGGCAATCCTCTCACGAAGCTTTTTAACGCCTTTTGCCATTCCAAAACCGTACTCGGCGTTATCTTCAAACAGCGAGTTTGCCCAAGCAGGTCCGTATCCGTTTTTGTTAATGGTATAAGGGGTTGCGGGTGCTGAACCACCGTAGATAGATGAACATCCGGTAGCATTGGCTATCATCATCCTGTCGCCATAAAGCTGGGTTATCAGTTTTATATAAGGTGTTTCGCCACAACCTGCACATGCTCCGTGAAATTCAAACAGTGGCTGCGCAAACTGGCTGTTCTTAACCGATTGCTGTTTGTCGAGGTATGTATCCTTGTAAGAAACATTTTTGCTGATATAGTTCCAACGCTTATCTTCTTCCATCTGGCTTTCGAGCGATTTCATGACCAGGGCTTTTGTTTTTGCCGGGCATGTTTCAACGCAGTTGCTACAGCCGGTACAGTCGAGTGGGCTTATCTGTATCCGGTACTTGAGCCCTTTGAGCGATTTTCCGCGTGCATCAATCACGTTTGTACCTTTGGGCATGTTTTTCATCTCTTTGTCGTTGATCAGGAAGGGACGTATGACGGCGTGCGGGCATACATAAGCGCACTGATTGCACTGGATACAGTGTTCAGGTTGCCACTCGGGCACATTAACGGCAATGCCGCGCTTCTCAAATGCAGTGGTGCCGGGCGGGAACGTGCCGTCTTCCCTGCCAAGAAAAGCACTCACCGGCAACAAATCGCCCTTCTGAGCATTAATGGGGTTTACAACCTCGCGGATAAACTCCGGAAAATCAGTATCTTTAGCTTTTTTATCATCCTCAATATCCTTCCACTCTTCAGGTATGTCAACCTTTAAGACCTCCGCACCCTTGTCAACGGCGGAAAAGTTCATTTTCACGATATCCTCGCCCTTGCGCCCGTACGTATTTTGTATGGCATCTTTCATCTCCTTCACGGCAAGGTCGTAAGGTATAACCTCGGTAACCTTGAAAAATGCACTCTGCATGATAGTATTTGTACGTGAACCAAGACCTAACTCTTCGGCTATTTCCGTTGCATTTATGATGTAAAAATTAATGTTGTTTTCAGCCAGATACCTTTTCATATGACCGGGCAACTTTTTCCTGGTCTCTTTTTCGTCCCATATACTGTTGAACAAAAAGCTCCCGCCTTTTTTCAATCCTTTTAGCATATCATATTTCTCGAGGTAAGCCGGCACATGACAAGCCACAAAATCCGCAGCATTCACGTAATAAGGCGAACGTATGGGGCTGTCACCGAACCTTAAATGAGAAACAGTAAAACCACCGGACTTTTTACTGTCATATTGAAAATATCCCTGTGCAAACTTGTCGGTGCAATCACCGATGATCTTTATGGAGTTCTTATTTGCTCCGACAGTACCATCGGCACCTATGCCGTAAAATTTTGCAGCATAATTGCCTTCGGGGGATACGTCAACGTCTTCACCTACAGGCAAAGATCTGAAAGTAACATCATCGGTAATACCTACCGTAAAATTGTTTTTGGGTTCCGGCAGTTTCAGGTTATCATAAACTGCCAGGATCTGCGCAGGCGTGGTATCTTTGGAGCTCAGCCCGTATCTTCCGCCAACCACAACCGGACACGACTCGCTGCCATAAAAAAGGTCTTTAACATCAAGGTACAGGGGTTCGCCGTTTGCTCCGGGCTCTTTTGTACGGTCCAAAACCGCTATTCTTTTCACAAACCGGGGCAGAACTTTCCTGAAATATTTTTCAGAAAAAGGCCTGTATAAGTGTACGGTTATTATACCGCATTTTTCACCGCTTGAGATCTTGTAATCCACTACTTCTTTGATGGTTTCCGTTACGGAGCCCATTGCTACTATAATATCTTCGGCATCTTTGGAGCCGTAATATGTGAACGGATGGTATTCCCTGCCACAGATTTTGGTTATTTCCTTCATATACTCTTCCACAATATCGGGCACAGCATCGTAGAACCTGTTTGCTGCTTCTCGTGACTGGAAATAAATGTCGGGGTTTTGTGCCGTTCCTCTTGTAACGGGATGTTCGGGATTGAGTGCTCTTTCACGGAATTCCTGCAGTGCTTTGTAGTCAACCAGCTTTTTAAGTATTTCCTGGTCTGCCGGTTCAACTTTTTGCACCTCGTGTGATGTTCGGAATCCGTCGAAGAAATGCAGGAAAGGAATCCTTGATCTTATAGCTGCAAGATGAGCTATTGGTGCAATGTCCATTATTTGTTGGGCGCTGGCTGTGGCAAGCAGTGCGAATCCTGTTTGACGGGCACTCATAACGTCGGAGTGGTCGCCAAATATTGATAATGCCTGTGCGGCAAGGCTGCGAGCCGACACATGCAAAACGCCGGGCAGCAGCTCACCCGACATCTTATACATATTGGGGATCATAAGCAACAACCCCTGTGAAGCCGTATAAGAACTTGTCAGAGAACCCGCCTGTAATGCACCGTGTATGGCACCGGCAGCACCCGCTTCCGATTGCATCTCAACCAAAGAAACTTCCTCACCGAAAATACTTTTCCGCCCCTCGGCTGCCCACTGATCAACGTTCTCCGCCATATCGGACGACGGCGTAATAGGATAAATAGCCGCAACCTCACTGAACATGTAAGCTACATGTGATGCAGCATAATTACCGTCGCATGTGATAAAATTCTTCTTTTTTGTCATAATAAAACTAAGTTTTTTATTTTGCCCGCATAAGCAAGCACCGTTAATAATTATTTTTACTAGTGATCTTTATATTAGATTACTAATTTTACGTCTCCCGAAAATAATAAAGATCAGCAATTTTATTATTCGTAAGCCGGTTTACAAAAATAGTAAATTTTAATTTTTTTATGAGAGCAGCGAAACAATTTAGTTCAATTCTTTTCGCACAAATATTTTTGATAATTTAATGTAGAGCCTTTAATCATAAAACATCCATGATATTCCGAACCTGATCTGGGCTTCAAGGTGCGGATAGAAAGGAATGGTATAGATCGGAGGCTGACCCCATATGAGGGATCCCAGGTTTTGCCATTTTACAAACAGCCGTGCTCTTTTTATTTTGGCATTTATAAAAGCATCGAGGAAGATATAGTCTGGGTTTTTGTATTCGTTCTGGACATAGAACTGTTTAAAGACGGGCATATAAGCCTGTGCATAATATGATGAGTGGTAGCTTGCATCCAGTCCGGCGCGCATATACAGAGCCTTGTCAAAAAGCACCAGGTCGGCATAAACTGAATGATAGCTGACCAACTGCGGAAACTGCTCATAATTATCATCAGAGAGAAACTGATAAACGATATGATTGTCAAAGCCAAAAACTCCTGCTTTAAGGTTTGATCTCAGTCCTGCTGAAAAAACTGTAAAATATTCTTCAGCCTGTCGTGGTAATGCTTCATTATCAAAATATTGCCAGTTGTCAATAAAATAAGCATTCAGATCAATTGATAACCAGCGATTTTCATAGATTACACCCGCACTGGAAATACCCGTTTTGTCAAAATCGTTATTCCAGCGTACATAATTGCCGAAGTAATTATTCATCATATAGGGTGCTTCCATTAAATTATATGATGCCCTGATTTCCAACCGGTGCCTGCTTTTGCCTTGTTTACCCGTTTGCCCGCTGATACCCGCTGAGACATCCTGATCATTATAACCGCCCAAAGTATAATTAAAAAAACCATCAAATGAAAAAAGCCTTCTTTTATCCGAATAGACACGAACTCCCGGCGTAAACTGGTTGAAATCATGCTGAAGATCATCAGGGTGGCGTATATTAAAATAATCATGCTGCAAATATATGTTGAAAAAAAAAGGAAACCCGGATACACCCTGATCCGTCCTGTAATTGGAATATCCGATCCTGTTTGATATATTATGTACTATGGTTGAATCATAGGTCTTCAGACTGTCATTTTTCGGATATTCCGGAAAATAGGGGTAAGGAGGTGCATTCTCATCAAAAATGAATGACCTGCGGTTATAGGAAGAGTTGTGATATATTCTGCCAAGGTTAATAAACTTATTATTGTTGTCATCATTATTATTATTATTATTGTTATTAACGTAAAACCCAAGCTGGTAATATTGATGCACGTTTATAGCCGTTTCCCTGTATCTGCCTTCCGCATTATAAAGCTTTACACTGTCTCTCGCCTCTTGCTCTTCAAAAGTTTCATGATCACGTAAGCCACCGCTTTCCTGGTTTTCCATCCTGTTCCATACAAAACTGCCCAGCGCCTGGTACCTTTTATTGTCGCTGAGATAATCCAAAGAACCATAAAAATTGGCATTATTTGATTTAATGCGGCTATAAATGGACGGCGAACGGGTCAACTGGTATTTGAATGACATTACAAGATCATCGGTTAGTCTCTGGGAATGTAAAGCATAGAACAACTGCTCACGTTCTCCGCCGGTGATATAATACAGGTCGGTAAAAACATAATTGGGGCGGTAAAATCTTATTTTTTCATGTGCGAACAGGTTTCCTTTGTATACATCGGTCTGAAGATATTTAAATCCATACCCTTTTGAAACAGGTTTGAAAAGCAGGTTTCGATGTGCATGCCCGGTAATGCCTTTATGCGAAAAAAAATTCCTTTCGCGGTATGCAAAATCGTATTTCTGAAAACCCTTTAAAGTAGTATCAACATAATTCGGTTCTGCAACTGCCGGATTGGCAAGATGACACTCGCTGTACCATTTCACATAGGAAGGAAATACTTCAGCCGTATCAGCCTCAAGCAGCTCAACACCATAACTAATGCCGGAATACAATAGAAGAAATACGGGTATAATTAGTTTTATTTTCATCAGAACCGCTGCAGAAAATTATCCCGCAAAGGTAATAATTATTGTCAGTATAGTGTTTAATCAAAGCTCAACATTGTTTTTAGCATCAGGATTTTGCAAATACCGCTTTGATTTGTATTTTTACTTTTTAAATTTAACAAACTAAATCTAAAAACATGAAATTTAAATTATTATTAAAGGCTTTATTATCCGTGTTGGTTGCCATAGTGGTAATAGGCTGCAAATTTGGAGACACAGCGGATAAGGGTGACGATCTTGTTTCTTATCTTAGCTCAAAAGCCACCGGATTGAGCACTTCTGCTGATTTGGACGAACTAATCGCTGTGGCGGGTGACCGTCGTTTGGTTTTATTGGGCGAAGCAAGTCATGGCACTCATGAATATTATGCATGGCGTGATTCTATCAGCCGCAGGCTTATCGGTGAGAAGGGCTTTTCGTTCATAGCCGTTGAAGGTGATTGGGCAAGCTTATATGAGCTGAATCGTTACGTGAAAAATATGGATGGAGCGGCAGGCAGTGCCCGGGAAGTACTAGGAAACCTTACTAGATGGCCTCTTTGGATGTGGGGGAATGAAGAGGTGGAAGGATTGATTGAATGGCTTCGTGAGTACAATATGGACAGAAACTTTGAAGATAAGGTCGGGTTTTATGGTATGGATGTGTATGATGAGTGGAATTCAAAAGCTGCGCTATATGCCTTCCTGGAAAAACATGACCGCAATCTGTTGAGGCAGGTAAAAGACCTGTATGGATGTTTTGCACCCTACGGTGAAGACAGCTGGGAGTATGCACGTGCAGTAGGCAGAGGAAGCGTTGATTGTACGGATGAGACGGCTGCCGTGGTTAAATTGATCGAAGGTTCGCGTTACGACCTTAATGTCAGCGATTATGAATTCTTGTATGCGAAACAAAATGCATATGTTGTAAAATATGCTGAAAAGTTTTATCGCAAGTCTGTTATTAGACGCGGGCCTGAATCGTGGAACAGCCGGGTGCAACATATGCATTTGACCGTCAACCGGTTGTTCAACCATTATGGTGATAATGCAAAAGGCATTGTATGGGCTCATAACACACACGTTGGTGATGCACGTGCCACTGAAATGGCAAACCGTGGGCAGGTCAACATAGGGCAGCTATCGCGCGAAGAATTGGGTGCCGGCAACGTTTTTATCACCGGGTTTGGTACTTATACAGGTACTGTGAAAGCCGGCAGGCAATGGGGCGACCGCATGCTTAAGCTCAATGTTCCGGAAGCACACAGAGACAGTTATGAATACCTGCTGAACCAGGTTCCTTACAACAATTATATTCTGATCTTTGATGAGCAAGACCGTGCACATGACGAATTTGCCGAACCACGTGGGCACAGAGCCATAGGCGTTGTATACAACCCCGAAAGAGAGGTGCCCGGCAATTATGTTTTCAGCATTTTGCCGCAACGCTATGATGCATTCATATTCTTTGAAGAAACACGGGCTCTGAATCCTTTATGATGCGGGGAACCCAAATCGGTAATCGGTAATTGGCTGTTTGCCGAAAGTACCTTGTATCGGGAAGGTGCTTTACCATCATGGAAAAGTGCAGGCATTTAAAAGCTTTCTCATTTTTATTGTTTCTTACCCTTTTGAAGTGGTTGTGCAAATAGGATAACATCATCACCTGTTATGGTCTTGTCGCAAAGGATTGCCAGCCGCTCGACCACGTTTCTCAGTTCACGGATATTGCCTGTCCAGGTGATTTTTTTCATTTCCTCTAGAGCATTGTCAGCAAACTCTTTCAGAGGCATTCCTTGTTCGCGGCATATTTCTTCCAGAAAATGGTTTGACAGCAATGGTATGTCTTCTTCACGTTCGTTCAAAGCGGACACGTGCATAAGTATGACGCTCAGCCTGTGGTAAAGATCATCACGGAAGTTATTCTTTTCTATTTCTTTCTTTATGTCTTTGTTTGTGGCCGCTATAACCCTTACATCAACCTCTATTTCCTTTTCGCCGCCCACACGTGTTATCTTGTTTTCCTGTAATGTTCTCAAAACCTTAGCCTGTGCGGCAAGACTCATATCACCGATCTCGTCAAGGAAAAGTGTTCCGCCGTTGGCAAGCTCAAAATTACCGATCTTTTGTTTTATGGCGCTGGTAAAAGAACCATTTTCATGACCGAAAAGCTCGCTCTCGATAAGTTCTGAAGGTATGGCAGCACAGTTTACTTCTATGAAAGGATTTCTTGACCTGTTGCTCAGCTCGTGGATATGCCTCGCCACAAGCTCCTTTCCGGTACCGCTTTCGCCCGTAATAAAAACACGTGCATCGGTCGGAGCAACACGCTCTATCATTTTGCGTATGTTTTGTATAGCTTCCGACTCGCCTATCATCTCATATTTCCTGCTTACCTTCTTCTTAAGAACCTTAGTCTCGGTAACAAGCTGTTTCTTATCCATAGCATTGCGGATGGTTATCATCAGCCTGTTCAGATCAAGCGGTTTGCTGATGAAGTCAAAAGCCCCCTTTTTTATACAATCAACAGCCGCCTCAATGGTACCATGACCCGATATCATAACAACAGTGGAATCAGGTGTCTTTTCCTGCAACTTCTCCAGCACCTCTATTCCATCCATCTTCGGCATCTTGATGTCGCAAAGAATAACATCAAAATCAGACTCCCCTGCTTTCTCCAAGCCCTCAAAACCGTCCTCGGCAAGCTCAACATCAAATTTTTCATATTCCAGAATCTCCCTGAGCGTGCGACGAATGCTCGACTCATCATCTATTAAAAGTATTTTTGCCATAATATGTATCCCTTTTTTCACCTATTGTTTGAAATGCAAAAATACACAGGATTTTGATCGGTCAGAAAAGAAAAATCTTGAGTAACTTTGAACTTCAATTATATGAATAATTACAGTTCAGACTGATTATTTTCATAAATTGATGAATAATGAACAAGTAACGGGTAACGGGTGACGGGTGAAGAGTGCCTTGTTTAGATTACTGAATAAATTTTATCCGTTACTCATTATCCGTTACTCGTCAAAATGATGAAGAAAACATTATACTTTAAAATATTCAAAATAAGTAAATAAAAAATAACCATTAATGAAAAATAAGAAGTTCAATAATCATAAAATTACCCCGGAAAATCCGAAATGGGATAATTGTATAAAGAGATATGATCATTTATACGATCGCACTGATGATATACGAAGTGAATTTAACCGTGATTATAACCGGATACTGCACTCTCAATTGTATAGACGGTTGCGTCATAAGACACAGGTTTTTTTCGCAACCAAAAACGACCATATCTGCACCCGCATGGAACATGTAAATCATGTTGCTTCCGTAAGCTATACCATAGCCAATAATCTGGGTTTTAATACTGAGCTTACCAATGCAATAGCCATCGGTCATGATCTGGGACACCCGCCATTCGGTCATGAAGGTGAATCTATTCTGAACAAACTTTCGCTTGATTATGCAGGTCAGAAGTTCTGGCACGAAGGAAACGGCATTTATGTATGTGATAATATTGGCACATTGCCCAGCCCCGAAGGATTTCAACAAAACCTCAACCTGACATACGGAGTAAGAGACGGTATAGTATCACACTGTGGCGAAATAGATGAAAACCACATAAAACCGCGAAACGAATATATAGAACTTTACGGTATGGACAGACCAAGCCAGTATCAACCCTATACATGGGAAGCATGCGTGGTGAAAATTTCGGATAAAATATCATTCCTCGGCAGGGATATCGAAGATGCTATCGAATTAAGGCTGCTTGACAAAAAGCAACTGCTTAAACTAAGAACACTAATACATGATTTTGCAAATATCCATACCCTCAACAATACCATCCTGATGCATAACCTTATTACAGACCTATGCAGCAACAGCAGCCCCGAAAAAGGCCTTGTCCTGTCGGAAGATCACCTTAAGCTTATGAACGCTGTTAAGGAATTCAATCATGAAAATATTTACAATCACCCACGGCTTTTATATTATAAAAAATATTCAAGCCTGATAATCAACACCTTGTTTGAAACACTCGGTAATATGTATGATCAGAATAACCTTGATTCAATACTAAAAAATATTACTAATATTTTCCCCGAACTTGCCCGATCATTTCATTCGTGGCTTATTAAATTCAGCAACCTTGATCTGAAGGAACATAAGAGAAAAAAACTTAAAAACAAGATAATTTACGATATCCGTTCGAAGAAAGACTACAACAAAAGCATTATTGATTTCATTGCAGGAATGACCGATAATTATGCAATAAAAATGTACCACGAAATAATATCGTTCTGATGTATCAGATGTGTTTTTCTTTTAAACCTTAAGGCTGGCGTATCCGGTGGCAGAAATATATCCGATGGGGCTTGCCCGGGATTTTGTTGTTAGAGTCTTCCGGCATATTGTTTTGTTATCGAAACCTTCATTATTGCTATTGTTAATTGTATGTGTTTTTTGCTTTCATAAGGATTGTAAATTACATTTGATGTCGTAAAATTGAATAAAATGTATAATTTTACATCCGGAATTTCAGGTTTTTTTTAAGGTACTTATCATTTTAATTCTACTTAGAAGATGCTTGAACAGATAATTTTTATCCTGGCCTTCATATCTGCATTGGGCTTGTTTATTTTCAGGCTTTACCGGATATACAGGTATATAAGAACCGCCAGACCTTTAAAGTTCAAATTCAGGTCAAAAAGGATAACCCGGATACTAAAACTGGCTATTGCCCAGTCAAAAATATTCAACAACCCTCTTGTCGGCATTCTTCATGCATTTATTTTCTGGGGTTTTATCATTATAAATATTGAGATGCTGGAGATAGTCATTGACGGTGTTTTTGGCACTCACAGGTCGATGGCATTTTTGGGCGGCATATATCCCTTGCTGTTATCGGTTTTTGAAGTATTTGCCGTGGCAGTTATTATTGCATGCGTTATCTTTTTATTCCGCAGAAACGTTATAAAGCTGAAACGTTTCTGGAATAAAGAGATGACCACCTGGCCAAGGACTGACGCCAATATTATTCTTATTATCGAAATACTGCTTATGTGTTCAATCCTTACCGTAAACGCTGCCGATTCTGTTCTGGCATCAAGAGATCATCCCCACTATCCTGATGTTGGCAAGTTTTTGATAACCGGTCTTATTCAACCGCTGTTTTCAGGTATGACAGACAGCAGTCTTGTTTTTCTTGAACGCTTTGCATGGTGGTTTCACATTATAGGTGTACTGATATTTATGAATTATATTACATTTTCAAAACACCTTCACATTTTTTTCTCATTCTTTAATATATACTTTTCAAGGTTTGAGCCTTCCGGGAAGATGATGAACATGCCTTCCGTAACCAATGAAGTGAAGTTAATGCTGAATCCTTCGGCGGAAGCACCGCCTTCATCTACCGAGGCTCCGGCCGGCTTGTTTGGAGCAAAGGATATCCGCGACCTTTATTGGAAGAATCTGTTGGACGCCTTTTCCTGTGCCGAGTGCGGCAGATGTACGGCGGCTTGTCCTGCCAATATTACCGGCAAAAAGCTCTCCCCGAGAAAGATCATCATGGATTTACGCGACAGGGTCGAAGAGATTGGCAGCAAGCTGCTTAAGCAAGAAAAGAACTTTGATGACGGAAATGACCTGCTAAGCAGGATCAACACCGAGGAATTATGGGCATGTACCACCTGTAATGCATGTATAGAAGAATGCCCCGTTAAAATAGACCCCTTAGCCGTGATCCTGGAACTTCGCAGATATTTGGTGCTTGAAAAAGGCCTGGCTCCGGGTCAGTTAAATGCAATGTTTGCCAATATCGAAAATAACGGAGCCCCCTGGCAATATTCTGCCGAAGACAGGCTCCTGTGGACTGAAAATTTAAGTTTTAAATCGAAATAAAAATGGAACATAGCCCGTTAAAAGTACCTGTAATGGTTGATCTGCATAAGGAGGGCAAAACCCCCGAATATCTCTTTTGGGTTGGCTGTGCCGGTGCATATGACGACAGATATAAAAAGGTTACAAGAGCCTTTACAAAAATATTGTTGCATCTGAAAGTTGATTTCGGCATATTGGGCAATGAAGAGAGATGCACAGGCGACCCTGCGCGCAGGGCAGGAAATGAAATGCTATTTCAGATGATGGCTCTTAACAATATTGAAATCTTAAATTCGTATAACGTAAAAAAAATAATAACAATTTGCCCTCATTGCTATAATGTTTTTAAAAACGAATACCCCGAATTAGGAGGAAGTTATGAAGTCATTCATCATACACAGTTTCTCAGGCAGATGATCGAGAAGAAAAAGATAACTGTTAAAAACAATGACAATGTCAATAAGCTGATCACCTATCATGACCCCTGTTATATGGGAAGGGCCAACGAAGAATATGAATGTGCAAGAGAGATCATCAGGGAGTTGGGGGCAGATCTGGCAGAGATGAGAAGAAACAGAAGATCTGCCTTATGCTGTGGCGCCGGCGGAGGGCAGATGTTTAAGGAGGCAGAAAAAGGAGATAAAGAAATATTTATTGAAAGAACAGAAGAAGCCCTGGAAACAAAAGCAGGTATAATAGCTTCTTCCTGCCCGTTTTGCATGACAATGCTCACTGACGGATTAAAGTATAAAAACAGGGAGGAAGAGATATTCAACTATGATGTTGCCGAATTACTGGCAAATTCCATGGGTCTTTAATAACAGGATTTTTAATAACTTAAATTCATCACCAAAACAGCCTTTATGCAACATTTAATTCTTTGTTTAAAAACAGCATCAAAAACAACAAGATTATCGGTTCATTCAAACCGGGAACAGATTTTCATGAATACCGTAAGACACTCTTCCGAAGAGCTGTCTAAATTCAGATCGCCACGCGAGCAATATGATTTCAGGAAGAAAATAGTTCTTGATGAATTGAAGAAAGCTGATATCGATGTAAATGATATAGCTATCATTGTTTGCAAGGGTGGTGTAATAAAACCCATGACCGGCGGCATTTACCGCGTAAATAAAGCAATGCTGGATGATATTTTGCATCCAATGGCTGAGCATGAATCTAATCTGGCTGCATTAATTGCAGAGAATATTGCCAGGCAGTCAACACAGGATATCGAAGCTGTTATTGCCGACCCTGCCTGTGTTGATGAGATGGACGAGGTGGCAAAATTATCAGGCTTACCCGAAATAACCAGGAGAAGCATTATGCATACATTAAGCCAGAGAACGGTAGCAAGCGATTATGCAAAAGCAATGGGAAAGAGTTATGATTCTGTCAATGTTATTGTTGCTCACCTGGGTTCAGGGATTTCTGTCGGAGCTCATTGTAAGGGACAAATAATAGATGTAAACAACGGGCTTAATGGCGACGGGCCAATGTCGCCTGCACGAACCGGCAGTTTGCCTGTAGGACAGTTGATTGATCTATGCTATTCGGGCAAATATTCCAGGGAAGATATGTTGTTTAAAATATACAGGGATGGAGGAATGAAAGCATATCTGGGCACAAGCGATTCTGTTGCCGTTGAAAAAAGAGTATTGGCAGGTGACAAAGAGGCTGAACTGATATATAAGGGAATAGCATACCAGGTAGCAAAAGAGATAGGTGCTTTGAGCACGGTCTTAATGGGTGAAGTCGAAGGCATCCTTATTACAGGTGGTCTCGCTCACAGCCACTTTATTGTCAGCGAAATCATGAAAAGAGTAAAACACCTCGGAAATGTGACCACATATCCCGGCGACAACGAAATGCATGCCCTGGCATTGAACGGTTATATGGTCCTTTTAGGAGAAACGAAAGTGAAGGAATATGCTTGATTGGTTGATGTGGTGATGTGATGATGTGATGATTGGTCGATTAATCCATAAAGGCTCTCAGAAGCTCTCTATGTAATTCCTTCCGGGAAAGATCTGAAAAATTACAGAATTTGTAAAACCTAAAACATAAGATTTTACCATGCCAGATATTGATAAAAGGCGACTTGTGATTGACTTTATTCACCGTCTTTTCATGCACCATGCTTTCTGGTTCATGGAAGTCAGTGAAAAATTCGGAAATGAGAGGGCTTTTAAAATAATTGAAAAAGTCTTTGAAACAAGTTCTCAGATTCAGTTGAAAAGGCTTTCAAAAGTACTAGACTTTAAGGTTGAAGACGGCATTCCTTCTTTATTTCACAACATGAGTGATCAGGAAGTTAAAAAGCTGATTGAAACTATTGCTGTAAACTGGCTTGCCAATGATGGTGTGTGGTTTCAGGCGGTTGAGAGTTCTTACAGTATGGCTGACGCCAAACATTGCAATGACCTTTGCTGGGGTCGTTTCTCACCCTTCGAAGCCAGGGTGATCCGCAGACATCTTCAGTTGGTTGAAAAGCCAGGTCTTGATGGATTGAAGCAGGCTTTACAATACAGGTTATATGCATTTATCAATAAGCAGGAAATCGTTGAAGAAAGAGAGGACAGTTTTGTGTTCAGGATGAATGACTGCCGGGTTCAATCGGCCAGGAAACGCCGCAATCTTGACGAATATCCCTGCAAATCCGCAGGCATTATTGAATACACAACATTCGCCGAAACTATTGACGGCGATATCAAGACCGAATGTGTCGCCTGCCCGCCCGACAAACACCCCGATAACTGGTATTGTGCATGGAGGTTTTATAGGTAGTTGAAATTAGTCAGTCGTAAGATATAAGATAAGTGTACCAACAAATTAATTTTGCAACATTTTAAATGAAATTACAAAAAACAAATAACAAAAAACAAATAATTTTCAATATCAAAATTCGGTTAATTCTTTTTTTTGAGATGCTAAGTGTTTTTTATTATTTTTATTCCTTGCAAAAACCGCAAAATTAAATACACGCAAAAATCGCAAAGACAGTGACAGAAAATGAAATATCTTATAAAGTAATTGGTGCAGCAATAGATATACATAAAAGTATTGGTCCTGGGTTGTTAGAGTCAGCTTATGAAAATGCTTTAGCTTATGATCTGAAAATATTCATAGATTAGTTAACAACCTATAAACTTTGCGCACTTTTGCGTTTAAACATTTTGCGTGCTTTGCGTGGAACTTTTTCTCATAGCACCTCAAAAAAAGAATTAACCGAAATGTTCTTTCTTCCAAATCGTAAACAGGTCTTTTTTAAAAAATTTTTCACTCGTCACCTACATATTTCTCCTGTATTGCCCGCCAACATCATATAATGCCTGTGTCAACTGGCCTATAGAGCAAAACTTCGAAGCTTCCATTATGTTTTCAAAAATATTTTCATTTCTCAAGACAGTTTTTGTCAGTTTCTCCTTTATTTTTTTCTGTTTATCGCTATGAAACTTATGTAGCAGCTCCAGGGTTTTTAACTGGTGTTGCTTTTCTTCTACTGTTGACCGTATGACTTCACCCGGAATAATTGTCGGAGAGCCGTCTGATGAAAGATATGTATTTACACCTATTACCGGAAGTTCACCGGTATGCTTAAGGTGTTCATAGTATAATGATTCGTCTTGTATTTTATTTCTCTGGTAAGCAGTTTCCATTGCTCCCAGCACTCCTCCCCTTTCCGATATCCTGTCAAACTCGGTCAAAACGGCTTCTTCTATAAGTTCGGTAAGCTCTTCAATTATAAACGACCCTTGTAGCGGGTTCTGATTTTTTGCCAGCCCAAGCTCTTTGCTTATTATCAATTGAATTGCCATTGCCCGGCGAACAGATTCTTCGGTCGGAGTAGTTATCGCTTCGTCGTATGCATTTGTATGCAGAGAATTACAATTATCATATATTGCGTATAATGCCTGCAAGGTAGTGCGAATATCATTAAATCCGATCTCCTGGGCATGAAGTGAGCGCCCGGATGTTTGTATGTGATATTTCAACTGCTGCGAACGGGCATTGCCGCCGTATTTATGCTTTATCGCTTTAGCCCATATTGACCTGGCTACACGACCTATTACCGAAAATTCAATATCTATGCTGTTAGAAAAGAAAAACGACAGGTTGGGAGCAAATTTGTTAATATCCATTCCCCTCGAAAGATAGTATTCAACATAGGTAAACCCGTTTGCAAGAGTGAAAGCCAGCTGGGAGATAGGATTTGCACCGGCTTCTGCAATATGATAGCCTGAAATTGACACCGAATAAAAATTCCTTACTTTATTATCGATGAAATACTCCTGAATATCACCCATAAGCTTAAGTGAAAAGTCCGTTGAAAAAATACATGTATTTTGCCCCTGGTCTTCTTTAAGAATGTCAGCCTGTACGGTACCTCTCACAACGTTTAATGTATTTGCCTTTATTTTTTCATAAACCTCTTTGGGCAAAACCTGGTCGCCTGTCAAGCCAAGCAGCATAAGCCCCAAACCATCATTACCATCGGGCAGATCTCCTTTATATCGTGGTCTCTCCATGCCTTTTGCCGCGTATATTTCTTCAATCTTTTTCTCTGCCTCTGCTTCAAGTCCGTTTTCTTTAATATATATTTCACATTGCTGGTCAATAGCTGTATTCAGGAAATATCCCACCATTATCGGAGCAGGACCGTTGATAGTCATAGAAACTGATGTAGCCGGGTGTGCAAGATTAAATCCGGAATAAAGCTTTTTGGCATCATCAAGGCAGCATACGGAAACGCCCGAATTACCAATTTTACCGTAAATATCTGATCTTTTGCCGGGATCATTACCATACAAAGTAACCGAATCAAATGCCGTTGACAACCGTTTTGCCGGCATATCTTTCGATAAGTAATGAAAACGCTTGTTTGTCCTTTCAGGACAACCTTCTCCCGCAAACATTCTCGTCGGGTCTTCACCCTCGCGCTTAAACGGAAACACACCCGCCACGTAAGGAAATTCCCCGGGTACATTCTCCTTTAAATTCCACTTCAAAATATCCCCCCAACCCTTATATTTAGGCAGTGAAATTTTAGGAATCTCAAGATGCGACAAGGTGGTGGTATGGGTCTTTACTTTGATCTCTTTATCCCTGACCTTGAAAACATAATAATCGTCTTTATAAGATTTTACTTTCTTTTCCCAGTTTTCCAGTATTTTTTTATTATCACCATCAAGCTTTTCCGCCAGCTTTTCATATCTTTTTTCAAGATCATCTATCAATACAACATTGTCACTGTTATTTTCTGCCTGCAAAGATTCTATTGACTGCCTCAGGCAATACATTTTCTGAGCCACTTCACCCTGCTCGCCGGCCCATTTATTGTAATTTCCAATTGTTTCGGATATTTCCGCAAGATATCGCACCCTTTTAGGCGGTATTATGTGAATCTTATCTGGCATTTCACCTTTAAACTTCATTGAAGATTTGAATCCTGCCGACAGTTTTTCGTTCAGCTTGCTGATAACGTCATTATAAAACTGATTCACGCCCGGGTCATTAAATTGCGAAGCAATAGTTCCGTAAACCGGCATTTCTTCAACAGGTTTTTCGAACAACTGATGATTACGTTGAAACTGTTTTTTCACATCCCTCAGTGCGTCCAATCCTCCGCGCTTATCAAACTTGTTTAACGCAATGATCTCCGCAAATTCCAGCATATCAATTTTTTCAAGCTGTGATGGTGCACCATATTCAGGAGTCATTACATAAAGGCTCAGGTCGCTATGGTCAACTATTTGGGTGTCGGACTGCCCGATACCTGATGTTTCCAATATGACAAGGTCGAAACCTGAGATTTTAAAAAGATTTATTACATGTTTAATATGTTTGGATAATGTGAGATTGGATTGCCTCGTTGCCATAGAACGTACAAACACCCGCGAATTATTTATGGCATTCATTCTGATCCTGTCGCCAAGCAGCGCCCCGCCTGTCTTGCGTTTTGTAGGATCAACGCATATAATGGCAATGTGTTTGCCGGGAAAATCCATTAAAAACCTCCTTGTAAATTCATCAACCAGGGATGATTTTCCGGAACCGCCTGTTCCTGTTATACCTAAAACAGGTATTTTTAACTTTGCAGCCCTTAAATCCAGGTGCTTTATTATTTGCTGATTTTCAACGGGAAAATTTTCCAGGGATGAAATGATCTGCGAAATTAATTTGTGATCTTTTTTTTCAACATCCTCCAAAGATATTTCGGCATTATTGCCCCTCGGAAAATCGGACTTTTTCAACAGATCATTTATCATGCCCTGCAAGCCCATTTTTCTGCCATCGTCGGGCGAATATATTCTTGCTATACCATAGTCATGCAGCTCTTCAGCCTCTTCGGGAAGTATAACACCGCCGCCTCCGCCAAATATCCTGACATCTTCCATACCCTTTTTCTTTAACATATCGTACATGTATTTGAAAAACTCAATATGCCCTCCCTGGTATGAAGTAACAGCTATAGCCTGAACATTTTCCTGAACCGCACAATCAACAATTTCCTGAACCGAACGATTATGCCCTAAATGAATTACTTCTGCACCGGTTGACTGAATTACTCTTCGCATTATATTGATCGACGCATCATGCCCGTCAAACAAAGAAGTAGCGGTTACAATACGAATGTGATTTTTTGGCTTATATGAAGGTTTTTTAAGCATAAGACCATATTTTTGAAATTTTTATCAAAATTATAAAAAGAATAATACTTAATAAATGTTTGTACAAATTCGTGTTAAAATATTTATCGAAGATAAGGAACAAATACCGTTTTTACAGTTCGTCTGAGTTTTATACTGTCATTTTCGGACCTTTTTAAGCCATCGAAGCAAATTAATTAACATTATTAATTTTTTTTATATTTGCAACCTGTCGTTTCATTGTTATTACCGGTCAGTAAAAAAATTTTAATCATTAAAAACTTTATCACCTTGTATAAATTAGAAACCAAAATCGATGTAAATTCCGGGGAGTTCAAAAAGAATAAGGAAGCATTTATAAATCAGTTGGACCTTTACAAAGGGATTCTCAGGGATGTAAAAAAGGGTGGCACTCCTGTTTCAGTTGAAAGGCATAAGAAGCGGGGTAAATTATTAGCGAGGGAGCGTATTGATCTTTTACTTGACCCTAACACGCCTTTTTTGGAGCTTTCTCCGCTGGCATCCTATGGTATGTATGATAATCAATTTCCTTGTGCCGGTATTATTACGGGCATTGGTGTGATACAGGGCAAAGAAACTGTTATTGTAGCCAATGATGCTACGGTAAAGGGCGGCACTTATGTAAAAGAATCCATAAAGAAGCATGTCAGGGCTCAGGAAATAGCTATGGAAAACAATTTACCATGTTTATACCTTGTTGATAGCGGCGGTGTATTTCTGCCTGAGCAGGCAAATGTTTTTCCTGACAAGTATGATTTCGGAAGGTTTTTCTTTAACCAGGCAAAGTTGTCGGCGATGGGCATTCCACAGCTTTCTATTGTGATGGGTTCATGTACGGCCGGCGGTGCATATGTACCTGCCATGAGCGACGAAACCATAATTGTAAAGAAGCAGGGAACCATTTTCATTGGCGGGCCTCCTTTGGTTAAGGCTGCTACAGGCGAAGAGGTGACCGCTGAAGAGCTCGGCGGTGCCGATGTTCATACTGCTATTTCAGGCGTTTCGGATCATTATGCCGAAAACGATGCCCATGCAATACAAATATGCCGTAATATTTTCGAAACGCTTCGCGTAAGTGAAAAACAACCTTTGGAACTTTCTCCTGTCGAAGAACCCGAATATGACCCCGAAGAGCTTTACGGTATAGCGCCAACAGATTTAAAAAAGTCTGTTGACTCAAGGGAAATTATCATGAGAATAGTCGATGGCAGCAGATTTCACGAATTCAAAGAACGCTACGCACCAACCATAGTTACGGGTTTTGCCAATATTATGGGCTTCCCTGTCGGGATCCTTGCCAATAACGGTGTGCTTTTCTCAGAAACATCCTTAAAAGCTGCTCACTTTATTGAACTTTGCACAATACGCAAAGTACCGTTACTTTTCCTTCAAAATATTACAGGTTTTATCGTCGGTAAACAATATGAGCATGGTGCTATTGCAAGCGACGGAGCCAAATTGGTACACGCGGTTGCCAACGCCAATGTTCCGAAATTTACAATTATCTTCGGCGGCTCATTCGGTGCCGGCAACTATGCTATGGCAGGCAGGGCTTATGAACCAAGACTGCTTTTTATGTGGCCAAATGCCAAAATTTCAGTAATGGGAGGAGAACAGGCTGCCGGTGTCCTTGTGCAAATAAAACAAGAACAGCTTGCTGCCAAAGGAAAAGAACTTTCAGAAGAAGAAGTGGAAAATATGAGAAATAAAATACTCGAAACCTATGAAACCGAAGGTTCAGCATATTTCAGCACCTCGCGTTTATGGGACGACGGAATTATAGATCCCTTAGATACCAGAAAAATCATAGCAATAGGTATAGCAATGTCGCTTAATAAAAAATTCCCCGAACAACGGTACGGGGTGTTCAGAATGTAATGGTAACTGGTTATTAGTCATTAGTTATTGGTGAAATGATAAACAGTAATACAGGTTTATTACTTTTAAAAATCTTTTTTTTAGCAAATTTTAAAAATAAACTGAGTATTATTCGAATATCGAACCACCGATTAACGATTTGCGATTTGCAAAGTGATAAAACTTCAAAAATCTAAAACCGGTGTTCCTTATTCGTTATTAAAATAACATTTATATTAATTATAATGGCGTTTTACTGACAAAAAACAATAAAAGGATTATGAAACCCTCATGTTTTAATAACACAAACACAACATTAATAAAATAAGCAAGATAAGGGTTCGATCATACCAATTAAAACAAATTTTACTAGGATGAAAACATACGATACCATAGAACTCAAAATAGAAGAAAGGGTTGCAACTATATGGCTGAACCGCCCGCGAGTGCATAATGCATTTAATAATAAGATGCTGGATGAGCTTGTTGATAGTATTGAATATATCAATAACAGCAAAGACGTTGTTTGTGCCGTTATTCGCGGCAAGGGCAAATCATTTTGTGCAGGCGTTGATATAAACTGGATGAAAGATGTTGCAAAAAATACCTATGAAGAAAACTACAATGAAAGCCTGCGATTATCAAAATGTTTCTATACAATATATCATTGCAAAAAGCCTACAATAGCTCTCATTCATGGCGTTTGCCTGGGCGGTGCCAACGGCATTCTCGCAGCCTGCGATATGGCATACTGTGCCAACAATACCGTTTTTTCACTTAGTGAAGTAAAAATAGGCGTTATCCCCGCCTGTATATCACCATACGTCATCAAACGGGTGGGCGAATATGGTGCAAAAGATTTAATGATCACAGGCAACAGAATAAACGGGAAAAAAGCCGAATGGTACAGACTGGTCAATAAATCCGTCGAACCCGAAAAACTTGAAGAACATGTAAACTCAATAATAGCCCTGCTTAAAACCAGTGGCCCGAAAGCTATGACACATTGCAAAAACTTGATCTATAATGTCGCCAATAAGCTGACACTCGAAGAAGCTTATGATTATACCGCAAAAATAATCGCCGATATAAGAGCTTCAGATGAAGGACAAGAAGGAATGGCGGCTTTCCTGGAAAAACGGAAACCCAAGTGGTGCGAATAAAACATTTTACAGACAAACACTAATTAGTAGAGGGTAAAGTTTTAATTAAAGCAATGTCGTTCATTTGAGAAATAATTGATTTAAGAACAAGGATTAACGATTTTAGATTTATGATTTTAAAGCACTTCTAAAATCAAAAATCGCTAATCAATATTCGTTAATCAAAAAAGTTTGATATTACAGACAAACACTAATTAGTAGAGGATGACGGTTGATGAGTAATACATTAATAGGCTATTAAATTTAACAATTTAACATAAACAGTAATAATGAAACTATTTAACAAAATATTAGTTGCAAACAGGAGCGAAATAGCCATCAGGGTTGCAAAATCGGCGAAGGCGTTAGGAATAAAAACCGTCATGGTCTATTCCGAAGTGGAAGCAGATGCTATGCATGTCAAATCGGGAGATGAGTCTTATTGTTTGGGCGAAGTGGAATTGAATGACACATACCTTCACATAGAAAAGATAATTGATGTAGCCGCCAAGTCAAAATGCGATGCTATTCATCCGGGATATGGTTTTTTGGCAGAAAATCCTTTATTTGTCAAGGCGTGTGAAGATGCGGGAATAACTTTCATAGGTCCGAATGCCCGGGCGATGCAGATCATGGGCAATAAAATTGAAGCGCGGGATTTTATAAAAAAGATAGGGATACCCATCACCGACGGCATCACGGGCGATCCCGTGTTCCTGCTTGAAGCAGGAAAAACAATACCGTTTCCCCTGCTTATCAAAGCGGCTGCCGGGGGAGGCGGAAAAGGCATGAGAATAGTCCGTAACGAAAAAGAATTGAAAAATGCACTGGAATCCACAAGCCGCGAAGCAAAAGCATATTTTGGCGACAGTACCGTTTATATTGAAAAATTTATCGAAGAACCCAGGCATATCGAAATACAAATCTTAGCCGATAATTACGGTAATGTAATACACCTTTTCGAAAGGGAATGTTCTATTCAGAGAAGATACCAGAAAATCATTGAAGAATCGCCCTCTCCCACCATTACCGATGAGGTGCGTTCGAAAATGGGAGAAGCAGCCGTCAAAATAGGAAAAGAGATAGGGTATAATAACGCTGGTACTGTCGAATTTTTGGTTGATAAAGACCTGAACTTCTATTTCCTTGAAATGAATACGCGTGTACAGGTAGAGCATCCGGTAACGGAAATGGTAACCGGAATTGACATCGTAAAAGAACAGATACTTATCGGAGCGGAAAATCCCCTTTCCTTTAAACAAAAAGATATTAAACAAAACGGTCATGCCATCGAATGTCGTATATATGCCGAAGACCCCGAGAATAACTTCCTGCCCTCGCCCGGCAAAATGACATTCTATAAAGAACCACAGGGTGAAGGGATACGCGTTGACACAGGGGTTGAAAAAGCCACCACGATACAGAGTTTTTTCGACCCCATGATCAGTAAATTAATTGTTTGGGGAGTCGACAGAAAAATAGCACGGGAAAAAATGATAATAGCATTGAAAGATTATATCATACACGGCATAAAAACCAATATCCTCTACCTGATACAGATGCTGCAAAATGAAGCTTTCATAAAAAACCAGATATCCACCAATTTTTGCGAAGAAAGTCTTGATGAAATGCTCTCCATATGTGAAGCATATAAAAAGGAAACACCCTATTATGTGCCTCTTATATCATATCTTATTTACAGCCTTCATACGAAAAAAAAACCTGCACATCAAAATATATGGGAACATATCGGATACTGGAGAGATCTGATGAATTTTAACGTCACTCTTGAAGAGGAAGAGATATGTGTATTTATCAACCGTAAAAAAAACAGCCATATAAAGTTTGAGATTTCAGACGAAAAATATATGGTTACCGTTAAGAGTATGCTTGATGGCAGGCTGGAGCTTATCATCAACGGTGAAGAATTTATCACCTATGTTTCGACCGAAGAAAATGGTAATGCTTATATATCATGCAACGGAAATATTTTTACCGCAAAACGCAATGACATTCTTATCAAAGAAGATGTTTTCAGCGGTGCGGGTATTTTCGTTAAGGATACAAAAGATGTTATTTCTCCGATGCCCGGAAAAATAATCAAATTAAACGTAAAGGAAAAAGAGACGGTCAAAAAAGGCGACGTGCTCATTGTGGTGGAAGCCATGAAAATGGAAAACGTCATACATGCCCCGAAAGACGGGGTCATCGCACAGGTGAACGTAATGGTAGGCGAAATGGTAGATAGCAGCAAAACTTTAATAGAATTTAAAGAGTGAGAAAAACGATTGACAAGTAATATATTACAAATAATAAAGAGCCTAAAGCCTGATGTCAAAGGATCAACATAAGGAATCAAAGCAACGGAAGCACAAAATAATAGTTTGCAAATAAAAAACTTAAACACCTAAAACCTCAATCCGGCCTTAACCATGCACTTTATCTGATAAACAAGGGGGTTAACAGTTTTTAAAAACCATTACTTACTTGCCGCATTTTTAGATTGTACTACATACCTGGTAAGAGAAACAAAATCATCGACGGAAAGTTGTTCAGCTCTCTTATCAAAAAGAGCGGCGTTCATATCCACACCGGAAAGATATTGTTTTAAAGCATTGCGCAATGTTTTTCGTCTAAGGTTGAAAGCCTTTTTTACCGTTTCGAAAAATATTTTTTCATCTTTTAAATCCGGCGCATCATCTTTGATCCTCATTCTTATAACCGTAGAGGTTACTTTTGGCGGGGGATAAAAGACCTTTTCACTCACATGAAAAAGTATTTCAACATCATAAAATGCCTGGCATAATACGCTTAAAATTCCATATGTTTTGTTTCCATGCTTTGATGAAATACGTTGAGCAACTTCTTTCTGAAACATTCCGACAATTTCAGGTATCTGATCTCTGTTTTCGATAGCTTTAAGCAAAATTTGCGAGGAAATATTATATGGGAAATTGCCGATCAAGCCATATTTCTCATTATTGAACAAACTTTGAAAGTCGTATGAAAGAAAGTCGCCATATTTTATTCTGTTTGCTGCAGACGGAAATTGTGCCACTAAATAATCGACCAGTTGTTTGTCAAATTCAATACCATACCATTTCAAACCGGGGATTTTTAAAAGATGTTTCGACAATACTCCTTTTCCCGGTCCTACTTCAAGGACATTGCGATAGTTGCCGTAACCGGAAAGGCTTGCCGTAATTTTACATGCAATATTTTCGTCATGCAAAAAATGTTGACCAAGTGATCTTTTAGGTCTATCTATCACGATGTTTTCAATTTACCAGATTATCCCGTAATGTTCTGAACCTGTTTCTTGCGGTATGGCTATAAATGCTTGCCGGGTAATCAATCATTATTTTCCTGTATATTTCGCGTGCTTTTTCAGGCCTATTAATAATGTTTTCATTTATTTCGGCACGTTTGAACAATGCTTCATCAGCGAGTATTCCCATGGGGTAGTTTTCAGTCAATACTGCCAACAGGCTGTCTGCAACAAGGTATTTTCCTGTTCTCAGGTTCAATTCTGCTTTTGCAAATAATATATCATCATTGATCTGGTGTTCAGGAAATTTGAAGGCAATTGAATCAAGTATTGAAAAAGCTTCATCAAAACGGTTCATAAATGCCATTCTTTCGGCTTTTGCATACATTTCGAGAGGTTTTGTGTTAGCGTCATATCCAATATTATCCTGTATTTTTAATGACAAGGCCATGGCATCATTCGAAATAAGCTTTGATGTAGCAGCCTTCAAAATATCCAATTGAGCTTTAGCCCAGTCGAACTCGCCCATATAAAAAGAAAGTTTTGCATTCTTGAACTTCGCTTCATGACCTACCGGGTCATCCCTGAACGATTTGTCAACCTGGGCATATAATAGCTTTGCATCCCAAACTTCATCGTTCAGCACCAGAATATCTGCCATTTCAATCCTGCATTCGGCTTTTATCTTTTCGGGTATTCGATGCATTGAAATGATAGTTTCAAGAAGCTCTACTGCCTCATCAGGCTTACCAAGATAAAATGCTTTTACATTTGCCAGGTTACGTATTAACGGTATAGTATTACGGTGAATACCAAATTCTTCGAGAGCATTTTCGTATGCTTTTTCAACACGTTTAAGACGGTATTGGTCATAATCGTAGGAGGCCAGGAGGCGTTGGAATTTCACGTCGAGCAATCCCACTCTTGCACTCATATAGTAAGATCCGGATCTTCCCATGTTAACGATATGCTCAAAAGCTTCTTCGGCAATGTCAAAATTATTGTTGACCAGGCTCAGTTCAGCTATTTCATATACTATTTTTCCTTCTTTTTGCAAACGTCTGTCAAGTGCTCTGGCCTGCCTGAGAGCCATTTGAAAGTCTTTTTGCTGAATGGAAAGCCACAGCAGCATTTCTGAAAAGATAGTGCTGGCAGGGCTGCGTTGCGAACGCCTCAGCAAGACGCTCCTGAGAGCATCATTTTTTTTAAACTCGGGATCATCGCTGATGGCATCCTGCAAAATACCCCTGACTTTTTCCATTTTCCCCGCATCCATAGCAACAAGGTCAACATATTCCGACATCATACTTTCATAATCACCCTGTTTTTCATATATCTGTGCTGTCTGTATGTTGAAAGGATGGCTTCTTCCGAATTTATCACGTCCTTTTTTATAGGTTTCAAGGGCAAGGTCGGTCATATCACGCCTTAAAAAAGCCTCTGCCAGATCAATAACGCCACCGGGAATTCCCGGCAAATCACTGATAAGCCTGTCAAATTGCCGGTTAGCCCTGCGGGTACTGCCCGACATTTGCATTACGTAGCCCAGGTCAACCTCATACCTTACCTGCCCGGGATTATTGTCAATCTGGGCTTTTACAACCCGCTCAGCCCGGCGATACTCACCGAGCTCAAGCAAACATGCCAGGTAATTATCATAGATCACTTCGGTGGGGCTTTCATCAAAAAGCTCTTCATATAAAATAACCGCTTTTTCATATTGCCCGTTACGGAAATATTGTGCCGCAAGTCTTTCATCACTCGTCTCATCATCTGCCAGCAATAATGGTAAACTTAAAGACAAAATAAAAAAAGAAAATATAAATAATCCCGCTTTTTTAATATTTGTTGCCATACAAAAATGTCCTTTTATGGTCCGATGCCGGTTTTCTCTTTTAAAAAAACGATTTTCAGGCAGATATGTTTTGAATTTAACTCAAAATTTACCCCCGAATCAGTTGATAATTTCAAATCCTGTATAAGGAACCAGCACGCCCGGAATATTTATTCCGTTTTCTGTCTGATTGTTTTCAAGAAGTGCGGCAATAATGCGCGGAAGAGCCAGGGCACTTCCGTTGAGCGTATGTGCAAGGTTGATTTTACCCTGACCATCCCTGTATCTTAGTTTCATGCGATTAGCCTGAAACGATTCAAAATTGGAAATTGAACTTACTTCAAGCCATTTTTTTTGTGCAGTTGAAAACACTTCCATGTCATAGGTCATTGAAGCGGCAAAACCCAAATCACCACCACACAGTTTTGTAATCCGGTATGGTAATTCAAGCAGATCAATAAGCTTTCCGACATATTTAACCATTTCATCCAAAACCTTATAGCTCTCTTCCGGTTTCACCACCTGCACAATTTCCACTTTATCAAACTGATGCAGTCGATTCAAACCTTTTACATCTTTTCCGTAAGAACCGGCTTCGCGCCTGAAGCAGGTCGAATATGCCGTACATTTTACCGGAAAATCCCTTTCTTCCAGTATCACATCCCTGAAAATATTCGTTAGGGGAACTTCGGAAGTAGGTATCAAAAAAAGATTATCGGAAGGTATATGATACATTTGACCGTCTTTATCGGGCAGTTGACCTGTTCCAAACGCAGAGTCACGGTTAACTATCAGTGGCACCTGGTATTCAGCATATCCGGCTTCCATGGCTTTATCAAGGAAAAAACTTACAAGTGCTCTTTGTAATTTAGCAACTTTACCTTTATACAATGGAAATCCCGCTCCGGTAATTTTATTTCCCGTTTCAAAATCAACGATATCAAACTTTGCCGCCAGCTCCCAGTGAGGCAATGCTGTATCAGTAAGCCCGGGTATGGTACCGCTTTCAGACACAACCTGGTTGTCATCTTCCGAATCGCCCGGCGTGACAGTTTCATGCGGAATGTTAGGTAACCGGATAAGCAGATCCTCCTGGTCAACTTTATATTGCTCCAGCTTTTGTTGAAGATCTTTGTTTATATGCTTTAACCGGGTAGTACGTTCCTTTATCTTTTCAGCCTCTTCTTTTTTGCCCGACTTATATAACTCACCTATCCTGCGTGCAAGGGATTTTGACTCGGCAAGATTATCATCCAGATTTTTCTGCGCTTCCCGGCGACGCGCATCAACGTCAATTATTTTTTCCACAATACCGCGAGCATCAAAGTTTCTTACTTTTAAACGGTCCACTATCAGCTGACTGTTTTCCCTGACAAGATTTATCTGTAGCATCTTTTCTTAATTTGAACAAATTAATAATTATTTCTGCTGGTTTAAATCCCAGGCTAAAAATCCCAAACTCAAAATCCCTGCCGAGCACAGCGAGACAATGAACACCAATTAATTTAAACACTAAGTGAATAAATAAATTACAAATAACAAACTCCAAATCCCAAAAAGTAGTCTGCGGTCCTCAGTCGGCTGCCGGCAGTCAACATTTATATCAATATTTTCTATTTTCTATCTGCTATTTGCTATCACAACCGATTACCGAATACCGAATACCATTCACCACTCACCCCTACCCGTCACTCTTAACTTCATTAATTAAAAAAACATTGCTATAACAACAAAAATAGGCTGAACCAGAGTTTCCGGTTCAACCTATGAATAAAGAGCAAAGTACTATACAATTTTTTTAACTGGCAGCAACCGGCTCAACAGATACGTATGACTTGTTGTCTTTTTTCTTTTTAAAAACCACTATACCATCAACCAATGCATATATAGTGTGGTCTTTACCCATACCTACGTTGGTTCCCGGGTTATATTTCGTACCTCTCTGGCGTACGATTATATTACCGGCTTTAGTCGATTGATTGCCAAACAACTTGACTCCAAGCCGTTTACTATGCGACTCCCTGCCATTGCGTGAACTGCCAACTCCTTTCTTATGTGCCATAACTGTCTGGTTTTTATAGTTTATTTTTCCATTAATAACTCTTCTATTTGAACTTGTGTCAAAGGCTGACGATGACCTCTTAACTTCTGATAACCTTTTCTTCTTTTCTTTTTGAATATCAACACTTTATCAGCCTTAGGATGCCCAAGGATCTTTGCCTTTACTTTAGCACCCTTTACCACAGGCTTGCCGACTTTCACCTTTTTATCATCGGCAAAAAGCAAAACATTGTCAAACTCAACATTGCTGCCCTCTTCTGCTTCAAGCCTGTTTACATATATCTTCTGGTCTTTTTCAAGCTTAAACTGATGACCCCCTATTTCTACAACTGCATACATCTGGAAAATTGTTTCAAATTATTCTTTTTTTATTCTTCTGTTAACGGGCTGCAAAGATAATAAAAATAATTAATTCTATAACAGCAAGGTTGTATAAAATTTTTTCTTTCTCACCAGTTGCCTTTAATGTCTATGAAATATTTAATATTTACCACAGTAACTCAAAGAATAAAAACAATATTATTCGTTTATTATTAAGATTGACCTGTTATAAGCTTTGTGGCACACTGTGGTTAATATTTTAAATAAAAATCCCAAAAAATGTAAATATCTTTCTTACAGTGATTTTTTTTATTATTTTGCCCGGTTGTTTTACTATTTTTAATTTTATTTATCATATTACACACGTAATAACAACAACTTAGAAACAGTTTAATTGTTATATTTAAAAACTTAATTGATTTTGGTATAAAAACAAACCTATTGCTTATACTATGAAATACTTTATTTTTTACAATATTGATAATCAACTATTTAATTTGTGTAAATTTGTGAATAATTTGTGTTTACCCCGTTGGATGTTTTCTTTTTCAACTTATTCTTTTTCTATGAGATCATCCAACGGGGTAAATTTGCGTATAAATACTTTTTAAACCGGACTTTTAATTTAAAACAAATCATTATGCTTAAAAATCAAAAATATATTGCAACAAATTTTATATTTTATTTTTTAATTTCAATAATATTTACAGGTTGTAAGGTTTCACCTGAGCCCATTGAAGAGTTTTGTCCTCATCTCGAACGTCATATAGAGACACTGGCATCAGATGATTTTGAAGGTCGTGCGCCTGCAAGCAGGGGTGGGCAAAAAGCTGTAGAATACATTGAGAGCGAATTTGAAAGAATAGGATTAAAGCCAGCGTATAATGGTAGTTACAGGCAAACCGTTCCTCTTGTTGAAATTGAAGGGAAAAATTTCACTGATCTGTTAATAAGCAACAATGACGGGGAAATACTGCATTCATTCGGATATGGCAATGAAATGATAGTGATGAGCAAACGTCTGGAAAATAAAATATCGGTTGAAGAAAATCAGATGATATTTGCCGGTTATGGTATTGTTGCTCCAGAATATGATTGGAATGATTATAAAGGAGTTGATGTTGAAGGCAAGACAGTTGTTATCCTGGTAAATGATCCCGGTTTTGCCACGGGAGATGAAGATCTGTTTACAGGCAGTGCTATGACCTATTACGGCAGGTGGACTTACAAATATGCTGAGGCTGCACGGCAGGGTGCTGAAGCTGCAATAATAGTGCATCAAACTGAGCCTGCCAGCTACGGATGGGGAGTCGTTAGGAACTCATGGTCAGGAACACAATATGAGCTTGATCAAAATGATGAATACAACGTTAAGGTAGAGGGTTGGATACACCACGATGCAGCTACCAAGATCTTCGAAGCTGCAGGTACAACCCTTGAAGATGCAATGCAAAGAGCCAAACAAAGGGGTTTTACCGCTGAACCAATGAATATTAATGCATCCATAAGCTTTGATAACAGGTATGAACAAATTGATTGCTATAATGTGATAGGATACATAGAAGGCACCAAATATCCCGATGAAACTGTTGTTTATATGGGCCATTGGGATCACCTCGGAAAAGAAGTAAAAAATGATGAGGTTATTATATACAACGGTGCTGTTGATAATGCCACGGGTACCGGTGGAGTAATATCCATGGCGGAACGTTTTGCCGGTCTGGAAAAACCACCGAAACGTTCTGTGGTATTTATGGCAGTTACAGCCGAAGAATATGGATTGCTCGGCTCGTATTACTACGCTGAAAACCCCCTTTTCCCAACAGAAAAAACCGCCGCAGGAATAAATATGGATGCCCTTAATGTCTATGGGCCTACTTATGATATTACAGCCATAGGCTACGGACTATCTGAAATTGATGATTATCTCGAAAAATATGCTGAAAAACAAGGGAGAATCATCAGACCCGACCCTGCTCCACACGCAGGAGGCTTCTTCAGATCTGACCATTATAATTTCGTCAGAAAAGGTGTTCCTATGATATATGCCAGAGGAGGTAGAGATTACATAGGAAAAGATGAAGATTATTCAAAAATGGTAGCTCTTGATATGAGCCGCAGATATCATGAACCAACCGATATAGTTCACGATTTGTGGAATTATGACGGATTATACCAGAACCTTTGGCTGTTTTTCAACATTGGTAAAGATCTTGCCAGTTCTGATGTTTTTCCGCAATGGCATGAAGATGTTTTCTATGGTTATATACGTATGGAAAGTGAGTGAATTAATGGAGGGAGATAATATATTGTTGTGTCAATATGTTAATATGCCGATCTGTGAATATGATAATTGATTGAAAGCTTTTGTGTTGAATGGGCAATTGCAAGGAACCAGTTGTAAACTACGGTAAAATGACCAATGACCGGTTACAGGTGACCTATTATCAACAACTAACAAGATAAGCCATACAAACCAACAATACCTTGAAAACTATTAATATTTCAGGCATAGAATTGTATTTGTTCAAAAACCTGTCAGACTTTGACAATATTACTCATTTTGTTTCATCCAGAAAAGGCGGTTGCAGCAATGGTCAGTTTAAAAGCCTGAATATCGGGTTTAATATCGGCGACGATGACCATAATGTCATTCAAAACCGAAAAGCTTTATCTGAAGCGACAGATATTTCTTTCGGCAATTTTACTTTTGCACGTCAATGTCATGGTTCAAATATTTTTTTTGTCGACAATTCACTACGTGGCTCTAGCTCTGCCGATGAGGAAAGCAGCCTGGGAAATGCGGACGGCATGATAACATCCCTGCCTGATATTTGCATAACTGTTAAAGTAGCCGATTGCGTACCTGTTTTGCTCTATGAACCCGACAACCATGCAGCAGCCGTTATCCATGCAGGCTGGAAAGGAACTGTAAACAAAATTACCGGAAAAGCCGTTGAAAAGATGATCCGGTTTTGCGGAAGTAAACCCGGTAACATTTACGCAGGTATAGGACCCTCAATAGGTCCCTGCTGTTATGAAACAGGTAATGATGTTTACCGTGAATATATGGATAAAGGTTTTACCGGAAAAGATATTATGATACCGTCCAAACAAAAAGATAAATACTATTTAAACTTGTGGCAAGCCAATAAAAAACAACTCACCGAACTTGGTGTAAAACCCGAGAATATAGAAGAGGCTTCAATATGTACTAAGTGCAATAACGAAAGTTTTTTCTCTTCAAGGGCTTCTGATGGTAAAACGGGAAGGTTTGCCGCAGGCATAATGCTGAAAAAGAAATAAATGTTATTTTCCTTTAAATCCTTTCGCCCTTTCGGAATTTTTTATTCCCCTTGTTTTTGTATCGTTCATGTATGTTTTTGTGAAAATTGCCTCAAATATATCTGCGTAAGATAAGTCGGCTCCTGACAGATTTGTTTTTTCGAGTTTTGCCCTTGTAAGATCGGCATGATCCATTTTTGATTGAGAAAGGTCGGCACGATTTAAATCAGCTTCTACAAGATCAGCTTTTGTTAATATCGCCCTGTTGAGCCTTGCATCGGTAAGGTCGGCTTTTCTGAGAATACTTCCACGTAAATCAGCATATTCAAGTACTATACCATCAAGATTGGCATCAGAAAGGTCGGCGTTGGTAAGTATAGTATCAGCCAAATAAGCCCCGGATAGATTAATACCCTTTAATATAGCTCCGCTTAAATTGGATTTGGAAAGATTTGCCCCGGAAAGATCAGCCCCAGAAAGATTGGCACCTTCAAGGTTTGCTCCTCGCAAATTCAAAGGACGGTACATGTCAGCAACCGAACTCTGCGCTATTAAAAGCCATAAATCACGGTCTGTTAGAACTCTGCCCATCTGTAAAACTATTAGAGTAAATTTTTGCTAATATATCAAAAATTATAACATTATTTAACCTTTAAATAAAATTATGTAAATAACTAATAATGAATTAATCATATTTAGTCCAAAATAATCAGGATAAAACATGGCCTCACCATAATAATGAGTCATTACAATCAAATAAAATCATCCCAATTAAATGAATTTTTATCATTATATTCGTCAAAGAAAACTTTTAAATACTCATTGGTTTTTTTAAAAAACAGGAGGGCTTACTATGAAATCCGGATTTCTTTCACTGTTTATTTTAATTGCTTTTTCAACAACCATTTTTCTCTTCACTGGTTGTAAACCTGAAAAAAAGGCTGACATTGTACTGCGCAATGGCTTAATATACACTGTTGATGCAGACAGATCTCATGCTGAGGCTATTGCTATTAACGGCAATAAACTTACCGGGGTATTTAAAAACGATGAAGATGTTGACAAACACATTGGCAGAAATACGAGAGTTATTGATCTTAATGGAAGCTTCGTAACTCCCGGCATGATTGATGCACATGTTCATTTCAACAGGGCTGGCGTACTGATCAACGATGCCAACCTGATGACCGTTTCTGATGAAGACGGTCTTAGAGAAGAAATCAATAGAGTAGTAAATATATTGGATGATGGTGAGTGGATAACCGAAGGTCTGTGGGGTGCCTACGAGCAGTGGGCTTTGGGAGATGCCGGCAAGGACAGGCATGATGACCTGGACTTCTGGAGGCCACACAGAAACATGATCGATGATATCACTACCGAAAACCCTGTTTTTATTTGCCGTTTCGATTACAAGGAGTGGCTTGCCAATAAAGCAGCGCTCAAAGCTGCTAACTTATATGATAATCCTGTTGAAGGAATGGAGTTTGATGACGATGGAACACCCACAGGAATTATTTTCAGAGATACTGAAGCATTTGAAATACTCAAAAATGCTATTGAACCAAAATCTCATGAAAGGCTATTGGATGAAAACAGGGCTGCACTTAAAGCTCTCAGGGAAGCAGGTATTGTTGAAGTACACGATATTGCTACTCCCGAACAAACGAAAAGGTTCATTGAGCTTGATAAAAATAATGAACTGACAGCCCGTATATGGCTCAGGCCCGACCTTTCAAGAGGTGAAGAGCTTAAAGAGAAAGGTTTTACTATGGGGCACCATCCCGAAACAAAAGAAGAGTGCAATTTGTTGCGCTATGGGGCTTTAAAAGGCTATATTGACGGCATCATGGGAACGCATGGTGCTTTGTTTTTCGAATCATATGATGACCAGCCCGATAATTACGGACATTGGCGCCGGCACACCAGCGATTGCCCGGATCTTTCAGAAAGAAACATGGAAAAGATGTATGATCTTATAATGAAAGGGCTTGAAGCAGGATTTGTACCTAATATACATGCCATTGGCGACAGGGGTGTTGCCGAAATGCTTGATCTGTATGAAAGATTAAAAAATGAAGGTGTTGACCTCACGGGATTCAGGGTTATACATGCACAGGTAGTACGCCCGGAAGACTTCCCAAGGTTTAATGACCTCAACGTTATCGCCGAAGTTAATCCATACCACCTTTCAGATGATATGCGATGGATGGAAGAACGTATAGGCTATGAACGCTGCAAGGGAGCATACGCCTTCAGGTCACTGCTCGACAATGGTGCCATACTCAGCTTCGGGTCCGACTGGCCGGGAACAAGCGCAGCCCAATACCATGTTCATCCTAAATATACCATATACGCCGCAGTAGCCAGAAAAACAGTTAAAGGAAAACCCGAAGGTGGATGGTTCCCGGAAGAACGAATTACTGTCGAAGAAGCCATAGAAGCCTATACCCTCAACAATGCATATGCTGCCTTTGAAGATGACATAAGAGGCTCTATTGAAGTAGGCAAACTTGCAGATATAACTGTCTTCGACCGTAACCTGCTGGAAATACCACATGACGAAATACTGGATGTGGAAGTTGTCATGACTATTGTTGATGGGGAAATTGTGTTTGAAAGAAAATAAAACACTTTGCTATGAAAAGAGACGCGCCTATACGCGTCTGTACAAAATTGCCTTTGGTATTAAAGGGAGACGTGCCGAAAAGCACGTCTTTACAGGGAATATTCAGCATTTCAATATAAGAAATTAATTATGGCAGATGTC
>PWJZ01000034.1 GCA_003559855.1 Bacteroidales bacterium
CGATAAAAACTTGCTATACAGATCTATATTATGCTAAAACAGGTGCAAAGGTAATCTTTATTTTTATGTTTGCTAATTGTTTTTAATTATTTTTTCTAAGCTGCCGTCCAAGTAAAAATATATATAGCTACTAAGTGTTAAAAATTTTGAAATCCGGATTTTAATCAATGTTTATTACGGCTTTATAGCCTGAAAGGCTTAAACAACAGAGCCTTGGGCAAAGCCCGGAGTTATGAAACAACCCTAAATCCGGTCCCGGCTGAAAGCCTGAAACAAAATTATGAATTGGTTGAATAACGATTGTTTTTTATAGGCTAATTTTCTTTCAGCCCTTCAGGCTGATGGGTTTTGTGGGGGCTTCATACCACGGGGCATTGCCCCGGGCTTTATTGTTGCAGGCTTTCAGCCTGTAATACGGTATGTTTGCTTCACAAACTTTTCGATATAAATTTGTGTAATTGGGGTTGCCATTAGCACCCCTCGCATCCTGAAAGTACGGGTTTTGGGAACATTCAAACTTTCAGGATAAATGTTTTAAGACCTTATTCAAACCTTATTCATTTCTCAACTTTAACCTTAATAGCAAAATGAAATCACACCTCAATTAAACCTTATTACCTTATGTTATTAATATAAGGTAATAAGGTTAGAGTATTATATTGTGGATTTTTGCTATGAAGGCTTATGTTTTGTAGCTGATAAGGTAAAAATAAGGTCGTCCATCGAAGTTTTGATAGTGTATGCGTGAAAAATTTTTAAATTTCTCCGTTAATTGCAACTTAAAGGGATTTATTAACCGGTACAGAAAAGTCATGCCCTGACTATTTGTATCTTATTTTGATATTTGGTCTTTGGATTTCTGCTTTATTCAGGTTGGGAAATGGACGTGCGGGCGACCTGTTAAAAATTTCCTTTTTTTGCATATTATCTATATTGTTGGTTTTTTATTTTGCAAAGCTCAAATAATCTTTAGATTTTAATCATAAAACCAAAACAGTTTTTTGCTATTTTTGCAGGTGATGATTTTAAATTTCTTTCAAATTGAACCACAAAAAACTAACACGGTCAAACAACAGGGTTATTGCCGGTGTATGCGGTGGCATAGCCGAATATTTCGGATGGAATAAAACTATTGTAAGGCTGTTATATTTGCTGGTCTCTATTTTAAGCGCAGCATTTCCCGGGATTCTGGTTTACATAATCCTTTGGATAGTAATGCCTTCATCCACTTACGGTGATTTATAATCCAAAAGTCCTGTTGCATCAGCGATCCATGTAAACAGCAGGGCTAGTATCAGCGCAATGACTGGTGCTGCCAGCCAAATTATAAATATCTTTTTCAAAGGTGCATTTCTCCATGTTTCTGAAAAGCCGTTCTTTATCATCCCCACTCCTATTATAGCAGCTGTATTCATTTGTACCAGTGAAGTTGGTATCCCTCTCCACAGCGAAGCAGTCAGAAGTATCGTAGCCGTTATAAAGGATATATAGCTTGCTCCCAATGAACCAAAGCTGACAATGTTTTTCCCGGTGGTATCCAAAACCCTGCCACCCATAAGTGAACTCCCTATACCAAAAAAAGGTGCCACCATAAATACTACAATAAGCATAAGCAAAGTATAATTATCACTTCCGGCTTCCACTCCAAGCATATTAACCGACATAGAAATAACCGGTGCTGCTGCATTAGCCATATTATTAGCCCCAATAGCAAATGCTACATAGCAGGAAGTTGCAAGAACAAAATATTTTAGAATATTATTATTCCTTAAAATTTGAAGTATATGCTTTAACCTGTCACGCAAAGGCAAATAAATAAACCTACCTGCCAGATATGAAATTGCAAAAGCCAATATAGGGGTCACAAACCATGTGGGTATAATCTCTATAAACAACCGGTCTGTCTGAAGTATACCAAGATATACCGATACACCGACCAAGGAAAATATAGTTGATTGACTTGTTGATTGAGGCACTTTTAGTATGTTAGCAAAAAATAACGATAGTGCCACAGACCCCAAGACAATCACAGCTACTATTGTTGTGACGGACTCACTTGGAAGTATATCGCCACCAACGGTTTCAATAACCTTCCCTCCTGCAATAACAGCACCGGCAAAGACAAATATCCCAAACAAGCCGGGAATCATATCTTTCCTTATTATGTTAGCCCCGTATGAAGCGGCAAATGAAGGAGCAGTTCCGCTGGCACCCATGTTGATCGCTAAAAACATAGCAACCAAAAGTGGTATGATGTAAAAACTTATCATATTACTATGCTTTTACTTATCTTATAAAGTACGTTTTAAAAATAACAAAATTAAAGCATGCAAAAATAGACAAATAAAAAATATTTTTGTAAATAATGTTATCGTCGTGTTATATTATACCACAAAATAAAAAGCATATTCAACAATATCACACCAATAGCCCCAAAATGGATTTGGTCAAAGCTAAAACCTTCACCAAGGAAAAAGCTGTAAACTACAGGGCCTAAAGCAGTGCTGACAACCATCACAAATATAAATAAGCTTCTAACCGTCCCGACACTCCGGGTACCATATGTTTCAGCATAAAGAGCCGACATAACAGGCGAATTCAACCCCCCTGTTATACCAACTAAAAGCCAGTAAAATGGTGTGATCAATGGATTTGTGCTTAATGATAAAAGAAGTATACCACAAGCTAAAGGAAGTAATATAAAGGGGAAGATTCTTCTGGCAGAATATTTGTCAATTAACGGGCCAACCAGTAATGATGTTAAAGATGAGGTTATAGCATACCCGACTATGCTCCCGGCCATCCATTCGGTTGACCAGCCTTTAAAGTCTGCAATATATGTCTGAAAAAAGAAAAGTGCTGTCTGCATAAATCCAACAAGAAAAACCGTAGGAGCAAAAAGGTAAAACCAGGGCGTCCGAATAACTTCCTGCTGCTTCCATATTTTGCCTTCCGCCTCTTTAGTCAACGCTTCCTTTTTCTCTTCTTCGCCTGCTCCCTCATTGATCTTATCACGTGACAAGCCATGTAAAAGAAAGATCGTCAATGGAAGTAATACTACGGCAACCAAAACTGCACTTACCCCCAGAGTCTCACGCCATCCAAGAATACCAATTCCTGTTGCCACCAACACCGGAAATACAGCCTCCCCCAAAGGAAAGCCGAGAAAAGAAATACTAAGAGCTTTACCCCTGACCTTAACGAAATATCGCGACATAGTTGTAGCAGCAGTATGCATACATAAACCCTGGCCAAAAAACCTCAAACTATACACACCTAAAAACAACACTGCCAAATGCCAGGAAAAAGCTGTGATTAAACATGCTGCAATTACTCCCAAGACCACAAATAAAGCAAAACGCCTTAACGGCACAAAATCAATCTTCTTGCCAACAAAAATCAGTGTAGCTGCACTCAGCAAAGTAGCTACACCATACATGCCGCTGAAAAACCCGCTGGTAATATCAAAATGCTCAACAAAAGATGGTATATACAAAGAAACAACAAAGGTCTGGCCAAAACTACTGAAAAAGACCATTAAAGCCCCAAATGTCAAAATCCTTGTATTTGCCTTGAATAACTGAAAATAATTCACGTCATACCTTTTTCCGTGTTCAAAACTTATATCCCTGGCCGGATAAAACAGCAAGGTCAGACAACTGCTATTTTATCCGCTTCAAAGATATCAAAATGCAAAGAAAATCTTTTTAACTTCAATTTCTTTCATAATGAAACATATAAATAAGCTATAAATAAAAGGACAATTAACACATTATAATTCCGCCATTTTCCACAAAAAATATTATCTTTGGTTTAATCATATTAAAATCATCACTCTTTAAAAAAATAAACAATATTATAAACTAAAATAAGAAAGAAGGTGTAAAATGAAAGGAGTAATAGTATTAGGTTTAAAAGAAATGGTTCAGGAAAAATTTGGAAAAGAAAAATGGCAAAGTGCATTAAAAAAAGCAGGAATTGATTAAGAACCTATGATACATTTAACTACAAATGTTGACGATCAGATTGTTCTTAAAGTTGTTAATTCGCTTTGCGATGTCTTAAAAATATCTCTGCCTCAAGCAGCAGATGAATTTGGCGATTATATGAACAACGTATATTTGCAAAAATTTTATAAGATTTTCTATAAAAAAGCAAATTCAGCAAAAGAATTTCTCCTGAAAATGGATTCAGTACATGTTGCCATGACAAATGACTTGCCTGATGCAAAACCGCCCAGGTTCGAATATGAGTGGAAGAATGACAAGACCCTGATTATGAAGTACAAATCTTCCCGGGGTTTGATTGATTTTATGGTTGGGCTGACAAAAGGAGTCGGCAAATTTTATAAGGAAAATATTAAAGTTACCAAACTTGGTAACGATAAGGTAGAAATTGTTTTCCCATAAGATAATTTAAAAATCTTAATGCATCAGATTATCAGTTTATCTCATTACTCTTTCCCTAAAATCATCCCGGGGTTCAGATTGCCCAAATTCGTCTGTTTAAAAATTTTTGCGTGCGAATTGTCCGGGTTAAGGAACTACCGATTTTTTCCATAACTTCGTGGCATAAATAAAAACAGATGAAGGGAAAAGAATAAAATTTTCATCAAAAAGAAAAAATAAATGAGTCTTTTTTCGAAAAAAGAAAGAGAAAAGTTATATGCTTTAAGAAGAGAGCTGCACAAACATCCTGAATTATCTGGTGATGAAAAAGATACAGCCGGAAAAATTGAAAGGTTTATTTCGGAATATAAGCCAGATAAGATAATTAAAAACATAGCCGGTCATGGAATTGCTTTCATTTATGGCAAAGACGATGCAAGCCCCGTTGTGATGCTGCGCGCCGACCTGGATGCTCTACCAATTGAAGAAAGCAACACCTTTGCGTATCGCTCTGTCAATAAAGGCATTGGGCATCTATGCGGGCATGACGGGCATATGACAATTTTATGCGGCCTGTCAATGTACCTGCACAAAAATCCGCTTAAAAAAGGCAGGGTAATTCTTTTGTTTCAGCCTGAAGAGGAAACAGGACAAGGTGCGGCAAAAGTACTCGAAGACCCGCAATTCTTAAAATTAAAACCAGATTATGTTTTTGCACTGCATAATCTGCCGGGATTTGAAAAAAATTCAATAATACTGGGTAAAAATATTTTCGCATCCGCTTCAAAAGGAATAATAATTGATCTTAAAGGTAAATCGTCTCATGCCGCACATCCCGAACAAGGTAACAGCCCGGCCAGATTGACAGCCGAATTGATCCTGGAGCTTGAAAACCTGCCGAAAGAAGATGGGATATTTGAGAACTTTACCCTGTCAACAATTATCCACGCTAGGATCGGCAACATAGCCTTTGGAACCAATCCGGGCAAAGCCGAATTAATGGCAACATTCCGCTCCTACCGCAACGACGACATGGATAAGCTGCAAAAACTTGCCGAAAGCATTATTGAAGAAAAAGCCCGGCAGTATAATATAAGCAGTTCAATAAAATACACCGAAGAATTTCCTGCCACCGTCAATAATAAAATTGCAATGGATCATCTGTATGACGCAGCTCAAAAATCAGGTAAACCTGTAATTTGGATTGAAAAACCGTTCAGGTGGTCGGAAGATTTTGGTAACTTTACAAATAGCTACAAGGGAGCTCTATGGGGTTTGGGTGCAGGAACCGGTCATCCAAGCCTGCATAATTTTAATTACGATTTTCCGGATGAGATTATTGAAACCGGAATTGAAATTTTTTCAGGTATTCTGAACAGTATTTATAATAAATATCATAAGCCGGAAACCGGAAGTCAGATAAAACATTATAATAAGCTATAATAACCCGGGCTTTTGTTTTCAGCTTATGATTGTAACCTTAAAACATTATTGGTAATAAAAAAAACAAAATAGACCCATGTTTAACACATCTCATATTGAGTTGAGCAAATCAGCATACCGAAACAATATCAGGTATTTGCGCAAAATAATAGGGAAAGAGACAAAATTATCGTCTGTAATCAAAGGGAATGCATACGGGCACGGTATTGAAAACATTATACCGATGGCAGAGGATGTTGGTATCGACCATTTTGCGGTTTTTTCTGCCAATGAAGCTTTCGAAGCACTTAAAGTCAAGTCGGAATCGTCGGGTTTAATGATAATGGGATTACTTGACCATGAGGAGATAGAATGGGCTATAAAGAATGATATTGAATTTTTTGTTTTCGACCCCGTTAAGTTTGAAAAAGCCGTTGAGAATGCCAGGTCTTTAAAGAAGAAGGCTCGTATACATCTGGAAGTTGAAACAGGTTTCCACCGTACCGGATTCGAATATAAGCAGATACCCGGCTTAATTGATTTCATGAAAAAAAATGTTGATCATTTTGTTTTTGAGGGCTTATGCACGCATTTTGCGGGTGCCGAGAGTATTTCCAATTATGTACGGATCAAAAATCAGATCAGGATGTTCCACAAGTTTAACAGGTATTTTCAGCGTCACAATCTCATACCGATCAGAAGGCACACTGCAAGCTCCGCAGCTACCTTAACCTACCCTCAAACCATTATGGACATGGTACGTATAGGTATTGCACAGTACGGATTTTGGCCAAGCCCCGAAACACATATGTACAGATTCCGCAAAAATCCGTCTGAAAGCAATCACCTGCGGCGACTCATTTCTTGGAAAACAAGAGTTATGGCAGTCAAAAAAGTGGAACCGGGCAAATTTATCGGATACGGCACATCATATCTGGCAAATAAAAAAATGAAAATTGCCGTAATACCGGTAGGATATGCAAATGGATTCAGCCGTTCACTAAGCAACACCGGAAGGGTACTTATCAGAGGAAGAAGAGTTCCGGTTATAGGAATAGTTACAATGAACACAATGACCGTTAACGTATCAGACCTGCCACATGTTGAAAAAGGTGATGAAGTGGTATTAATAGGCAAGCAAAGAAGATTAAGCATAAGCATATCATCTTTTTGCGAAATGAGCGATCAGCTTAACTATCAGCTGCTGGCAAGATTGCCGGCAAATATACCGAGATATATCGTATAAAGACAGGTAAATTCTTTATCAAATAAACCGGCACGGCATTGTATATTTGCAAAAAAAACCGGATAAATACCATAGCAATAATTTAACTGAACAATCATTAATACCAGGTTCATCATGTTTTTTAAAGATATCGCGGGTCAGGAAAAAATCAAAAACCAGCTTATTGATAATGTCAACAAAAACCGGATAAGTCATGGTTATTTATTTGCCGAACATGAGGGCAGTGGTGCTTTAGGTATGGCTTTTGCCTATGCCAGGTACATAAATTGCAATGATCGCGGCCAGAATGATAGTTGTGGGCAGTGTAACGCCTGTTTGAAATTCAACAAAATAGCACACCCCGACCTGCATGTTTTCTTCCCTGCAGCACCCGGAAAAGATAATGATAAATCCAACAGCAAATTATATATCAATAAGTTCAGGGAAGCAATCCTTGACTCTCATTATATGTCACTTTCAAAATGGTATGAACATATAGGAATCGAAAAGAAACAGGCAATTATCAATGCACAGGATTGCAATGAAATAATTCGTCTGGCAAGTATAAAGACTTATGAAAGCAAATATAAAATATTTATTTTGTGGATGGCAGAAAAGCTTCAGTATAATGCAGCACCGAAATTGTTAAAAATAATTGAAGAGCCGTATGATTACACAATATTTATTTTTATCACAACCGACCTGCACCAGATACCTGAAACCATATTATCGCGATTGCAGCTCATACGCTTCCCCCCGCTTAGCAGAACGGAAATAAAAAACGCACTGATTGAAAAATGCGGGTGCCGCAAAGAAGCTGCCTCAAATATAAGCTTTCAAGCTTCCGGCAGCCTTACCGAAGCACTTGAACTTTTTCAACTAAACCAGCCCGAAGAAATATTTTATCTGTTCCGAGACTGGCTCAGGTCATGCTATATTCTGAAACCCGCCGAAATTTTTGCCCATACCGATAAAATAGCCTCCTTCGGACGCGAAAAACAAAAAGCATTTCTTGAATTCGGCTTGAAAATATTCAATCAATGTCTGCTTATGAATTACAATGCCATTGAACCGGTAAAAAATTTTGATGAAGTGTCCGATTTTTTGTTAAAATTCTCAAAATTTGTAAATCATAAAAACATAATAGCCATAAATGAAAGTTTTGATGATGCTATAAGCCATATAGAAAGGAATGCCAATGGAAAAATTTTGTTTGCGGATCTTTCATTTAAAATGCATAAATTTTTCAAACTATCTTATTCATAAAATCAATATACTTTTTGTTATTTAAGGTTAATTCCATTTCTGAAAAGACCGTAATCTGACCGGTACATTAAGTGTAAGAGAAAAAAAAATAGGGCTTTTTTTGATCGTATAATTATTAAACTGATTTAATGAATATTTTTTATACATCATCGGGGTTAAAAGGAGGCTCAAAAATGATTAATTTTGCAAAAAAATCACGTTTTGGATAATAATAACAACAATAACAATTTTATATCAAGGGGTTGCAGGTGTGCGCCCGACCCTCAGAATAAGCAATGGAAGGTTTATTCACCATCGTGCAGCAAGTTGAATGCAATAAACTGGCTGAAAAACATAAAAATGCCTGACAGGTCTGATTCAACTGAGGTTGTTGAAGTCAGGCTCAAGAACAGCCACAAGGATTTCTTCAATGCACCCGTCGAATTAAATCTTGGTGAGGGTGATATTGTAGCCGTCGAAGCCTCTCCGGGTCATGAAATAGGTATTGTTACGCTCAACGGTGAAGCAGCCAGGCTTCAGATGAAAAACAAAAATATTGACATCAACAATACCGAATTAAGAAAAGTTTACCGTAAAGCGAAAATATCGGATGTTGAAAAATGGATTTCCGCCGTCAATCGTGAAGACGAAACGATGTACAAATCCCGGGAAATAGCTGATTCCCTTGATCTCTCAATGAAGATAAGCGATGTAGAATACCAGGGAGATATGACCAAAGCAATATTTTATTACACGGCCGATGACAGGGTTGATTTTCGTGAGTTGATTAAAATCCTGGCCGATACTTTCAATGTGCGTATAGAGATGCGTCAGATAGGTATGCGCCAGGAAGCAGCCCGCCTGGGCGGCATAGGCTCATGCGGACGCGAATTGTGCTGTTCAACATGGCTGACAAACTTCAGGTCAGTAACAACCAACGCTGCCAGAACGCAACAACTTACGCTCAACCCGCAAAAATTAGCCGGCCAGTGCAGTAAACTGAAATGCTGTATCAATTTTGAAAACGATTGCTACAACGATTATGCAAAATATCTGCCCGATCCTAATATAATACTCGAAACAAAAAAAGGTACCGCAATATTCAAAAAACCCGACACCCTTCACCATAAAATTTATTATGCATACGAACATGCCCATGAACAAATGATATTAATTACTTCCAAAAGAGCATGGGATATAATTGCAATGAACCAAAAAGGGATAATACCGGAAGAGCTTGAGGAATCAATCATAATGGAAGAGGTTGAAGAAAATATCGACATGATAAACCCGGAAGAAGAAAGTGTTGAAAGATTCGACAAACCAAAAAAACCAAAAAGGAGACGTGGAAAAAAGAAAAAAAATCAAAAAAAATAAATTACAACTCAGAAATAACCAATATCATATTTAAAGAACATATATTTTTATTATCAGCCTTTAAAATAAATATTATTTTTCATGAATAAAAGATCCGGCTTTATCTTTTACATTATACTTTTAGCGTTAACAACCTCTTCAATAAGTTGCAACCGCAGTGTGGTTTTTGAAAAGAACAAAAATATACCTGAAATGCAATGGCACTATGAAGACAAGGTTATATTTGAGGCGGAAATAAATGATACGATTAATTTACATAATATTCATGTAAATGTTCGCAACAGCGTTGATTACAAATACATGAACCTCTATATGTTTCTCGACACGGAATTTCCTGATGGCCGTACTGTTCGCGATACTTTGGAGTGCATACTTGCCGATAAACACGGAAAATGGACAGGTAAAGGGGTCGGTAAGATACGTTCAAACAGCTTTTTAATGCGTGAAAATGTGTGGTTTCAGGTCAAAGGAAAATACACATTCAGTTTTGAACAAGCCATGAGGGAAGAAGTTTTGGAAGGAATATCAGATATCGGAATACGTATAGAAAGAAAATAAAAATATTTTCGACATTAATACGTTACCAAATACAAATAAACACCGGTAAATAACAATGAATAAAAGAAGCAAAAACAGGAAAAAGAACTTAACACATTATGTAAAGAGATTCTGGATTATCTTCTTTGCACCTATAATCTTTATTTTTCTTTTGTTTTTTGCAATAAACATTGGTATACTGGGTCCGATGCCTTCATTTGAGGAGCTTGAAAACACAAGGAGTAATCTTGCCAGTGAAGTTTATTCTGCCGACAGTGTATTGCTTGGAACTTATTATATACACAATCGCACCAACATCAGTTATGAGGATCTATCGCCCGACATTGTCAATGCCTTGTTGTCGGCTGAGGACATCAGGTTTCACTATCATTCGGGGGTTGATATACGAAGTGTGTTCAGGGTTTTGATAAGAACTATAATTGTGGGGCAGCGCAGTGCCGGTGGAGGCAGTACCATAAGTCAGCAGCTTGCCAAGAACCTTTTCCCCAGGCAGCAGGATCCCTCAACTCTTGAAATAGTAATAATAAAGCTTAAAGAATGGGTGACGGCTATAAAGCTCGAACGAAACTATACCAAAGAAGAGCTAATAGCAATGTATCTTAACACTGTTTACTTTGGCAGCCACGCATATGGTATAAACTCCGCAGCAAAAACATATTTTAATGAAAAGCCTGATGAGCTTAAAGCGGAGGAAGCAGCAATGCTTATAGGATTGCTCAAAGCACCGTCATGGTACCACCCGGTCAGAAACCCCGAAAGAGCATTGGCAAGAAGAAATGTTGTGTTAAGCCAAATGGCACGTTACAGATATATTGAGAAACATGAATTTGATTCTCTCAGAACGATACCTGTGGATATGTCAGAGTTTCAGATTCATGATCAGCATACTGGGCTGGCAACATATTTCAGGGAAAACCTAAGGCAAGAGCTTGTTAGATGGAGCCAAACACGTTATAAGCCCGACGGCACAAACTACAATATTTATAAGGATGGTCTGAAAATATACACTACTATTGATTCACGAATACAACAATACGCTGAAGAGGCTATTAGAGAGCATCTGGGCGAATACCTGCAACCCACATTTTTTGAACACTGGGAAGGATATCATAATGCACCCTTCGACACGGACCTAACTCCTGCAGAGATAAACAGAATATACACATTGGCTATAAGGAGGAGTGACAGATATCGTAATATGAAAAGAGAAGGAATACCCGAAGACTCTATCATGCAGTCTTTCAACACCCCCGTAAGAATGAAGGTCTTTTCATGGGACGGTGATATAGACACTGTGATGACCCCAATGGATTCAATACGCTATTATAAGCATTTTCTTAACTCCGGACTGATGGCATTAGAGCCTTACACCGGGTATGTCAGGGCATATGTGGGCGGCAATGATTTCAGGCATTTCAAATACGACCATGTTACGGGCAGCAGACGGCAGGTAGGTTCAACATTCAAGCCCTTCCTTTATACACTTGCTATGCAGGAAGGAGAAAGCCCCTGTACCAAGGTGCCTAATTCTCCGGTAACCTTCAGATTGCACGACGGTTCTGACTGGACACCAAAAAATGCAACCGATGACAGGGAAGGCGAAATGGTAACTTTAAAATGGGGGCTTGCCAATTCTGTTAATTTTATATCCGCTTTTCTGATGAAAAGATTTAACCCGCAAGCGGTAATAAACCTTATCAGACGAATGGGAATAAAAAGCCCCATTGACCCTGTACCTGCTTTAGCTTTGGGCACCCCTGATATCTCCGTTTACGAAATGACCGGGGCAATGTCAACCTATGCTAATAAAGGAATATATATTAAACCAACGTTTGTAACACATATAACTGACAATAATGGCAATCTTATTGAATCTTTCTTACCAACACAAGAAGAAGCCATGAGCGAACAAACTGCTTACCTCATGCTTGAACTGCTAAAAAATGTCGTAGATGAAGGCACAGGGAGAAGGCTGAGGTTCAGATACCAATTCACACAACCTGTTGCAGGCAAAACAGGTACAACACAAAATAATTCCGACGGATGGTTTATAGGGCTCACACCCGACCTTGTAACCGGCATATGGGTTGGCTGCGAAGACAGGGGTGCAAGATTCAGAGACATGACCCTCGGACAAGGTGCAAATATGGCACTACCTATATGGGCAAAATTCATGAAAAGAGTTTATGCCGATGATGAACTTGACATAACAATGGAAGATTTTGAAAAACCGGCAAGACCATTATCGGTTGAAATAGACTGCTCCAAATACAAACAAACCGATGATTACAAGGATATCTTCAGCCCGGATGTATTTTAATACTACGCAATAATCCGTTTAAAACATATGCCAATCCAGGGTTACTATTTTTTTTACGCACACTAAAACCGTTATTTCACTATAATATTATTCCTGCTCCGACGGTATCATTGGTAGCTTCATTAATAAGGATAACACTGCCAATAGTGCGGTTCAGCTTATATTTATCAAAGAAAAAGGGTTTGGTTGTTCTCAAAGATATCCTGGCTATATCGTTCATTCCAACTTCTTTATCAACCTGATTGCGGTGAAGTGTGTTCACTTCAATTTTATAAAGCACGTTTCTTACAATACACCTTGCATCGCGTGTAGTGTGTTTTATGGCATATTTGCCGTTAACTTTCAGCTTTTCAGGGCTCATCCAGCATAACATTATATCAAGGTCCTGACTGATTTCAGGGACATTGTTCTCACGAACTATCATATCGCCACGGCTTACATCCAATTCATTTTCCAGACGGATAATAACCGACATAGGTGCAAAAGCTTCTTTTATTTTACCCTCAGGCCCGTCAATATCTTTTATATAAGTGTTAAATCCCGATGGTAAGATCATAACCCTTTCTCCCGGCTTATATATACCACCCGCAATACGACCGGCATATCCTCTATAATCATGATATTCGGTTGATTGCGGACGAATAACATATTGTACCGGAAAACGGCAATCGACAAGGTTCAAATCACTGCCGATGTGTATTGTTTCCAGCAGATACATTAAAGTAGCACCGCCATACCACGGCATATTCTTTGACTTATCAACAACATTATCACCATGCAATGCACAAATAGGAATGAACTGTATATCCTGAATGTTAAGTTTTGAGGCAAAAGCCTGAAGATCACTTTTGATCTTCTCAAAAACATCCTCTCTGTAATCGACCAGGTCCATTTTATTAACACAAATAACCAGGTGAGGTATTCCAAGCAATGAAGCAATAAAAGCGTGCCTTTTGGTTTGCTCAATCATGCCTTTTCTCGAATCGACAAGAATTAATGCAAGGTTTGCGGTTGAAGCACCCGTGACCATATTCCTGGTATACTGAACATGCCCCGGGGTATCGGCTATTATAAATTTTCTTTTAGGAGTTGCAAAATACCTGTATGCAACATCAATGGTGATTCCCTGTTCTCTTTCTGCACGCAAACCATCGGTTAGTAATGCAAGGTTCACATGTTCAAAACCCCTGTTTATGCTTGATATCTTTATTGATTCAAACTGATCCTCAAATATCGACTTACTGTCATACAACAAACGACCTATCAACGTACTTTTGCCGTCGTCAACACTTCCTGCGGTAGTAAAACGCAGGAGTTCCATATCAAGATAACCGTCATCCTTGATTTTTCGCATCTTATTAATCTGTCTTAATAATGAACATTAGAAATAACCTTCTCTTTTTCTATCTTCCATTGAGGTTTCCGAACGTTTATCGTCGGCTCTTGAGCCTCTTTCGGTACTTCTTGAAGCCGCTACTTCTTCAATGATGTTTTCAACGGTAACCGCATCCGATTTTGTGGCTCCTGTGCAGCTCATGTCACCGATAGTACGAAAGCGCACTGTCATTTTTTCCCATCTTTCGCCATCCATAAGCTTTATATAATCGCTCTTTGCAAGCAACACTCCTTTTCTGTTGACACATTCCCTGTGATGAGCAAAATACAATGAAGGCATTTCTATTTGTTCAAGCAAAATGTATTGCCATATATCCATTTCAGTCCAGTTGCTCAAGGGGAAAACTCTGAAATGTTCACCTTCATTTTTACGCCCGTTAAACAAGTTCCATAATTCCGGTCGCTGGTTTTTCGGGTCCCATTGTCCGAAAGTGTCCCTGTGAGAAAAAAACCTTTCTTTTGCCCTTGCTTTTTCCTCATCACGGCGCCCACCCCCCATTGCTGCATCAAACCCGTACTTTTCAATAGTATCAAGCAAAGTAACTGTTTGAATTATATTCCGGCTTGCGTTAGGCCCAGTTTCTTCAACTGCTTTTCCACTGTTAATTGACTCCTGAACACTGCCAACAATAAGCCTGGCACCGATTTTTTCAATCAATGCATCCCTAAATTCCAGCGTTTCAGAAAAATTGTGCCCCGTATCTATGTGAAGCAAAGGAAAAGGCAGTTTTGCAGGTCTGAAAGATTTAACGGCAATATGCACCATTACTATTGAATCTTTTCCACCCGAAAACATCAGTACCGGACGCTCAAACTGTGCAGCAACTTCACGTATGATGAAAATCGTTTCTGATTCCAGTTCTCTTAAATGATTAAGATTGTATGACCGCATTACGTTACCTTTAGTATTATTTTTGGAATAATAAAATCACTTAATTGTTTAACAACATTTTCAATTGAATATTTATCTGTATTGAGTTCTATATCAGGATTATCAGGTGCTTCGTAAGGAGAATCAATACCTGTGAAATTTTTCACCAATCCCTGGCGTGCTTTCTTGTAAAGCCCTTTCGGATCACGTTTTTCACATTTCTCAAAAGATGCATTCACATATACCTCTATAAAATCATGATAGCCGATTATCTTTCTGGCTAACTGGCGTATTTTTTTGGTAGGACTTATAAAACAATTAATAACAATCACACCTGCTTCAAGAAAGATCCTTGACATTACTGCAATTCTCCTGATATTTTCCGCCCTGCCTTCAAGTGTAAAATCCAGATCACGATGAAGGGTGGCTCTCAGATAATCGGCATCAAAAACCTGGGTAAAAAAGCCTTTTTGATATAACAACCTCTCCAAATGTATCGCTATTGTGGTCTTACCTGAACCCGACAACCCGGTCATCCAGATAACCCTGGCTTTCTGATTCAACAGGATCTCTTTATCCCGCCGCTTTATGAAACTGCCCACAACAGGAAAAGTGTTTGCAGGATTATCCATTTTTTAAAGGTTTATCTTTTCAAATTATCCCCGACCTCTGAAATATAATACACTCCTTCAGATAATAACAAAAAAATAATATTATCAACCAATCTCTATCTGGTATGCAAATTTATAAAAATAGATAACAAAATACCTAATCAAACAACAAGTAAGTTATAAAAGCAAATAAAAAAACCGTCTAAAAGTAATCTTAAAGACGGTTTTTTCAGGCGGTTATTGGTATGTATAAACGTTCAGCTTTTACACTTACATCATTACCTGACAAAGGTTTATTGCCCCAGGTAAGCTTTAAGCAGCCTGCTTCTTGATGTATGTTTTAATCTTCTTATAGCTTTTTCTTTTATTTGCCTTACCCGTTCGCGTGTCAGGTCAAATTTTGCGCCTATTTCATCGAGTGTAAGTCCGTGATTCATACCAATGCCAAAATAGAGATTAATAACATCTCTTTCTTTTTCTGTGAGTGTAGCCAGAGAACGCTGGATCTCTCTTGCGAGTGATTCATGCATCAGACTTGAGTCGGCATTTGGCGAATCCTGGTTAATATAAACATCCAGCAGGCTTGCATCTTCACCCTGCACCAAAGGTGCATCAACAGAAACATGATGTGTTGATATTCTGAATGATTCGGCTATCTTTTCTTCGTTAAGTTCCAAAGAGTCTGCCAATTCTTCTGTAGATGGCGGTCGTTCGTATTTCTGCTCAAGTTTGGAGGCTTCTTTCTTTATTTTGTTCAATGAACCAACCTGGTTAAGAGGTAACCTGACAATCCTCGATTGCTCAGCCAAAGCCTGAAGTATTGACTGCCGTATCCACCAAACAGCATAGGAAATGAACTTAAAGCCCCGGGTTTCATCAAACCTTTTTGCAGCTTTTATCAAACCGAGATTCCCTTCATTTATCAAATCGGGTAAACTAAGACCCTGGTTTTGATATTGCTTCGCAACCGAAACAACAAAGCGTAAATTGGCCTTGGTAAGCTTCTCCAAAGCCACCTGGTCACCCTGTTTGATCCTTTGAGCAAGCTGTACCTCTTCTTCCGCAGAAATCAAAGGAACTTTACCTATTTCCTGAAGATACTTGTCTAAAGAAGCCGTGTCACGATTTGTAATTGATTTTGATATCTTTAACTGTCTCATATCTTTTTTTGTATTTTAACTTTCTATGGTTCAGGAGGTATTAATAAAAAATTACCAGCAGAAAAAAGTATGCAAAGATATAAATTTTTTCTGACTTTTTAATAAAAAAAAGTTTTATTTTTATTAATACTTCCTTTTTGTTAAAAAAAACTGATTTTTAATGCATTTATTATTACAGAAATTATCAAATTAATGACAGTTTTGCCCGGTTAAAACATCATTTTTATGCAGCCTGTTGCAAATAATTTCAAATTTAAATTTGTGAGATAATTAATTTCAACTGGTCTTAAATACCTACTCCATAATATGCTCTTACGCCATTCGGATAAACTCCTTCAATAAGCACTCCTTCACCTTCCCTGTTACGAAGGATTTTAGATATATCCCGTGCCGATTCAACCGGCTTTTTGTCAATATATGTAATTATAAATCCTTCTCTTACTCCTGCCCGGCGTAACTTTCCGGCTCCCAATGAAGCTATTTTCACCCCGTTATCAATTCCCAACCTCTTTTTCTCCTCCCTTGTTACACTTTCAAAAGTAGCTCCCAACAGATCATCCACGCTTTGTTCACCGGGTTCAATGAAAGCAATTTCTCCGTGAATATTTTGCAGTACGGCGATTGTTTCTCTGTTTTTACCGTTGCGTTGGTATTTTATTGTAACTTCATCACCCGGTCTTTTCCTACCGACAGTTTCAAGCAGGTCTGACGGATTTCTTATTTCATGTTCGTCTATGCCTATGATAAGATCACCTTCTTTAATTCCTGCCTTATCGGCTGCTCCGCCACTTTGCACACTATGAACATATGCGCCCCGGAAATAATCCAATTCCAGCTCTTCAGCTTCTCTTGAATTCAATTCTGTTATTTCTATTCCAAGGAAGCCTCTCTGAATTTCACCGAATTCAAGAAGGTCATCCATAACTTTTTTGGCAATATTTGAAGGTATAGCAAAAGAATAACCTTGAAATGTTCCCGTACTTGAAGCAATTGCGGCATTGATCCCGATCAGCTTGCCTCTTGAGTTTACCAGCGCACCACCGCTGTTTCCCCTGTTAACTGCAGCATCTGTCTGAATAAAAGATTCTATTGCCGTACCTCCTCCCAAAATATTTATATGTCTGCCTCTTGCGCTAACAATCCCTGCGGTAACTGTTGACGTCAGATTAAAAGGGTTGCCCACTGCCAACACCCATTCTCCTACCCTTACATTATCAGAATTACCAAATACAGCGGTAGGCAAACCTTCAGCATCTATCTTTATAAGCGCCAGATCTGTGGTAGGATCCTTTCCAACAATCACAGCATCAAATATTCTGTTATCGTTAAGCGTCACTTCAATCTTATCTGCCTCCTGCACTACATGGTTATTGGTAATTATATAACCATCTTCCTTTACTATAACCCCGCTTCCTGAACCAACCACTGCCCTTTCCTGCTGCGGCCTGCGCGGTCCGAAAAAGAAGTCACGAAAAGGATCTCCGAACCCGAAAAACTCATCGTACAAACTTGTACGCCTGACATATTCAGTCCTTATATGAACAACAGTATTTACACTGTTTTCCGCTATAACAGTAAAATCAGGCGTTGATGCAGGTATATTCGAAGTATAACTTGCAAGACCTGAAGGCGGCCTGTCAAGTGAATTAAAATGTCCGGCTTCGCCCGGATCAGACTGCTGCGACCAAAATATATTGTTTATACCCAGTGAAATTATGCCACCAAGCAAAGCGGCCAGAAATATTATTCCTATGCGTTTCATAATTGTTTATTGTTTAAAAGTTTCATAGTTGTTTATTGTTTAAAATTAGAGTCCACTCTAAAAAGTCCAAAAATATTATTTCCCGCAGATTTCGCTGATATGCGCAGATTATAAATTCCTGATAATCAATTAAATTTATCAGCGAAAATCTGCGACATCTGCGGGAAAA
>PWJZ01000086.1 GCA_003559855.1 Bacteroidales bacterium
AATCTTCGAGTCTTTGAGTCTTAGTGGCTATAATTAATTAAAGTTTATAATCAAATAATTTTAATTTCTTTTGTAATGACTGATAATAAAAGAAAATAAGAAATTTTTAAACTTTTAACCGAACACTAGTGTAAAACTTATTTAAATAAGGCGTTCTCTTGGTATATGAAACCCTCATCAACTAAGCGTAGACAAAAGAAAATGAACTTAGCGATAGCGATCTCGTGACCGAAGGGAACAATAAAGCATGAGGGTTCCATGGATTAAGAATAAAAGAGTAAATATTAATAGACATACCTTATTAGAAATCAGCACGTTAAATACATTTTATGCAAATGAAAAACGGAAGTTGAAATTATTTATATAATATTTCAAAACGAAGGGATCATGAATGACCAAGCGAAAAAACTTACTGGGCATAGATGTTGGTTCAATTTCTGTTTCTATTGCTGTTATTGATGATAGTGACCGGATTATCCACACTTCTTATACTTTTCATAAAGGGCAAATAGCTCAAAGTCTTGCAAAATTACTTAAAGAAGTCGATCTTTCGAAAATCAAATCTGCAGGCTATACCTCTTCAACTCCGAAAATTCTTACTCACGGTACAATGACCGATTCCAGGGTTGCCTATATAACTGCGGCAAAATTGTTAAACCCCGGCGTTAAAGCATTGTTGATCATCGGAGCGGAAAAGTTCGGTTTGGTAACTTTTAATGAACAGGGAGAGTACCTTAATTATAAGCCAAACACCTCTTGCGCTGCCGGTACAGGTAACTTTCTCGATCAACAGGCTGAAAGGCTTAACCTTAAAAACATCAAAGAATTTAGCACCAGGGCTCTTGCCAACAAGGAAGCCATCCCTTTGATTGCATCGAGGTGCGCTGTATTTGCAAAAACTGATCTTATCCACGTGCAGCAGGAAGGGTATTCGCTGGAGGCTATTTGTGACGGATTATGTTATGGGTTGGCCAAAAACATTGTAGATACTGTGTTTTTTGATAACAATAAAACTCCTGTTGTTGCCGCCGGAGGAGTGGCTTTGAACCAGGCCGTCATCAAACACCTGGAAAAAATAACAGGCCAGTCAATAATAGCAGATAAACATGCAAGTGTATATGGAGCTATAGGAGCTGCATTAAACAGTAAAGAAGAAGGCCTTATTACGGACACACAAATTACAGATGCTCACCAGTTAATAATTTCAGAGAAAAAAGAAAAAAAACTGTATTACCCACCCCTGGAGCTAAAGCTTTCAGATTATCCCGATTTTGAGTCGCTCGAAAGGTATGAGTTCCAATCAACCCTTTTCCCTGCAATGAAGCCTGTGGAAATTGATATTTATTCAAGACCGGCACAGCATGACATACCTGTGTATCTGGGTATAGATATTGGCTCCACAAGCACCAAGGCTGTATTGCTTAGCAGAGACAAAGAGGTTATTACAGGGCTGTATACACGAACTTCAGGGCAGCCATTGCGGGCTGTACAGGTTATCTTCGAGTCCATAATAGATCTTGAGAAAAAACATGGCTTTAAGTTCAATATTGTTGGTGTGGGAACGACAGGGTCGGGAAGAAAGTTTGTGGGGAAGATCCTTGGAGCTGATCTTATGCTTGACGAGATCACAGCCCATGCCAGTGCAGCTTATGAGTTGAACCCCAATACGGATACTATTATTGAAATAGGTGGCCAGGATTCAAAGTTTACCTTCATGAACGATGGTATGGTCACTTTCTCGGTCATGAACAATATCTGTGCTGCAGGTACAGGTAATTTTATTGAAGAACAGGCAAAAAGACTGGAGTGCCCGTTAAGTGAATACTCACAGCGCACCGAAAACGCGAAAGCACCTCTTGCAAGCGACCGATGTACAGTATTTATGGAACGCGACCTTAACTATTACCAGAATGAAGGATATGAGGCAGATGAGATACTTGCCTCAGTCCTTCACTCCATAAGAGATAATTACCTTACAAAAGTTGCCTCTGAAGGTCAAATAGGAAAAAATATAACTTTCCAGGGAGCTACGGCAAAAAATAAATCGCTCCTGGCAGCTTTTGAACAGAAACTGCAAAAACCTATAAATGTTTCTAAATTCTGCCACCTGACAGGTGCCCTGGGCACAGCCCTTGAATTAAATAAAGAAAATGCGGGTTCAACAAAATTCAGGGGATTGGATCTATATAAAAAAGAAATCCCCGTTTATAGTGAAACGTGTAAGTTATGCACGAACAACTGCAAACTAAAAGTTGCAAAGATAGGTGACGAAATAGAAGCCTACGGTTTCTTATGCGGAAGAGATTATAATGAGAAAAAATTCGTTAAGAACCCATCACTGTCATTCAATCTGACATCAAAAAGAAAAGAAATTTTCAAAATCACACCCAAAACAACAGGCAGTACAACAACTATTGGGATACCTGCAGGCCTGCACCTTTATGAAGAGTTGCATTTTTGGCGGAAATTTTTTGACCTGTTGTCTATTCAAACCATCACAAGTGAAAACTATAAATCTCCCGTTAAGGATGGAAAAAAGCTCAGCGGGGCGGAATTTTGTGCACCAATAACGGCAATATACGGCCATGTGGATTACCTGTTGCAAAAAGCTGACTATGTGTTCTTGCCGGTTTATTTTGAGGAAAAGCCCGAAGCAAAGCTAAATCAGAAGTATTGTTACTATACCCAGTTTGTCACCTCTGTAGTGACAGCCAGTAACAACTTTGCCTCCAGGGAGAGGATACTTTCACCTACCCTGAAATCAACACATGGCGATATTTTTAAATATTTCGGATTGTTTAAGATGCTAAAAGCTATTGGGTTGGATATCAGCTTTTTCAAGGTTGCCACAGCCTATGACAAGGCTAAAAAGCATTCGCAATCCGTGCTGGAACAATGGCAAAGCCTTTACCATAAGGAAATAAAGGATGCTGAGGATATTCACATAATGTTGCTGGGAAGGCCCTATACCGTTTTATCACAGGCAATGAATAACAAAATACCCGATATCATTGAAAAAAACGGTATCAAAACCTTTTTTATGGATATGATACCCTTTAAGCCGGGAGAAATTTCTAAAGCGGAGGACCTGCTTAAAGCAGTATCATGGAAGTTTGCTTCCAAAATACTTTATGCTGCAGAAATAGTTGCCAGAACAGATAATTGCTATCCTGTGCTGATAACCTCCTTCAAATGTTCCCCGGATTCTTTTATGGTGGAATACTTTAAAGAGATATTGAATTATTATAAAAAGCCATACCTGGTTCTTCAGCTCGATGAACAAGACTCAGCCGTGGGCTATGAAACACGGATAGAGGCCGGGATAAGAGCTTTCAGAAACCATCATAATAAAGAAACATTAAAAAGTAATGAACCATTATTACAGGAAAATGAAATACCGGGTAAACCTTTTCAAACAAGACCTTCTCTTAAAATCCCGGAAGAAACTATAAGGTCATTAACATACGATACTTCTAAAATTCTGAAGGCTTTAGGTATTGACTTTAACAGGTTTGGCAAACTGCTTCAACAGGGCAACGAAACTGTACCGGATTTTACGGAAACTTTTATTAGTGACTCATCCGGGCTAAAGAATAAAACCGTATTGCTTCCCTCGTGGGATTATTATGTATGTCCGTTACTGGAGGCTGTTCTTAAAAACAGTGGTGTAGATGCACGACTGGTAAACAGCACACAAGAGTCGATACAACGCAGCCTGAGCACCAATACAGGCCAGTGCCTGCCGCTAAATATTATTGTTCAGGATGCTATCGAATATATAGAGAACAATAACCTGGACCCATCAGAAACTGTTTTATGGCAATTAAAATCCGACATATCCTGCAACATAAACATGTTTCCACATTTTGCAAAGAAAATGTTGGATGACTACGGAAATGGATTGGAAAAGACTTTTGTATACCTGGGAGATATAGTATTCTACAAATTATCACTTAATACTGCAATTAATGCATACCTTGCATACATGTTCGGCGGGTATATCCGTAAGATAGGTTGTAAAATAAGGCCTTATGAGAAAAATGCAGGAGACACGAATGCCGTCATGGATAAAGCCCTGCAAACCCTCTATGATGCATTCAGGTACGGCAAGCCTAAATATAAAGTGTTGGAGCAGATCATCAGTGATTTTGAAGCTGTTGAAACTGAAATTACCAACAAACCAAAAGTAGTTATATTCGGCGATCTGTATGTAAGGGACAACGACTTAATGAACCAGAACCTGATAAAAACGATAGAAGATAATGGCGGAGAAGTGATAACAACACCCTTTAGCGAATTTATCAAAATCATTGTCAATACTATAGCAGCAAGAAGATTTAAAACAGGCCATTATCGGGAATATGCTAAAATCAAATTTCTTAAATCCTTAATACCGCTTGTTGAAGAAAAATTCAATCCCTTGTTTTACAGAATACTTGACAAGCAGGGAAATTTGGAAAATAATAACCTCAAAAGCTGGCTGGATAAATTTGGCCTTAACCTCTTACATTCCGGCGAATCTCTGGATAACATACTTAAAATACATTCTCTGATAAAGTCATATCCTGATATCTCTTTATTTATCCAGACCAACCCTTCTTATTGTTGCCCGTCATTGGTTACCGAAGCCATGTCCTCGCGTATTGAAGAAATGACAGGTGTCCCGGTAGTAAGTATCGAATATGACGGCACTACAGGTTCTAAAAATGAAGATATAATACCCTATTTGAAATTCAGAAGGAATGAATAATGGACTACCCGTAGGTTTCCATCCTCCGGGTAAATATTATCCTTCTAATATTCTGGCCAGATCACTGTTTATATAGTACACTTCCTTTCCAACCTGTTTGGGTGTCAGGATTTTTTTATCAGTAAGCTCGCTCATATACTTGGTAAGTGTAGTGCGGCTGCTGCGGCCAACCACATTGCCTATGGTTATTGGCTTTACGTATGGCTGAGAGAATAACACTTCGTTAACTTCCTTGTTATACCATTTTATTTCTTTTTTACCATATTCCAAAGTTGATTTCATTTGATTTATAA
>PWJZ01000027.1 GCA_003559855.1 Bacteroidales bacterium
AGCCACGAATGCACGAGTAATAAAGAGCCACGAATGCACGAGTAATAAAGAGCCACGAATGCACGAATAATAAAAAGCCACGAATGCACGAGTAAAAAAACGAATAATATTCGTACTCAATTGGCTTCGCCGAGCAAAACCGTTCTTCTATCTTTTTCAGAGGAACTGTCGTTTCAATGCTGCGACCTGTTTCTGTGAGCATAACCGATTGCGAGTACATGATGCCATAAACGGCTTCGTTTACAAATCTTTTGGTTGTTGTATCGAGATTTTCTGAAACATACCCCGAAAATATTCCTGTTTTTGCCCTAAGCTTGCTTGCAAGTTTACGGTAGTTCATAAGCGCCTGCTTTATTGTTTGTGAAATTCAAAGGTAAGGCGCTTATGATTTTACAGGTGCAAAAAGTTACCCCATTTTTTGAAAAAAAGTGCTTTTCCACTTGCAAAAACTCGTATATCTTTGTTAAATAAGGAGTTAAAGAATTTTTTCGTTGAAAAATGGGGTAAGTTCAACTTTATTTACTTTGCATTTGATTTTTTTCAATAAGCAGGGCATGACCTTGCAATTTCAATATCCTGCTGCCTGTGCGTCCTTTCTTGACTCTGATGCTCCGTAATATGTTTTATTAACGGGGCCCCACATTATAGTCTGGTATCCTCCGAATGGCCCTACAGCCCATTGTATCCTGTGACCTTTTTTCATAAGTTCGCGAATAGTTTCATAAGGGAATCCTGATTCAAGCATTACGGTGCCGCCGTCAGTCATTAATTGCCCTGTAGGCTCTGATGAGCCTGTATGCTTTATTCTGGGTGCATCTCCGGCTTCCTGCAGGTTCATGCCGAAGTCAATCATGTTCACAACTATCTGTGCATGTCCTTGTGGTTGCATTGCTCCGCCCATTACACCGAAGCTCACGTGGGGCTCACCGTCTTTGGTTATGAATCCCGGAATGATAGTATGAAACGGTCTTTTACCCGGTTCGTATGTGTTGAAATGGTAAGGCTTCAGTGTAAATCCTTCGCCGCGGTTTTGAATTACAAAGCCAAGTTCCGGCGGTGTCATACCGCTTCCCATGCCGCGGTAGTTGCTTTGTATTAATGAGACCATGTTGCCGTCTTTGTCGGCTACCGTAAGGTAAATAGTGTTTGGTGATTCGGGTATGCCCGGGTCGTATTGCCGTGCAGCGCGGTTAGGGTCAATCAGCTCACGCCTTTCGGCTGCATATTCTTTGGATATCAGCCTTTCAACAGGCACAGGGCTAAAGTCCATATCAGCATAATATTTTGCGCGGTCTTCGAAAGCAAGCTTTTTGGTTTCTACAAACAGATGGATGTACTCGGGGCTGTATAATCCCATTGAAGCGATATCATATCCTTCAAGAATATTCAATATTTGCAAAACGGCAATTCCCTGGCCGTTGGGAGGCAGTTGCCACACATCATATTCGCGATAGTTGGCAGATATGGGGTTGACCCACTCACTTTTATGTGCTGCCATGTCTTCATAGCTTAGGAAACCACCGTTTTCTTTGATATATGCTTCTATCGTCCTGGCGATATCACCCTTGTAAAAGGCGTCCCTGCCTTCACGGGCTATTGTTTCGTAGGTGTTGGCTAGGTAAGGGTTGCGGAATATTTCTCCCTTAGCCGGCATTTGCCCGTCAGGCATGTATGTTTCTTTGAAGTTTGGAAAGCCCTGCAGTATAGGCGCCGAACGTTCGAGGTAGTAGGCAATGAGTTCTGTAACAGGGAATCCGTTGCGGGCATATTCAATTGACGGTTTTAAAATGTCTTCCATGCTGATTTTTCCGAACTTTTTGTGCATTTAAAACCATCCGTCAACTGTTCCCGGCACACTGACCGACAGTGCCCCGCGCTGAGGTATGTATTCATAATTGTTTTCGAGAAAATAATCGATAGTCAGGTTTTTTGGCGATCTGCCACTGGCGTTGAGGCCGTAAAGCTGTTTGCTGTCAGCGTCCCGGATTATCGCAAACAGGTCGCCTCCAATGCCGCAGCCTGTGGGCTCCATCAACCCAAGTGCGGCATTTGCCGCTATAGCAGCATCAACGGCACCGCCTCCCTGCCTAAGGATATCAAGTGCGATCTGGGTTGCCAGTGGATGGCTCGTAGCTGCCATACCGTTCTGTGCAATTACCTCCGAACGGGTGGCAAAGTTATGGCCGGTGATGCGGTCTTGACTGATGACTTGCAATGTTGATAATAATAGTGTTGCTAAAAGAATAGTGGTTTTTTTCATATTATAAATTTGGTTTTGAGGGTTTTCTTTACTTTGCCATTAATCAGTTTTTTAAAAAACTTAGGATTTTGAATTGATTAAGTAAGAATACTTTACTTACAACAAATTTATAATATTTTTTAGAATTTTGGAATTTCCAAAACCCTGATTCTTTTAGTAAATTCTAATATCAAGCAGAAAATCATTGTGTTAAAGTTGTTGTTTTATTCAGAAAAATAAACAAAACAACTTTAAAATTATATAATTTTGGCTTTAGAACAACTTAATATTTAAAATTATAAACCATGGCAAGTGAAAGAAAAGCAAATTCAGCCCTCGAATATCACCGTGATGAGCTGTTCAAAAACAGCAATCTGGCATACCTGGCTGTTGTTTCTGTTTTGGATGATGATGGTGAGCCGACGGATGATTTTATAATTGAAGCCGGTGTATATAATCTTGAGCAGCAGAAGGAGGCTGAAAACAAGTTGCAAGCGGAAGGCAGGAGGGAGGAGGAATTTGTACCACCGAGGCTGCCGGTGCCTTCAGAGGGTAAGATTAAAACATTAACCGGTGAATATGTTGCTGTTGAGATCAAGGAGTCGGAAGGTTTTGCCGCACAATCATCAAGAGAGCGGATAAGACCTGCTAACGGTGGCAGCAGTGTTATGAATTACAGATATCATTCGGCGGGAACGCTTGGTGGTGCCATAAAGATAAAGGGGCAGCCGGGGTTGTTTTTCATTTCCAACTGGCATGTGCTGACCGGAGGTAGCGGCAGAAACGGTGATTCGATAATACAGCCGGGAAGAGCTGATGGCGGCAGGTACCCGCAAGATAAAATAGCCTTGCTGTACTGGTCGAAATTAAGCCCTGAGATGGATGCCGCAATAGCAAAGGCTGATGAAGGCAAAGTCGCGGGAGGAACCAGATGTTTTGGCAAGATTAAGGGAATAGAAAAAGCTGAAGTGGGAATGAACGTGAAGAAATGCGGCAGAACTACCGAACTGACAACAGGGATAATCAAGTCAATCAATGCAAGCGTCAGAGTTTCCGGCTATCCCGACGGAACGCAGTTGTTCAATAATCAAATATTAACAACAAACATGTCGCAGGGCGGTGATTCAGGCTCGGTGGTTTGTAATGCTTCCAATAACAAGGCAATTGGCTTGCTTTTTGCCGGTGACGGTAAAACCCAGACAATTGTAAACCATATAAATAAAATTCTCGGCTCAAAATTAGAGCCTTTCGTGGTGAAGCACGCCGATGGAAGTAAAGAAAAAATGCCGGAAATTGAATTTGAAAAGTTTGCTCCAAAAGAATGACAAATACAATAATCGGCGAACCATTTACAATAGCCCGCCGATCATACCATATTTTCTGACCTTCAAAAAACAACGTATTGCTGCTGACTGAAAATTTCAGATGTTAAGCAATACAATCCGCAACATAAATTGTTGCATTTTTATAAAAAAGATCAATATTGTTAAATTTTTGATAGAGTAATAATAAACTTGATAGTAACTTCCAACCCTTCGTATTCATCTTTTTCCGTATGCTCACCTACAATTTTGCTTGGTGTTTTGGTAGTTAACTTGAATTCAAATTCTGAGATTCCATTTTCGGTGTCCAAGCCAGACATTGTTAATACATCATCAGACAATTCCCACTCAAAAGCAAAGCTTTCACCATCTTCAATAACTGTTCCTGTGCCATCTTTGTTGAAAGTTATTGTTCCGGTATTTTCCTCTGTCTCACTTTCCAATTCCTGGTCACCCAAATAAACAGCCCACTCAATTTTGTCAATGTTCCATGTACCTATGATATCGAATTTTTCATCCTCTTCGCAACTGTTAAATGTGATAGCGAATGCTAAAAATAAAACCGGTAATAAAAAATGCAATTTTTTCATAATAAAAAGATAATTATTTAATTAGTAAAATTTGTTAATAGAATTTGTTTAAATCCGGTGCAAAGATAAATAAAATATTTAAAATTGGATGGATTTAATTTTTTGCGGGCAAATAGAGCTCTTGGATCTTAATATTAATATTATTGAAAACACTTACAGGTTTTTCAAGCGAAAATTATCAAAGAATAGATTATATTTGCGGTGCCATCAATATTATTGATCATGGCAGAAAATTATTCCGGTTGTTTATAAATAAGAGTAATGAAAAGCAGGGGCTATATTCATTTATATACCGGCAACGGTAAGGGCAAGACCACTGCCGCAATAGGATTGGCTATTAGAGCAGCAGGAGCCGGGAAAAAAGTATTTATAGCACAATTTGTTAAAGGCGTACATTATTCGGAGTTGGAAGCCTTAAGGCGCTTCCCTGAAATTGTGGTCAGGCAATATGGTTTGGATTGCTTTATCAAACAGCAGCCTGCACCAAAAGACATTGAAATGGCACAAAAAGGCTTGCGCGAAACAGCATCAATAATTAATAACAATAAATATGATGTTGTTATTATGGATGAGGTATGCATAGCGCTTTATTACCAACTGATTGGTGCCGCAGAGTTGACATCGGTTTTGAAAAAAAAGCCCGAAGCTATGGAAATAGTTCTGACAGGGCGTAAAGCACCGAAAGAACTGTATGAAATATCCGATCTGATTACCGAAATGAAAGAAATAAAGCATTATTATAATAAAGGGGTGCAAGCCAGAAAGGGAATAGAACATTGATTCAGAGTCGTTTTTGTAATCTTGCCATGCCGGTAAAAATATATGAAAATTTAAGCGGTTTTAAACAGCTATTGGTTATTTTTGCAATAATTTTTTATTAATCAGGCAACTTTAGTAAAGAAGATTTTTTTACATGGCTATTATTAATTTTGTTTTATCGTGGTATCTTAAAAAGCGCATATCTCAGATTGAACGCGTAATAAAGAAACCTCATGAGGTGCAGAACAAATTACTAACGGATCTGATAAAAAAGGCACGTTCGACCGAATGGGGGCAAAAATATGAATACGGTTCAATTAATAGTTATGATGAATACAAAAACCGTGTTCCTGTTAGCGATTATGATTCTGTTAAACCTTATATAAACCGTCTTATTAAAGGGGAAAAGAATATTTTGTGGCCGGGAACTATCAAATGGTTTGCTAAATCATCAGGTACTACAAGCGATAGAAGCAAATTCATACCGGTAAGTTATGAATCTTTGCATTATTGCCATTACCAAGGCGGCAGGGATGTTTTAGGTATTTATTGCCATAATAATCCCGGCACTCATATTTTTAAGGGTAAGGGTCTGACGATTGGCGGTAGTCAACACGTAAGCGAGATTAATAAAAAATCATACCTTGGCGACCTGTCTGCCGTATTGTTGCAAAATGTGCCACTTTGGGCTGAAATGTTGCGCATACCAAGTCTGGATGTTGCTCTTATGGGAGACTGGGAAAAAAAGCTCAACAAAATAGCCAAAGAATCCATTACTCAAAATGTGACCAACATCAGCGGAGTACCTTCCTGGAACCTGATACTTTTAAAAAAAGTACTTGAAATAACAGGAAGATCAAACATACCGGAAGTTTGGCCAAACCTTGAGCTGTTGATACACGGCGGTGTCAGCTTTATACCATACCGTGAGCAGTATGAAAGACTTATACCGTCAGATACTATGTATTATCTTGAAACCTATAATGCTTCCGAAGGCTTTTTTGCTTTACAGGATGTCAAAGACTCTGAAGACATGCTGCTTATGCTTGATTATGGTGTGTTTTACGAATTTATACCCATGGAAGAAATAGAAAAAGAGTCACCCAGGATATTGTCTCTCGACCAGGGGGAAAAAGGAAAGAACTATGCGCTGGTAATATCAACCAACGGGGGGCTATGGCGGTACATAATCGGTGATACGGTAATGATAACCGACACTGATCCATACAGGATCAAAATATCAGGACGGACATGCAATTATATAAACGCATTTGGAGAAGAAGTGATCGTTGATAATGCGGATAAAGCATTGTCGGAAGCTTGTAAGGTAGCCGGCGCTATAATAAAAGAATACACAGGAGCACCGGTTTACCTTGGCGACAATAGTTTTGCAGCGCATGAATACCTTATCGAATTCGAAAAGCAACCACAGGATATTGAACAATTTGCCAAAAATTTCGACCACCGGCTGCAAGACATTAACTCTGATTACGAAGCAAAACGCAGCAGCGATATTATGCTTAAAAATCTTATTGTAAGAAATATGCCTGAAGGTACTTTCTATAAATGGATGAAAAAAAGAGGCAAGATCGGCGGGCAAAACAAAGTGCCCAGGTTATACAATACCAGAAAATATGTGGAAGATATCCTTGAATTCAGTAAAAATATGAGGTGAGCTAATGAATTATCTGTTTATTCTTATAGTTGGATTTTTCTTAATCTCTGCCGGCAAATCAAATGCTCAATTCCGTTTGGAATCACTGATCAGATCGGATGCATCGTTTTTTACAACAGATCCGCTCGGCAATATTTATATCGCCGAAGAAGGAAATGTCATCAAAATTGACCAGCCAACAGAGAAAAAGAAATATTTTTCCAATCCGATGTACGGCAACTTCCAGTTCATAGATAGTTCAGACCCTCTCAATATTATGGCTTTTTCCGCTGACCTGGGAATAATTGTCTTTCTGGATAAAAACCTGGTAGAAAAAGAATCTTTTTCGGTATATAAAGATTCTTTTTCTGATAAGCCCGAGCTGGTATGCAATTCAAGGCTTGAAGGATTCTGGGTGTATTATCCCGAAAAATGGCAATTTTTTCGAATAAACAGAAAAAAACAGGTGCTTACCTCAACAATTTCAATGAATAAGCTCGAATACGATTTTTTCAAACCCTGTTTTATGATCGAAACAAGTTCACGACTTTTTGTGTCTGACTATGAAAACGGGATATTCGTCTTCGATCTTTTTGGAGGCTTTCTGTTTAAAATACCCTTGAAAAATGTATGTACATTTCAGGTAAAAGGCAACCATATTATCTATTTTACGAAAAAACATTTATGTTTGTATGACTTTTTTCTTCATCAGGAAAGATTATTTTTGTTAACTGAAGATGAGATCGGGATGGGGCGTTTAAACCATCCATATCTTTATATACTTACAAAACAAGGCATCAAAAAATATTTTACCAATATCGGGTTATTCTGAAAAGAACTGATCAGGAGATTACATATTAAAATAATTATAATATGCATGTAGCCATAGCAGGAAATATAGGTTCGGGAAAAACCACCCTTGCCGGGTTATTGTCAAAGCACTACGGCTGGGAAGCTCATTACGAGGACGCCGAGTCCAACCCTTATCTGAACAATTTTTACGAAGATATGCAACGGTGGTCTTTCAACTTGCAGATATATTTTCTTAACAGCCGTTTCAGACAAATTGTTGAGCTGCGGAAAGCAGGCGGAAAAGTTATTCAGGACCGTACTATTTATGAAGATGCCTATATCTTTGCACCCAATCTGCATGCAATGGGATTGATGTCAACCCGCGATTACGAAAATTACCGCAGCCTGTTCGACCTTATGATTTCATTTATCGAACCACCCGATTTGCTGATTTATCTGCAAGCAAGTGTTCCTACCCTTGTAAACCAAATCCAGAAACGCGGAAGGGTATTTGAAAACTCCATCAGGCTTGATTACCTCAAAAGACTTAATGAAAGGTATGAAGAATGGATCAACAGTTATAACCTGGGTAATATGCTTATTGTAAATGTTGATGAAAACAAGTTCAGCGAAAGTAAAGCCGACCTTGGCAAAGTAATTCAAAAAATAGATGCCGAAATACATGGCCTGTTTTAAACTTTTCACTTATATATAATGTAAAGCAAATGCATTTTACAGGTATAATACCCGCACGTTATGCTTCGACACGCTTCCCGGGCAAACCGCTGGCAATGATTGGTAATAAAACCATGATAAGACGCGTATATGAACAAGCACTAAAAGCCCGAAAACTCAGCAAAATAATTGTTGCTACCGATGACAAAAGAATTGAAGAACATGTCGGAGAGTTTGGTAAAGTTATTATGACCGGTTCAGAACATAAAAGTGGTACCGAAAGATGCGGTGAAGTGGCGGAAAAACTTATAGCTCAAAAACAATTGACAAAAGACGACGTGATAATAAATATTCAGGGTGATGAACCATTTATAGACCCGTGGCAGATCGATCAGCTGGCAGAGATCCTGCAATACCCGTACATTCAAATTGCAACTCTGGCAAAAAAGATCAGTTCAATTGATACGCTTTTTGATGCAAACACCGTAAAAGTAATACTGAATAAATCATCAAAAGCTGTGTATTTCAGCAGATCGCCTTTGCCTTATTGCAGAGAACCGAAAAAAAAAGACTGGTTGAAATACAGTGATTTTTACAGACATATCGGTATTTACGCTTACAAAGTTGATGTTTTGCTTAGGATCGTGAAACTTGACGAAGCGGAAATAGAAAAAGCAGAAGCACTTGAACAGCTAAGATGGATATACAATGAATATGACATTCATGTGAGCATAACCGAGCTTGATAATTATACCGTTGATGTTGAGGAGGATATCGGAAAATTACCGAAAGATCTGTATATGTGAATTTACCTGCAGACCAATAACCGCACACTCGGTTGTTTTGCAGTTTACAAATAGGCAAACCGAAGCCGTTTTAAAATTTGTATTTAAAAAAACATTATTTATCATTAAATTTGTAAACGGTTTTTTATAACTTAGCGCAATAATTTACGTATTATAAATAAAACTAAGAGGTAAAATTAATCACCTATTTAACCAAATTTAAACTCATGAAAATAGGAAAATACATCAGCGAGTTGCTTTTTGAAGAAGATTTTGTGATTTTGCCGGGTTTTGGCGAATTTACAAAAAAATACATTCCGGCACGTTTTGTGCCTGAGTTGAAAAAAGTTGAGAAACCCTTAAAAATTGTTGCTTTTAATGACAGAAAGAAGCAGGATGACGATGTGCTGTCATCTTTCATTGCAAAGAAAGAGAACATTGACCATGAAAAGGCAAGGTCATTCATCAATGCTTTTGTAAAAGAGATGAATGAAACTCTTCAATCGGGCAAGGCGGTTGAATTGGAAGATATTGGAAAATTTACTTCTGGTGCCGGCGGCACGATCACCTTTGAGCCTGACAAGTCGATCAACTATCTTAAAGAGAGTTATGGTATGGCCAGTGCGAAAGAGCCGGAGAAGAAGCCGGCTGAAGAGCCGAAGCCACCGGCCGGTAAGCCTGTTGACAAGCCGGCAGATATACAGACACCAAAAAAAGAACCTGTCAAACCACAAGCCGGAGTGCCTAAACCTGAGCCTGAAAAACCCGTAGAAAAGAAAGAACCAGTCGCCGAGGCTAAAACACCCGGTGTTACTCCAAAAGAACGAAAGCCGGAACCCACGGTAACCGCCGAAAAAGAAAAACCAGTTGTTGAAGAGGGAAAACCGAAACTCTCACCCGCACTGAAATGGGTAGCGTTTGTCGCAATACCGCTCTTGGTAATAATTATTATCGTTGCCTTCAATTTCAGGTATATTATTGGGGATGACGTTCCTGAAAGAGAAGTGGATAGAGAAAAGATCAGCTTCCTTGACAGGATAAGAGGAATATTTGTTGATCTGGACGAACCCGTCAAACCTGCTCCCGAACCTGTTGTTGAAGTTGAGGAGGAAGAAGTTATTGAAGAACCTGATCCGGAACCCGAAAGGCCTCCTTATGAGCCGGAACCGGGAAGAACGGTATATCACATAGTGGCAGGCAGCTTTCTTGAAAAACATAACGCGGAAATTTTTGTAGATAACCTTAGACGGCAAGGTGCCACTAAAGCTTCTTTATTTGAACAAGCCCGCACCGGACATTACAGAGTGAGCTACGGATTCTACTATAGTATGCAGGAAGCCGAAAGAGAACTGGAAATGGTTAAAAGAACCGTTAATCCGGATGCATGGATATTGAAAAGATAAATTGTTAAAAAAAACAATTTTGAAGTGGGCAAAAATAAACTTAAAAAATTTGCCGAAATCTACTCTTTCCCTAACGTTTTGCAACCTGATTATATATCAGAAATAATACATTTTCGATATAAAGGAAAGTGGTGTAAAGATTTTTTTGGTAATAAAAATCCCCTTGTACTTGAAATAGGCTGTGGAAAAGGAGAATACACAGTAGAACTTGCAAGAAAATACCCTCAAAAAAATTTTATCGGTATAGATATAAAAGGCGATCGTCTCTGGCACGGAGCCAGAAGATCTCTCGATGCAGGGTTGAAAAATACAGCATTTCTCAGAATACAGGCTGAAAAAATTGAACAATATTTTGACAAAAACGAAGTGTCTGAAATATGGCTTACTTTCCCGGATCCGCAACCCAACAAACCCAGAATAAGAAAAAGGCTTACCTCACCTGAGTTCATTGAAAGATATAAGAAAATGATTTTGCCCGGGGCTCCCATACATCTGAAAACCGATAATAAAACACTGTTTGAGTATACAATAAAGGTTATTAAAGAATATGATCATAAGCTGCATATTGCAATTGATGATCTTTATAATTATAATGAGAACAATCTTAACCCGGCTGTAAAAAACATACAGACATATTATGAAAGATCGTTTGTTGAAGAGGGATCAGTGATATACTATGTTAAATTCTCTTTGGGCAAAGAATAAGATATTACGTTGAATTTTTAAAAGTTTATTTTTGGCTCACAGGTATATAGAAATATTTTCATGCTTGATAAGAAATGTCGGAAAGGTCATTTTTTGAAAGGGTTTACGATGTTGTGCATAAGGTGCCTTATGGCAGGGTGACCACCTATGGTGCGATAGCTCGTTATCTTGGTACTGGAAGGTCTGCACGTATGGTGGGTTGGGCTATGAACCATTCGCATTCACATCCTTGTCAAGTGCCCGCTCACCGGGTTGTAAACAGAAATGGTATGCTTACAGGCAAGCATCATTTCGGAGGGCATAACGTAATGCAGCAATTGCTCGAAAATGAAGGCATTGGTGTAGAAAATGACCATATCATCAATTTTAAGAAGCACTTCTGGGATCCTGCAGAGGAATTGGAACGATAACAAACAAAGCTTATGCCGGCTGAAATTACATCCGGAATCCGCACATAACGCTAACCCCGAACCGGTGAACATAATTATGCATGGATTAGTGGGGTTAGCCGCCCGGTTTTCAAGGGCAGACAAACCCTTTTTATATTATCTGGTTACCTGGAATTTATGGTGTTCTATACCTTTTTGTGTATGAATACGCAAAAAGTAAACTCCATGGTTAAAGTTAGAAACGTTAATAACAGCCTGGCTATTATCAACATTCATATTATATATAACGCGTCCTGTCAAGTCGTACACCTGTATGTAATTTATCTTTTCTTCACTCTTTATGTTAAGCAGGTTGCGCGTGGGGTTCGGATATACTTTAGAAGTGATTTCCGCAACTTCGCTGATACCAACGGTTCCGGTAACTTCTATTTCATCTATCAGTATCTGGAACCAGTCGGTGCAATCCCAGTGCCTGAAGGCGATATATATTAATTCGCCGTGATATCCTGACAGTGGCAGGGTTCTTTGTTGCCACTCTACGTTTTCTGCTGTCAGTGTTTCGGAGTGAATTTCCTCAAAGACTCCCGGCACTATTGATTCACCGGTTGAGATAAATACGGAGTAGTGTTCGTGAGGCCAGTCGGGGTCTTGTGTTTTCACCCAGAAGCTTAGTTCAAAATCATCACCTGCAACATCTACCTGGCGTGTTATCAGCCAGTTGTCGGGCTGCAAGGGATCGCCGTCCCACGAACGCGACATTGCGGTATAATCACCTTCCTTGGGTGAATAACCTGCCTCTTGATGGACAAACTCCCATCTGTAACCGTCGCCGCTGAAATCTACATTCTGCCAGTATTCCGGCAATGTGCCGTCTTCGAAGATCTCATAGATTTCAGTGACAGGATCGGGGATTTCTTCATATTCACCCCAGACGTCGTAAACCGAGAAAGGAGTATAATCAGGATCTACGTTTAGCGGACGATACTGTTCCTCAGGCAGATCAGGATAATTCCATGTCTCACCATATATTACAATATAATACTTGTATTCATATTCTCCTTCAGCCAGCGGAATTGTTCCTTTGAAATTCAGCATACCGTTATCTCTGTCACCTTCCCCGCTTTCATTCATAGCGGTGTATGAAGCGGTAGACCTTTCTTCGCCGAGTATAACTTCCACCAAAATATCATCAGTAACGCTTACCACATCCTGGACGGTAATGTATCCTTCTTTTTCGACCATGTAGTCGTAAATACCAGGAATTACATCTTCAAATACATAATGACCGGGGTCATATGCTTCACCGTCAAAAGTGATAATTGCATCTGTTATTGGCTCGCCTTCCGTATCCATCACTTCAAATGTGACGGTATACGCTTCCAGCTCCAGCATGTAGTTTGCGTCGCTGCCGGGTATCGGAAATCCAGGACCTGATACATATACCGTATGAAAATCCGGGTCGAACGGTACAACTACTTCATAGGCTGAAAAAGTTGCGTCGGTCATGTCAACATTGAAAGTAATTTCATGGGCATCTTGCAAAGTAACCTTAACGTTAGTTATTGGCTGGCCAACATCATCGGTTACCAGTACCATGTCATGGACACCCATATAACCCTCGGCTGTTACGCTGTAATCATAAGTGCCTGCTACGATGTTTTCAAACAAATAGTCGCCGGGCTCATTTTCAATACCTGCGAATACAACAACAGCATTCGGAATGGCATTTTCATTTTCATCCACAATATCAAACTCAACGGTGCGATATAAGGGTAATGTAACAGTTAATACCGAATCGCTTGTTACCCTGATCTCATCAGAAACGGTTTGATATCCGAATGCTTTTGCAGTAAACTCATATTGGCCGTCTATAAGGGCAAACTCAAAAACACCGGGGTTTTCGTCTATTTCCAGAGTAACATTTTCAGTAACGTTGCCGTCAACAATTACCTCGTCTGCAAAGAAGTAATATCCTTCTTTGATTACAGTGTAAGGGTACATTCTTTCAGTAAGGTCAATACTTACCTGCCCGTTGGCATCGGTTTGGTATTCGTTGCCTGACAGAAGAATTTTAGCATTTTGCACGTTATTGCCTTCCGTATCTGTAACGTTGAATGTGAGGCTGTGCTGCGGAGCTTGGCCCTCGACCAGGAAAACATCTACTATTTTGTTTCCGTCAACTACTTCCACTGTTCCGAATTCAGTCAGATAATCTTCATTAGCTACTGAAAAGTCATATTCTCCCGGTTCAACATCATAAAAATCAATTTGAAATGGGAGAGTTTTGTCAGGGTCTTGATATAATTCCCTGCCATCCAAAGTAACAATGGTTCCATCCATAATTACCGGTGGGGGTGGATCTGCCTTATTGATTACAAATCTGACTCTGTATGATGGAGGTAACGGCAGCTTATCCAGTTTAAAATTGACATTTTCAAGCGCATCACCTGCTTCGTCTACGACAGCAATTTCAAGGTCATGTGTAACACGGTCTCCCCAAAGATCATTCACCTCCAAATCACCCATTACAAGCAATCCGCGATTGGGTTCCTTGTTTACCGGATCCCATGTCCACTCGGGATTATCCCATGTAGGACCATTATCTACAACGAAATATAAGTATTCTTGCGGCCCTATGTCGAGGTTTTGAAATTCAAGCTGGTACATAAGTGGTGGGGTGCCGGTAATTTCAATATTGTCCAGCACAATACTCAACTGATCGGTGCAGTCGTGGTGCCTGAATGCAATGAAAATCCGTTCACCTGCATATTCTTCAAGTGAGAGGGTTACATTTTGCCATTCGGCACTGTTGAGAGTTTCGGTGTGGATAGTTTCAAATTGGTCTATGGCTGGAGCTGTGGTTGAGACCAATACCGAGTAATTTTCAGCCACATGTTCGGGATCTTGCGCCTTAACATAGAAACTTAGTTCATAATCGTTGAATGGCGTATAGATTTGTGGTGTGATAAGCCAGTTATCCGGGTTCAGCGGTGTTCCTTCCCATGAATGTGATTTTACTGCATAATCGCCTGAATAAGGTTTATATGATGGGTAAGGGGCTATTTCCCATGATTTACCGTCGCCGTTATTGTCAATATTGCCCCAGCCTTCAGGTATTGTGCCGCCGCTGAAGTCTTCGAAAAATGTTATCTCGGGTTCGAGCCCTGATACTCGTTTAAGCTTGTATTGATCATCAGTACCAGGCATTGCCCAGTCTTTTTCTTCTTCTTCTTCATACCATGTGGCAAAAGTACCTGAAACATACACATCATGGTTTAGCGGGTCGAAAGACGTATCGTTGAATTCGGCATAGCTCATTTCAAGGTTGAAAGTAACATAGTAGTCGCCTTCGATAAATCCGCGTATACACCAGTCGCCAACATCTGAGTACGTTTCTTTCATTGCAATCCATTTACCTGCGGGAGTTCTCAAAATATCGCCTTTGCCGGGATGGTCTGTAACTCCATCGGCAAAAGCAGGGAAGTGCCCGTCACCTGCGTCACCCATTTTAACACCTATGATGAGTTCCTCTGAGGCATCAAGGATGTAGGGCTCGTCAAGTATGACCAGGTTCCATTCCCCTCCCACAGGGTCAAATTCCTGCTCCACTTTTTTATCAAGATCATTTAACCCGGGCCCTTGAAAAATTACAACATTGGCAAAAGTGGGCTCCATATTGAAAGCAACCTGAATCCGGGTAAGCTCCCAGCCGTCAAATACTTCAAGATCGCCGGTGGTAAAACGGGCTGCTTTTATCCATTCGGCAGGAGCAGTAAATCCCACACTCCTAACTAAATTCCCGTCATCCCAGTGAAGCCATATACCAACAGGATCATCCCTGTGCTCCATTGCCACTTCCTGGAAGGATTTAAGCTCCTTATGTTCCAAAATTGCTTCCTGCCGCTGCGCATAAGTAACAGTGACAGCAAGAATCATAAAAATTGTTAATAGTTGTTTCATTGTTTTGGAATTTTGGCTTAACAATTGTAAAAATAAAAAATTAAATTGATTAACGCAACTTGCCATTAAAGGATTTTTTTAAAGTATGTGATAATAAGAAATCATTCCTTCTGTAGTTACCAAAACATGTGGGTTGTATATATAAAACCACTTTATGCATAGTTAACCTACTGCCTCTGTATGTTTTGTCTTGTAGAAGTTTGTAATTAGCTATAAATAAATAGAACTAACCATAATAGTAATTATCTCTGCGTCAGAGACATTTCTGTTTTTCGGTTCATTATAATGCATTTCTTTCAAAAAATCATCAATAATTGTGATTTTTTGTCATTTTAACAAATTGATATTTAAATTAATAACTAGCAACTTGAGTTACTTGTTTTGCCCCGACATTTCAGCTCCGGGCTCAGCAATTTTATTATTAAATTTGTACCGTTATAAACGCGGTTTGGCTAACTGCGAAAATTGATCTTATTCAAATAAGACAGGTTTTTTAAAGTTGACTAAAGATCGAGCCTCAGATAGAGAGCATGAATATTTTAACCGCAGCATAAAGAATGTTTTTTTGCATTAAACAGCAATAACCTTTAAACAACTTAGTTGTAAATATCGGATGTAAACAATTTTCCCGGAAAAGTGTTACATAAACAGTTAAACAATATTTAAAACTTAAATCATAAAGAAATGACAAGCACAAAAAATTCGGATCTTATAAAGAAAGTTGAAGACGTTATTGAACAGATAAGACCGCATCTTCAGGCGGATGGTGGAGACATCCGTTTTGTTGAGCTGACGAGCGACAATGTGGTTAATGTTAAATTGTTGGGTGCATGCGGTACCTGCCCGATGAGCACAATGACATTGAAAGCAGGTGTGGAACAGGCAGTTAAAAAAGCAATCCCGGAAATAAAATCGGTAGAAGCAGTATAATTGAAAGTAAGAGAATTTATAAATATTTACCGTTCGGATAAACGGGTAAGAGATATAGCTGATGCCGTACACGATACGGGAGCAGGCAGCTTTTTCATAAGGGGTCTGTCAGGTTCTGCGTCGTCGGTCATTGCAGCAGCCGTATCAACATTGGTTCCTTGTCCGTCGTTGTTCATTTTACCTGATAAGGAAGCAGCTGTTTACTTTTTCAATGACCTTGAAAATCTTTTAAATGAAAAAGACCTTCCTGCCGAACGTCGCTCGGTCTTTTTTATGCCTTCATCATACAAAAAGCCTTTCGAAAAGCCCGATATTGACAATAACAACGTGTTGATGCGTTCGGAGGTCATCAACCGGCTTATCAGTGATAAAGCGGGTTTTCTGATAGTTACACATCCCGAAGCCCTTGCCGAAAAGATGATTTCGAAAAACAGCATTGAAAAAAGCAGTATCACAGTAATTAAAGACCAATCAGTATCTGTTGATACGCTTATTGAAATGCTGGCGGAAAATGATTTTGAACGTGTTGAATTCGTTATTGAACCCGGTCAGTTTTCAGTCAGGGGAGGAATAATAGATGTCTTTTCATTCTCGAATGATCTTCCTTTCAGGATTGAAATTTTCGGAGATAAAACGGAATCGCTCAGGACTTTCAACCCCGAAACTCAACTTACCGTCAGATTGTCAGACAAGTTGGAAATATTGCCTGACATAAGAAAAATGGCTTACGGCAATGAGTTTACGGATCTTTTTTCAGCTATTCCGCAACGAACCATTCTTTGGCTTGAAGATGCGGCTTTGACAGCTGAAATTATTGAAAACAGCTTTCTGAAAGCCTGCGATATTTTTCATCATCTTTATCCCGGTGAAGAGCATGCTCTGGCTGCAGAGGATGTTTTCATTACAGCTTCTTTTTTCGCAGAAAAGCTTGATAAGTTTAATGTTATTGAATTTGGCAGGCAACATCTAGCACCTGATCACAATGTTTTTGAATTCAACTTTTCGCCTCAGCCGTCATTTAACAAGAATTTCGAACTGTTGCGGGAAGATCTTCACAGAAAGACGTCGGAAGGTTACCGTAACCTTATCTTGTCGGACAATGCCCGCCAGATCAACCGTCTTCATTCCATATTTGATGCTATAACCGTTGAAAAGCCGGATATGAAGGGGTTTAAGCATGATATTATGATGATAGCTATTCATAGCGGCTTTGTTGATCATCATAACAAGATAGCATGTTATACGGATCATCAGATATTCGACAGGTATCACCGTTTCAGGCTTCGCAACAGGCTTCCTGCCAGGCAGGCTTTCACACTCAGAGAATTCAACAGCCTCAGGCCGGGAGATTATGTTACACATATTGATCATGGTATTGGTATTTACGGCGGGCTGGAGAAAATAGAAGTAAATGGAAAGTTGCAGGAAGCAATAAGGCTGATGTATAAGGGAGGCGACATATTATACATAAGCATTCACTCCTTGCATCGTATAGCCCGATACACAGGTAAGGACAGCAAGCCACCGGTGTTGCACAGGCTGGGCTCAAACGCATGGAGCAACCTTAAAAAGAAAACAAGGCAAAAGGTAAAGGATATTGCCTCAGACCTTATCAAACTTTATGCCGAGAGAAAGGCGAAAAAAGGGATATCCTTTTCTCCCGACACCTATTTGCAAAATGAGCTGGAAGCGTCATTTATATACGAAGATACTCCCGACCAGGTAAAGGCTACTGCCGACACAAAAAAGGATATGGAGGTTGATTATCCTATGGACAGGCTGATATGCGGTGATGTCGGTTTTGGGAAGACCGAGGTTGCTATCAGGGCTGCCTTTAAAGCTGTAGCCGAGAGTAAGCAGGTGGCTGTCCTGGTTCCTACCACAATTCTGGCTTTACAGCATTATCATACCTTTACGGAGCGGCTGAAAGAGTTGCCGTGCAGCATAAACTATATCAACAGGTTTCGTCCGGCAAGGGAGAAAAAACAGATACTCAGCGAACTGGAGGAGGGCCGGCTGGACATAGTGATAGGAACACACAGGCTTATAAGTAAAGATATAAGGTTTAAAGACCTCGGTCTGCTGATCATTGATGAGGAACAGAAGTTTGGCGTAAAAGCAAAGGAACAGCTGAAGAGAATAAAAACCAACGTTGACACCTTAACCCTCACCGCCACGCCTATACCGCGCACTTTGCAATTTTCCCTTATGGGCGCACGTGATCTCTCGCTTATCAACACGCCGCCACCAAACCGCTATCCGATTGTTACCGAAGTGCACGTATTCGGCGAAGAGCTGATCAGGGAGGCCATCATGTATGAAGTGTCGAGAGGCGGACAGGTCTTCTTTGTACATAACCGTGTTGAAAATATCAATGATGTTGCCGGCATCATCAGGCGGATATGCCCCGGCATCGATGTGGCAGTCGGGCATGGGAAAATGGAAGGCAAAATACTTGAAAAAGTTATGATAGACTTCATCAATGGCGATCATGACGTATTGGTTTCAACAACCATCGTTGAATCGGGGTTAGATATTCCCAATGCCAACACTATAATTATCAATAATGCCCACCATTTCGGGCTGAGTGACCTGCACCAGATGAGGGGCAGGGTAGGGCGGTCAAATAAAAAAGCCTTTTGTTACCTGCTTGCACCGCCAATTAGCACTCTTACCGGCGAAGCAAGGAAAAGGTTGAAAGCTCTTGAGGAATTCTCCGAGCTTGGAAGCGGTTTCAATATTGCCATGCGCGACCTTGACATCAGGGGAGCCGGAAACATCATCGGAGCCGAACAAAGCGGGTTTATCAATGAAATAGGGTTCGAAACATACCATAAAATACTCGATGAAGCAATAGCAGAACTGAAGGAAAATGAGTTTAAAGACATCTTTAAAACAGATGACGAAAAACCGAAAGAGAAAAGCTATGTAGATGAATGTTTGCTTGAAACTGACCTGGAGCTGTTGATCCCGAGCGATTATGTGTCGAGCATCGAAGAAAGGCTGGTACTTTATAAAGACCTTGACTCAATAAAAAGCTATAAGGAATTGAACTCATTTGCCAACATGCTGCGCGACAGGTTCGGGCCTATACCACAGGAAACCCTCGGACTGTTTGATGCCGTTAAGCTAAGATGGCTGGCTGCAAAGCTCGGATTTGAAAAAGTGGTCATCAAATCGGAAAAGTTTATAGGATATTTCATATCAAACCAACAATCGGAATATTACAATTCTGATACATTCAAGAAAGTGCTGCAGTTTGTTCAAAGCAACGGCCGCTTGTGCGGGCTCAAAGAGACCGGCCATAAACTTAGCCTTACAATAAAAAATGTTAGAGATATTAAACAGGTTTTTGAGTATCTGAAACAGATGGATGAGAAGGTGGGTGAAGACTTGTCGGAGCATGCATGATTCTTCGGCTGAGGAAGCATATAAGAGCAGGATGCTTTGTTCGGCATACCCATAAGACTTGATAAAATAATATAGCCGCAATTAAAAGTCTAATCCTCATCACCCCTTAAGATTTCGCTAATATCGCTCATCAGCTTTTTTGCCAGGTTATTGGCTTTTACTTCCGAATCGCTCTCCGAATAGATGCGAATAACAGGCTCGGTGTTTGATTTACGAAGATGTACCCATTGTTTGTCAAAAAAGATCTTTAAACCGTCTTGCTTATCTGTTTTGTATTTATTGTATCTTTCCGAGATTTTCAATAGTATCTTTTCGGTATCAACATCAGCGGGCAGTTCAATTTTATTTTTGGAGATGGTAAAATCAGGTAGTGTTTTTCTCAGTGAGCTGCATTTTTTGCCTGATTTTGCGAGGTACGTCAGGAATATTGCCGTTGCTGTCAGGGCATCCCTTCCGTAGTGCAGAGCGGGATATATAACGCCACCGTTGCCTTCGCCACCTATGACGGCATTTACATCTTTCATTTTCTCAACCACATTGGCTTCACCTACCGGACATGAATAGTGTTTGCCGCCGTATTTTTCAGTAATATCAGCCAGGGCTTGCGAGGAGGAGAGATTACTGACAGTTGCCGGTGTGTTGCCATCATGGTTTTGCAGCACAAAGTCGGCAACCGCCACCAGCGTATATTCTTCTCCGAACGGCTCGCCGTCTTCCGAAATAATGGCTAGCCTGTCAACATCGGGGTCAACACCAAAGCCAACGTTTGCTTTTTTCTGAACCACCTGTGCTGAAAGTTCACTCAGATGCTCCGGCAATGGCTCAGGGTTGTGAGGGAAACGCCCGTTAGGATCACAGTATACCTCAATGACCTGCTTTACACCCAAAACTTCCAAAAGTAAAGGCATGGCTATACCGCCTACCGAATTAACAGCATCAACCGCTACTGTAAGATCCGCCTTTGTTATAGCATCACTGTCGACAATTGGCAGAGACAATATTTTTTCTATATGCTCCTCGATCAACGATTCGTCCCTGATATACTTTCCTAGTCTGTCAACACCCTCAAAATCAAAATGGCTATCCACGGCAAAACTCATTACTTCACCACCTTCATGTAAATTCAGCAATTCACCTTGTTCATTCAGCAATTTTAATGCATTCCAGTTTTTTGGATTATGGCTGGCGGTAATGACAATCCCGCCATGTGCATCGTATTCTTTTACCGCGATCTCAACGGTTGGAGTCGGGCACAAGCCGCCATCAATAATATCTATGCCCATAAACTGAATGACAGCGGTTACGATTTTGTTAATCATTTCTCCCGAAGGACGGGCATCACGGCCAACAATAATTTTGACCTGTTTGTCAGGGTTTCTCTTCTTCAACCACATGCCAAAACTGCCGGCTATCTGCAAAATATCAACGGGTGTGAGGCTTTCACCAGTTTTGCCGCCTATTGTGCCGCGAATACCGCTTACGGATTTAATTAAAACCATAGTAATGAATTTTATGCAAAAATACGAATGTAATAAAACATTACACCTGTTTTGTTTATTCAGGTAAATTCTTTTTTAAAAAATAAAATAAATTACATAAAAACAGCGATATAAATATTAACAGTCTTTGTTGAAGATGTTTTAAATAAAGATTAATTTTGCACTTTCTTCTTATATAGTGATCTGGAGGGATAAACATTGAAGATTAGATATTTTACTTATTTAGTTGTTATATATATATTCACGCTATCAGGCTGCAATCCGGCTAAGCATATACCTGAGAACCAATATATTGTTAACGATAATGAAATAAAAGTCAAAGATGCTGATGTTCAGACCCGCGAATTGCGTAATTATATAAGGCAAAAGCCCAACCGCCGGATTTTTGGGTTTTACCGATTTCACCTTAATGTTTACCTGTTTGCTGACCGTCGGGAAGAAAGCCGCTTTACCGGTTGGTTAAAAAATACGATAGGTGAACCGCCGGTAATCTATAACCCTGTTCTGACAGAAAATACTGCCAATCAATTCAAGATTTATCTTCAGCGAAAAGGCTATTTTGAATGTTCGGTCGATTATGAAGTTAAATTTAATGAGAGAAGGAAACATGCAAACATTACCTACTACCTGGAGGGTGGAAATCCCTATAGAATAAGAGATATAACATACTCCATACCCGATCCGCGTGTGGCTGAATATATTTACAATGATACTGTCAATTCGCTGATCAAGAGAAAAAATATTTATGACGCCGACATTTTACAGAAAGAGCGTAACAGGATCAGCCGTAATCTGCTCAATGAAGGGTTTTTCGGTTTTTCACGTGATTATATACACTTCAGGGTCGACAGCACAATAAGAAACAACAAAGTTAATATTGATATAGTGGTAAATAACCCGGTAAAAATATACAGGGTTGACCGAAGAGACTCTGTGGTAACTAAAAAACACAAAAGGTATAAGATTGACAACATATATGTTTTTCCTGATTATCTTGCATTGAGGTCTGATGACGCAAGAAGTGACACTACCGTTTATCATCATGTAATAAATAACCAAAACGGAAAAGATTCGCTGGCATATTATTTTGTTCATCGCAAACCTTTAAGGATTAGACCGTCAACAATAATAAAGAATTTGCGTTTTGAGCCCGGCGATTATTATGAGGTAAGGCTTGTGGAGCAATCATATTCCTTTTTATCGGCGTTACGGATATTCAGGTTCACAAATATAGTATTTGATGAAATTCCTGCCGGGCATTTGAATTCCGATACTCTTGGACATCTGAACACACGTGTACAGCTTACACCTGCTCCGGCTAATTCTTTTACGATAGATGGTGAGGGGTTTAACACAGCTGGCAATCTTGGTATAGGAGGAAACTTTTTGTTTCAAAACCGTAATATTTTTCGTGGCGGTGAAACATTTAATATAAGGTTAAAGGGAGCTCTTGAGTTGGCAGGGGATTTGGGAACCGATGAAGCCATACAGCGTTTGCCTTTTAACACAGTGGAATTTGGCGGTGAAATAAGCTTTGATTTCCCCGATCTCATACTGCCATTTACAATTGAACGAATAACAGCTGTTGCAAGACCGAAAACCAGGATAATGTCGGGTATAAGTTTCCGGCAAAGGCCGGATTATACAAGATATCTGTTAAGCCTTACTTATGGCTTTGAGTGGAAACCGTCAAAGCAAAAACAGCACAGTCTTTTTCCGGTTGAGATCAGTTCTATCAGGGTTTACAATGATTCTTTGCTCAGGGCAAGAATCCCTGAAGATAACCCGTTGATCCTGAGCAGTTTCAGTGATCATTTGATAACGGGAATGAGATACCGCTATATATACAATACTCAGCAAGTTGGAAGGCACGCCGATTTTGTATATACAATAATAAATGTTGAAACTGCCGGCAACCTTTTAAAACTGGCCGGTGATGTTTTTGATATGCCTCGTAATGAAGAAGATGAGAGTTATACCATATTCAACATACCTTTTGCTCAGTATTCAAAAGCAGATATTGATTACAGGTATTACCGGGTTCTTGACCGGCAAAACACCGTTGTGTTCAGAATCATGACAGGTGTGGGTATTCCTTATGGCAACAGGGAGGTGTTGCCTTTTATAAAAAGTTATTATGGGGGAGGAGCCAACAGCATGAGGGCATGGCCTATCTATACACTTGGTCCGGGAAGTTATAGTCGTAAAACGGAAAATGATCAGCAGTATTATGACAGGTACGGCGACATTAAGCTGGAAGCGAATGTGGAATACCGTTTTGATATTTATAAATCGTGGAAAGGGGCGTTGTTTGCAGAATGTGGTAATGTATGGTATGCCAGGGAAAATCCTGACTTTCCCGGTGGCGCATTTTACTTCGATACATTTTATAAAGATATTGCCGTAGGAGCAGGTGTAGGCACAAGATTCGACTTCGGATTTTTCGTGGTTAGGCTCGACGCTGCGGTACCTCTGCGTGATCCCGCCAAACCTGTTAGTGAACGCTGGATATCATCATGGCCGTCACTTACCGATGATTTTAACTTCAACATAGGCATCGGTTATCCATTTTGATCTGATGATTGTTGCTATATGCCGGAGAACCCGAATATGGAATATAACGGTGGTAATTACATTATGTGAAATTCCGTCAATTTCTTGTTTGCTAAATATTTGCTTCCAAAACCTTTTGATTGTAAAACTGCTTGAATCGTTCCATTATCTGGTCGCGTGATCTTTGGTAATGTTTAATGACCTCGTCTTCGGTTCCTTTAAAATTTGCCGGATCTTCAAATCCTATATGAATTCTTTTTGAAACTTTGCCCTTGAAAACGGGGCACTTTTCTTTTGCACTGTCACAGACGGTAATGAGATAATCAAATGATTTGTCAATATATTCATTAACATTAACGGGAGTATGGCTGCTAATATCAATGCCTACTTCATGCATTACTTTGACTGCGATAGGATTAACCTGTTCTTCCGGCTTTGTTCCGCACGAATATACAGCCATAGAAGGATCAAAGCTTTTTAAAAAGCCGTGTATCATCTGACTGCGACATGAGTTTCCCGTGCATAATATAAGTATCTTCATAACAGGGGTTGTTTGAATATCCGCATCAAAATTAATAATTTTTTTAAAAATGGTATTTCAAATTCTACTAATTATAATTTGTTTTACAGCAAAATTAAATGATTGTCTCATCATATTACATAATGTTTTATTTCATTATAATTAATTGGTTATTACTTTGCATATGAGATATATTATTTATTTCTTTGTATCCTATGTTGGAATAGTGAAGTTTTTTGTTTTTGTTATCATTGTTTTAGCCCTTTATGCGGGCAATTATATTAATATTTTTTGTTGTTTTGTTTAATTTCCGGGTCAGGTTTTGATTTAACAGGAAATTTTAAATAATATCGGGCATGATCGAATATATAAAAAGGATTGTTTTTCGATGGTTAGAGTGTGTAAATCCGCCGGTATTTTTTGGTGCGGCAATAAGTGTTCTTGCCATAATTATATATGGTGCTGTCTGGACTGAGTCTGCGGGTATATTGTTTGAAAGGATGCTGAACTTTATATCGAAATATTTTGGCTGGTATTATGTTCTTTTGGTTTTCTTTTTCTTTGTTTTTGTGATATGGTTGTATTTCAGTGATTATGGGAAGATTCGTCTTGGGGGTGATAAGTCAAAGCCTGAGTTTAATCGTTTTGGGTGGTTTTCGATGTTATTTGCTGCCGGTATGGGTATGGGCCTTGTTTTTTGGGGTGTTGCCGAGCCAATTATGCATTATTCTGATCCACCGGTGGCAGAGCCAAGAAGCATGGATGCTCTTAAGGAAAGCATGCGTTTTTCATTTTTCCATTGGGGTTTTCATCCCTGGGCTATATACATTATTTTTGCCATAGGCATATCATATTTTCATTTTCGTCATAAACTGCCTTTGGCACCTCGTTCGCTTTTTTACCCGATTCTGGGAGAAAGGATTTACGGCTGGACGGGTCATATAATTGACATATTTTGCACACTGGGTACATTGATGGGTGTGGCTACTTCGCTTGGGCTTGGCGCTATGCAATTGAATTCGGGTATCAGTGTGCTTGCCGGCATACCCTATAATACCGATATGCAAGTCCTGATAATTATAATAATAACAGCGGTAGCCGTAATATCAGTGGTTTCAGGGTTAGCCAGGGGAATAAGGTATTTAAGCATAGTCAATCTTTGTATTTTACTTATACTTCTTTTGTTCATTTTTTTTACCGGTCCTACGCTTTTTCAGGTAAACATTTTATTAACAACTCTGGGAGATTATGTTCAGCAGATAGTGAATACCAGTCTTTGGCTTGACTTAAGGCCTGATTCTGACTGGCAGTCGGACTGGACTTTGTTTTACTGGGGATGGTGGCTTTCGTGGTGTCCGTTTGTGGGTATTTTTATAGCCCGTATTTCAAGGGGTCGCACAATAAGAGAGCTTATATTATATGTTTTTATCGTGCCGGTGTTTGTCACGTTTTTATGGTTTTCTGTATTTGGCGGTACTGCCATGCATATTGAAATATTCGGTGCAGGTGGTATATCCGATATTGTTAAGGAAAATGTGGCTATGTCGCTTCATGCGCTTCTGGATAATCTGCCTTTGGCTCAGATAACGCAATGGGTAGGGGTTTTGTTGATAGTAATTTTTTTCATAACCTCATCTGATTCGGGGTCTTTGGTAGATTGTTTGGTTACTTCCGGTGGCAATCCTGATCCTCCCACCGGGTTGCGCGTTTTTTGGGGAGTATCTGAAGGGGCAATGGCTGCAGCATTGCTGGTAGCAGGTGGGTTAAGTGCTTTGCAAACCGCTTCAATATCGGCAGGATTGCCACAAAGCATCATCGTTCTGGCCTGTTGTTACAGCCTTGTTAAAGCATTAAGAAAAGATTATGCGGTGAAAGGCGTGCCTGACCTTGAAAAGCTGAAAGGTGATACAAATAAGGATGAAAACAGAAATAAACCGCAGTAATACCCAAATGCGTGATATTAATCAGCTTATAGTTGGTTTATTGTTCTAAATATTTCTTCAGTACTTCCAAAAGCCGGTCAACATCACTGTGTTCATTGAAAAAATTGACCGACAGTCGTATGTTTTGGTTTCTGATAGCTGCAAAAACCTTATTATCATTCAGGTATGATAATACTTTTTGATTATCATGTCCGGGAATATTGATACTTACAATTCCTGTACGTTCTTCTTTTTTTGCCAGGGGGCTTTTGATCTCAACCGGCAGATCAGCGAGCTTTTCAACAAGGTAGCCTGTTGTTTCCAGTATCCTTTCTCTTATCTGTTTGAATCCGATATTTATCATATATTCAAAAGCGGTTTTTGCTCCCGACAGCACCTGGTGATTTGTCGTGCCGAACTCATATTGCCTGGCTGTTTCATATTGCTTGAATTTTTCATTTTTTTGCACCGGTATGAAGTCATACCCTGGCGGTAATACTGAAAGCCATCCAGTTATGGGTGCGGGAAATTGTTTACGATAACCCGGCGAAGTGAAAAACAGGCTTCCGACATGTCCTGCACAACCCCATTTATGAAGCGAAGCAGCCATAACATCAATATGCATTTTTTCAACATCTACCGGAAAAACCGGAAATCCTTGTGTTGCATTAACAATGTAGAGCAATTCTCTTTCTTTTGCCTTTTTGCCAAGCTTTTCCAGGTCCTGGCGAAAACCTGTACTGTAATTTACGTAAGAAGTTACTATGGCTTTTGTGTCTCCGTCAACCGATCCAAGAATATGGTCAACAGGGTAGCGGTTGTCGGGCAAAGGGTTTACATACCTGACATCTATATTTTGCCCTTCAAACGGCACATTGGTAGCCGGAAATTCATCATACATGGTTACAATATTAAATTTCCCGGTAAAAGCTCTTTTTAATGATAATGCTACCAGAGATAAGGCGACGGATGTGTTTGGCAGAAATACCAGATTGTCACCACCGGTGTTGATCATTTTTCCAAGTGTGTTGCAAAATTTTCTGACATCTTCAGCATCTTCTTCCCAGCTAATATCACCATAATGGCTGAGCCTGTTATACATGCCGCATATTTTTTCATAAACGGGCAGCGGTAGGGGTGACATCCCCGCACTTTGAAAAAAAGCAATATTGTTTGTTACGGGAAAATCCTTGCGGATCTTGTCCCAATCAACGTTTTTTGTCATATTATTTTGTTTTTGTATGAATTTTGTGCCAAGGAAATCTCTTTCGGGAAGCAGTGACGGTAAGAAATTTGAAACCGGATTATAAAGCAGGCTGTTATTGCGTTTTGTTTCGGATAAAAATTCTGCACGGTCATTTAACTTATTGACAAAAAGAAGCAATACACTCAGTATAAAGGCTGTTTTAATGATTCCTGCGGGGATCCCCGCAATACGGTTAAATATATTGAGATGTATTATTTTGAGTATATTTTCAACGATCTTTGCCAGAATAAATACAATTACAAGTACTACAATAAAAACAATCAGAAAGGTTATGATCTTGACAGCCATTACGTTTATATCGAGCAGGCCTTCAACTATAAGACCTGCTATATTTGCTGCCAGTATTGCCAGGAATATACCGATAATCAGGCCTGCAATTGAAGCGGCTTCTACGATAAAACCTTTCCGGAACCCGCGTATAGCACCAATTACCAACGGAATAGCCAAAATTATATCAAGATAGTTCATGGGTGTGCAATATTTTATAAGTAAGTTCTTTCAGAAGTTCACCATGGCTGGCGCTTACATTGCCGACACCCTTTGATTTCAAATCGTATTCCCTAAGGTGTGAAAAGATCCTGATGATACTGGCAGGAGGGTAATTTGAAGCCGCATTTTTATATTCCCTGACAAAATAAGGGTTTATGGATAGTGCCGAAGCAACGTTCCGTTCCGATTTGTTATTTAATGAATTGTAGATCAATAACCTTACAAAATATTTGTATAACATTGGCAGGATAAAAACAACAGGGTGGCCTTTGGGGTTGGATTCGAAATAAAAAGCGATGCGGAAAGCCCTGGTATGATTTTTCTCTCCCAGGGCTTTCTGAAATTCAAAAATATTGTAATCCTTGCTGATACCAATACTTTCTTCAATTATTGCAGGGGTGATTTTTTCACCTTTCTTTAAAATTATGAAAAGCTTTTCGGTTTCATTAACGATCTTCGAAAGATCGTTGCCAAGATAATCCGCAAGAAGCTGAGCTGCAACAGGTTCTGTTGAGAAACCTTTGCCTCTGACATAATCCGATATCCATCCGGGAATTTTATTGTCGTATATTTTTTTGCTTTCGTACACTATACCGTTTTTTGCTATTGTTTTTGCAGCTTTTCTCCTTGCATCGATTTTTTTGTATTTGTAGCAAAATACCAGTATGGTTGTTTTTTGAGGATTTTCGAAATAGTCCAGATGTTCGTTTAATTGATCCTCAAAAAGTTCTATATTCTGGGCTTCCCTGACAATTATAACCTGGTGGCTTGCCATCATAGGATAACGCCTGGCTGTGCTAATTATAGTTTTGAGATTGGTGTCTTTTCCATATAAAATGGTCTGATTGAACTCCTGTTCGGAACCGTCAAGAACGTTTTTTTCAATATAACCTGATAAAGCATCAATATAATAAGGCTCTTCTCCCATAAGAAGGTATACGGGGTGATAAATTTTATTCTGCAGATCCTTTAATATTGATTTAAAATTCATCTGTCAATATTTTTTGGCAACCATATACGGGTAAGGGGTAATGTGAACTGCCGGATATAATGTACCGAAACAGCACCTTTTTAATAAGTCTTTTGTCAAAATAGATTTTTTTGTTTTACAAATGTTGAAATTTTATGCAAGTTTGCAAAAAAAAACTTAACGGACAAAGAAATTTTGGTTTTAATGAACATTGAAAAGATCATACCAGTGAATTTTTTAAAATGAAAAAACTCAATCTGCCTGATTATTCTTTCAAATTTAAGGAAGCCGGGGGAAAAACATTTATTTTTGATTCATTCAGGAAGAAATATGTTTTTCTTACTCCTGAGGAATGGGTGAGGCAGAATTTTCTGACATACCTGGCAGTGGAAAAGGGTTACAAACGATCATTAATGGTTGTTGAAGCATCTCTGAAATATAACAGGTTGAAAAAAAGGTGCGATGCGCTTATATATAATGCAAAAGGTGAAAGAATAATGATAATAGAATGTAAATCGCCCGAAACTGACTTGTCACAAAAAGTTTTTGATCAGGCAGTTCGCTACAATTATCCTTTAAAGGTAAAATATCTTGTAATTACAAACGGCCTGGCACATTACTGTTGTCAGATTGATTATGAATCAGGACAATACTCTTTTCTGGAAAACATTCCGGGTTATTCCGAATAAATATAATCCGGGTCTTTTCTTGTCTTGTTTGGCTGAATATTAAAAATAATTTAATGGTAGTGCAAAAAAACAGGCTGTTTCAGTTTATAAAACAGCCTGTTGGGGTCAAGCATAATTTATATTATTGCTCATTTCTGAGTTCTTCCAGTCTTTCGCCGGCACGGTTGAGAATTTGATGCATTTCTTCCGGATTCTCTTCGAGATATTGGTTCCATTCGCTGAATATCTCTTCATCAACATTGAAATCATCATATACTTTTTGTATTTCTGCAGAGAAATTTTCCAATGCTTCTGTGTAAGCGTCTACATCCTCTCCAAAATCCTCCGACATAAATTTTTCTGAAAGATAAATCGTTTGTGCGTATATTTCAACAAACGCATCTTCCGAGAATTCCTTAACGGCTTCTACCTCTTCTATTTCTTTTTTCTCTTCTTCTTCATCTTTGGGTGCTTCAGTACATCCCGCTGCAATCAAAGCAATGATTGTAAAACTTGACAATAAGAATAAATACTTTTTCATAAAAAACCTCCTATTTTGTAATTAAATTAAATATAATGACGGGCAAAGATATATAATTAATTTTCGGAAAACAAAGCTGGATATTTTGATTTTGCATTTTTTTTCAAGCTTTACATTTGTTTTGCAGGTAGTCTCCGTATTTTTTTCTTTCCTGAACCCGCAATTTATTAAATATTTTATCAAAAGTTTCGGGGCAATATAAAAAAATCTTAATTTAGCTTTATTGTTCGGTAGTTTTTAACATGCCATCATAATCGAGATTTGGATTTTATTTTTAAAGAGATAAACATTTGTTTTTATGCGGAGGTTGTATTATTTTCAATTTGTTTTTATGCGGAGGTTATATCATTGCCGCGTATTTTTTTTGTTGATTATTTTTTTATTACCTGTATTTCTGGTTGCACAGCCTGAGGGTTTTGTCATGCCTGATGAATTGACGGCTGATGATTATTTGGAAGGTCGTATAATTTTTAAAGTAAATCCCGGTGTTGTGCCATATATCAAGTTGCAGGGAGAGATGCCCGGTGAATTGCAGCTGGCTATAGAACAAATTGAGGGTACGGAGCCAAAGCGGAGTTTTCCGTTGCATGCTCCTCCCGAAAGAAAATATCATGAAACAGGATTTCCGCTGGTTGACCTCTCACGTATTTATCACATTGATATTCCTGTCGAAAAAGATTTAGAGATGGCTATAAACCATCTTTATCTTACAGGGAAGGTTGAATATGCTCAACCTCATTTTATTCCTGAGTTATTGCAGCATTACCCAGATGATCCTATGCTGGGAGAGCAATATTATCTTGAAAAGATACAGGCTTTTGATGCGTGGGAGATTTCTCGCGGGGATACCAATACGGTTATAGGAATAATTGATACGGGTACGGACCTGTGGCATCCTGATTTGATAAACAGCATAAAATATAATTACGATGATCCGATAAATGGTGAGGACAGCGACAATGACGGGTTTGTTGACAATTTTTACGGATGGGATTTTGGTGAGGGTGACAATATGCCCCAGTACAATGCACATGCTCACGGCGTTCATGTTTCGGGCATAGCAGCGGCAACACCTGACAACAGTACCGGCATTGCGGGCACGGGGTATTACTCGAAGTTCATGCCTGTTAAGATAGATGATGAGTTTGGAAGGCTTGTCAAGCCTTATGAAGGGATAGTATATGCTGCCGACAGGGGTGCGGGCGTTATTAACTGCTCATGGGGCGGCACACTGGGTGGAGGACCATATGGCGAAGATATCATTAATTATGCGATCTTTAACAGGGATGTGCTGGTTGTTGCTGCGGCAGGAAATTCCAACAACCAGGTGCCTTTGTATCCGGCGGCATACGAGTATGTTTTGAGTGTTGCAGCAACTGATACAGCGGATGTTAAAACCGGTTTTTCCAGCTTCGGCATTACCGTAGATGTTAGTGCTCCCGGGTTAAAAATCCTTTCAACATGGTCTAATGCCTCATATGTTAAGGCCTCGGGAACCTCTATGGCAGCGCCAATAGCGGCAGGCGCCGCTGCTATCATGCGGTCTCATTTTCCCGGTTATAACGCTTTGCAAATAGCAGAGCAGATCAAGGCAACAGCCGACAATATAGATACTATTCCCGAAAATATGCCATATGCCGGATTGCTCGGAACCGGAAGATTAAACCTTTTCAGGGCTTTGACCGAAACTGACCATCCTGCGCTGAGACTTACAGAACATTTGCATACACCCGATGAATACTCGCTCTATAGTGCCGAGGATACAATGATCGTTGCCGGCACTTTTGTGAACTTCCTTGCACCGACCGAAAATATTGATGTCCACATTTCATCAACATCACCATTTGTGGAAATAATTGAGAGTACCTTTCAAACCGGACCGCTTGAAACAATGGGGCAAGTAAACAATCATGACCAGCCTTTCATGATCAAGCTTAAGGAAAATATACCGGTGAATCATTATATCGAGTTTAAACTGAACTATACCGATAATATAAATTATGACGCCGTGCAATACTTTTCAACATTCGTCAATATTGATTACCTGCTTGTGGATGCCAACAGGATAACAACTACTCTTACAAGCAGGGGAACACTAGGGTATAATTATCCGAATTATCAGCAAGGCGTTGGCTTTTTATATGATTCGGGCAGGACCATGATAAAATGTGCAGGCCTGATAGCGGGGAAAAGTACCAGTCATGTCGTTGATAACATCTACGGTCCGGCAGAAAACACTTTTAATCAATTATTCAAACCCATAGACAAGATAATGGAAATTGAAGAGCCTGAACATTCGGATTTTGAGGCTGCAGGTTCTTTTAAAGATGATGCAGGCTACCTGTACAACCTCGGTATCAAAGTTGATCAATATGCATATGCATGGAGTGAACCGCCAAAGGATAAGTTCATTATACTTGAATATGACATAATCAATACGGGCAGTGCAGATATAAACAGCTTCTATGCGGGTTTTTTTGCGGATTGGATAATTAGTGATGCAAAGGAGCACAGGGCAAATTTCGATGCCGAAACGAGGATGGGTTATGCCTATTCTGCCGCCGGGGGCCATTTTAAGGGTATAAGTCTGCTGAGCGAAGGTCAGTTCTGGCATTATGCGTTTAACAATAATGGTTACGGGGGCAGCATAAAGATAAGCGACGGATTTACAGATTTTCAGAAATATACCGCACTCAAAACAAACCGTCCGAGCGCAAGTGTCGGTGACCATCCTGCTGATAACGATATCAGCACATTGGTAAGCACCGGTCCTTACAACATTTTGCCGGGAGATACCGTAAAAGTTGCTTTTGGCATAATTGCCGGAGATCATATCGCCGATCTCAAAAACAGCGCCGATATTACATACAAGCTCTATCAGGAGATGTATGATGATGATAATGATACGCTTTATGTTGATGATCTTTATGAGAAAAATGTTAAATACAGTGTATTCCCCGTTCCTTTTTCGAATCAGCTCAACATTGCTTTTGAAGCCCCCGAACCCCGGCATTATACAATAAAGATCCTGAATATGCAGGGAAAAACAGTGCGTGTATTGCACGACAAACCGTTATTACAGGGCTATCAACATCTGTCATTTGACTTGCCGGTGCTCGGTGACGGTAATGAACCGCTTATACTGAAGATACGTGCCGGTAATAAAAATACTTACAGGAAAATAATACAGTCAAATAATTTGAGGGGTAACCGTTAATAACGATACTGATAATGACAGATTTTACAGAATTTATTCCTGAAAAGTTTATTCAATTTGTTTTTGTTACATTGCTGTCGCTGGTTATAGGACTGGCACAGAGAAGGCATTCAAACCGAAAAAGAGGAGTTAAGGGTTTTTGGCACCGACCGAACATTCACCTACATAGGCATTTTGGGATATATCCTTTATATTGTTGATGAAAATACTCTTTTGCCCTATTTGGCAGGCTGGCTGGTGGTATCAGTTCTATTGGTGGTTTACTATTTTTTCAGGCTTAAAGAGCAGAGTAATTATGGAATAACCACAATAGTGGTAGGGCTTATTACCTATTGCATACCGGCCCTTGTGATCACTCAGCCGGCATGGCTCTATTTGCTCGTAGTTGTAACTGTATTGATATTTTCGGAGTTGAAAAGCTCCTTTGTTGAAATATCACAAAAGTTTGATAAAAATGAGTTCATTATACTGGCAAAATTTCTCATAATAGCCGGCGTAATATTACCTATTGTACCAGATAAGCAAATAGTACCCTTTATAAATCTTACGCCATTTAATATATGGCTGGCAGTGGTGGTTGTTTCTGCAATATCATATATGAGCTATTTGCTGCGAAAATTTGTTTTTGCAAATTCAGGAATAATAGTATCGGGTGTTTTGGGCGGAATATACAGCAGTACTGCAACCACGGTGATTCTGTCAAGAAAAAGCAGAAACCTGCGTCATAAAAATGAAATAAAACAGTATGCTTCGGCAATAATTCTTTCTATGGCAGTAATGTACCTGCGTATCCTGGTGCTTATGCTAATTTTCAATGTTCGCCTCACCATCTATCTTTTGCCGGTTTTCCTGATAATGGCTGCGTTCTCAACTCTGTGGGGGCTGGCAATTATGCGTAAAGCCGGAAGAACAAATAATGTTGAACAAGATAACATCATTACCGATAAAAACCCGTTGGAATTCAAAGTAGCCATAATTTTCACATTACTGTTCGTGGCTTTTTCTTTCATAAACTATTATGTGATAGAAACCTTTGGTGTTGGCGGCTTGAACGTGTTGAGCTGGTTGGTCGGGCTGGTGTATATTGATCCGTTCCTGCTGAATATTTTTCAGGGTAAGTATGAGGTGGAAATGAACGCCATTGCCTTGGCTACATTACAGGCTATTATCAGCAACAATATACTTAAAACCGGTTATGCCATGTTCCTGGCACACAGGGATCTGAGAAAACCAATTATTATTGGCATGGGAGCCATTATTCTGCTGAACCTAATGCTGCTTTTATTTTTGGTATAAAGGGATTATTCGAACAGGTTGATAACTTTTTGACAACTTTCCGGGTGTTTCTTAATAAATGATCTATTAAAGATTAATTTTGTGAAACAATTACCTGGTTATAAAAGGCATGGCAGGTACCGGTATGTTCAAAATTGTAAAACCTTACATTACAATAGTTGCAAGTGTAATAATATTATTGCTTGCATTATGGGGTATTTTGCTTATTATTCAAAAACAAATTACGTCTGTTGCAGAGGACCCCAAAAGTTTAATACCTTCCGATGCAATTTTTGTCTTTAGTGTCAGCAACCCTTCAGCAAGCTTTTTAAAGTTTCGTGAAACCGTTTATTGGCAAGATCTTTTGGAAATTGAACAATTTAATCGACTTGATCAAAACATTGAATATATCGATTCTGTCGTAGGCGCTTGCGAACAATTACCGAATTTATTTAAAGAAAGCACGTTACTGATTTCTTTCCATAATTTGAGGCCGGGGGAATCCGGTGCGCTGTTCAATTTAAGAATGAACCGGCAATATGCTTCAAGAAATGCCAGTGAATTGTTAAAGAAAGGGTTCGGCTTTAAAGTATTAAACCGGTACGATTTTTTAGATAGTGAAATCATAAATGCAAAGTCAGCTGATTATGACAGCCTGTTTATTTCGGTATATAAAGGAAGTTTATTGGTCAGCCGGCGGGAAAGGTTGATTGAAACATCAATTACCCAATATAATTCGGGCACCAATATCCTATCTGATGAGGGTTTTGTTAAGCTTAAGGAATTTTCGGGTAAAAACGATAAAATATATTATAATCTTGAAAATTTATGCAATAGCATAAGTAAAATTGCCACCATTGATAAACATCACTTTTTTGATTGTGAAGGTTTCGGTAAATGGCTGGCATTGGATATCCATACTTATGATCGAATGCTCACATTCAACGGATTTATATTTTCCGGCGTTGGTAATGGCTTAATGGCGGGCAGCAGATCATATGAACATTCATTATTGCCGGTGATACCTGCGGGTTCTTTTTTGCTTGTGGGCAAAACTCCCGCCGATCCGTATTACGACGGGGTTGTTCAGGCCGGGTATGCAATGTTTGTAAAGGATTTTCATGAAAAAACGATATCGCCGTTGCTGGCGATATACATGGATGACGATGTTTGCGTCGGGGAAGTTATCGGCAAATACAATCCTCAACAGTTAAAAGCAGATGATATCTTAAATGGTGAATATAGCATGTGTCTTTATAAAACTGCCGGTAGCAGGATTTTTGAAGACCTTGCAGGACCAGGTAATTATGAGGAGTTTGAGTATATTATTCATAAAAACAATTACCTTGTTGCTTTTACCGACATTGAAGCTGCCAGGAGATGGCACGGGTTTTATAAAAATCAGCAGACTTTTCAACATGACCCTAATACGAAAATGATCATCTCCAATTTACCTTCGGTAAGCAATTATTTTTTCTATATCCATATATATGACCTGATAACATTTTTGGAGGATGTATTTACAAACGGCACAAAAGAATTTTTGACCGCAAACCGCCCGGTTATCGAACGTTTTAACAGGTTTGCCCTTCAGATAACCTGTCATACCGACGATCTTTTGCAAACCCATGCAATTATAAGCCATGATCCCGGGGCAACGAATATATTAAGAAAAAAATGGGAAGCAAAGCTTGACGACGATATTAACAATAGATTATTTAAGGTTGTAAGCCATGTTGATCAATCCAGGGAAATTATAGTTACGGATAAGGGAAATACGTTCTATCTGATAGGCGGTACGGGAAAAATTCTCTGGAAACGCGAACTGCCCGAAACGTTAATGTCGGATGTTTACCAAATTGATTATTACAACAACAACAGGTATCAATATCTTTTCAACACCTCAAATTACGTTTTTCTTATTGACAGATTGGGCAGGGATGTTGCCAACTACCCCTTAAAGCTGCCTGAAAAGGCTTCAGCTCCAATGGCTGTTTTTGATTATGAAAATGACAAAGATTACAGGTTACTTATTCCGACCAGGAGCAGGGCGATACTTAATCTTGATAAAACAGGGAGCCCGGTGGCAGGTTGGCAGTATACCAAATCTAATGAAGAGGTGAAAAAACCTGTTGAGCATATTCGCCTTGACGGTAAAGATTTTTTGTTTGTGACAGACATGAGTGGAGTGCCTCAAATAATTAACAGGCGCGGACAGATCAGGGTAAAAACACCAAAGAATCTCGAAATATCCCGAAATAACCCTGTTTATTTCGATGAAAGCCCGGGGAAATCCCATTTTATGGTTTCGTCGAAAAACGGTCATCTGATCGAAATAATGATTGAAGGAAAAATCTCCAAATTTGCAATCGATGATTTTTCACGAGATCACTTTTTTGTTTATCATGATTTAAACCGTAACGGGAAAAAAGATTATTTGTTTTTGGATGATGATCAGTTGTCAGTTTATGATAATACCGGCAAAGAATTATTTTGCTTCAGATTTGACAATAGAATCGATCAAATGCCTTTGGTATTTGATCTGGATGAAAAAGGCGTTTTTGTGGGTGTAACCGACAGCAAAGCAAATAAGATATATTTGTTCTCGGCTGAGGGTAAAAATATTATACCGTTTGTTGTTGAAGGTAACGTGCCTTTTACGGTCAAAAAAACTGGTAATCCGCAAACATTAGAAATTGTTAAAGGATTGGATGATATTATCCGAAGTTACCGGATTGCTTTCTAAAAATTGCGTTGTTTTAACAGTTAGTGAAAATTGAGAAGTTTGTTGTACATTTACATCAGTTTTAAAATGAAAAATTCATGACCAAAGGGTGCAGGTTTTATTAAAAAATAATCAAAAAAAAAGAATAAAAAATTTCACTTTGGTTGATTTTATTAGTTAATTTGTACCTGATTTGCGTATCATCGGTTATCATGGTCTATTTAACTAATGCACAAGCAAATAAATTATTTCGGAATTCAACAAAAATCCAGTTATATGAAAACAAAACACCGATACTTAAAAGCTTTTTTTCTGACTATAGTGATCGTTTCGGTATCCTTATTTAATTCCTGTGACTACAGTTACCTGGATATATTCGATGAGGATATAGATTACACTTATGAACCCACTTTTGCTTTTCCTGTTGTAAAAGCGGATCTGACCATTAATGATATTTTTGATCTTGAAGAGGTGTCATCAATAGTGGTTGAGGATGACCGGCTTATCAAACTGGTTTATAAAGGCAGGGTCTATTCGGTGGAAGCCAAAGATCTTTTTTATTTTGACGAGCTAGAGTCATTTTTTACTTATCATTATACACCGCCGTCAAAATCAACGTTATCTGCCGAAACTTTTCAGTTTTACTTTGATCTGGATGGTCAGTCAAGGATTGATGAGCTTAAGTTTGCGAGCGGACAGCTTGAGATTGATGTTTCTGCCGATGAGCTTGTTCAGGACGGGTATGATCTGAAATTTGAGATGAGCGTTGCAGGCTCTGATGACGGGTCCGAAAATGAGTTCAGTGTCGAATTTCTCCTACAGGATACTCCGGTAGATTTTGATCTTGCTGGCTATACATTTGAATTTGGAGAAGATGAGGCTGGTAATTATTTGAATATTGATTATACTATCAGTGTAGAAACCTATGGAACACCTATCAATGCTCCATACGAGATAGGTTTTACAAAAACCATTAAAAATGATCATGGTGATTATGTTGAATATGAATATATCACCGGATACATTGATAATTTTGATTTTTCTGTCGGTTCTGATACTATTGACCTTGGAGTGTACAAAGAAAGTATAATAAGCAATGTTTTTTTCAAAGAACCTTATATGGAAATATTTGCTGAAAATTCAATGGGGTTCCCCCTTGACATACATTTCGACAAATTTTGTTTTTACAATGATGATGGTGATACATTGGATGTTGGCGGGCATGGTTTTGAAAATAATAATCCATGGAGGGTAAATTACCCCTCAATATCAATGATGGGTCAGTCGGTAATAACTGACGAAATGCTTGATAGAGATAATACAAATATTGATGATTTGCTGGCTATTAACCCGTTAGAAGTCAAATACAGGGTCAGGGGGGAAGCAAATCCCGATCAAGATACAGGAATTACAAATTTTATAGAACACAACAGTCAGTTTAATGTGGATGTTGAAATAAATCTGCCACTATACGGAAATCTTCAGAAGTACAAGTTTCAGGATACACTTGACTTTCCGTTGCCGGAGGAAGATGCTGAAAATATTGACTGGCTTGAGCTCAAATTTGTAATGGATAATGGTTTTCCGGTCGACCTTTCATTGCAGGCCTATGCACTTGACGGTGAAAATAATCTGATTACCGCACTTTTCGATGATTACGAAAAGATCCTGGAATCAGGAAAAGTCGACGTAGAAGGTAAGGTTACCGAAAAAACACGAAAAGAAACAATAATCTTTATTGATCGCGATAAATTTGAAGAGATCTCCGACGCAGAATATCTGGTCGTGTCTTTTGGTATTATGACCAAACAGGAAAGCAACTCATCGAAGAGCAGTGGCGATCCGTTCTCGGTCAAAATATATGATCATTATACCATCGGCGTTCAGATGGGAGTCAGAGTTAAACTGGCAGTCAAATGGTAGTTTTATTTAATTATTATTTATTTTTTGTTTTATGAAGAAAAGATATTTTTATAGTTGTAAAGCAATGACAATTATTTTGCTTTCGTTTTTGGTTTTTAACAATAATGCCCGTGCACAACAGTTTTCTACAATACACTGGATGCAAGGCATTCCGCAGTCGATATATTCAAATCCCGGATTAACACCCGATGCAAACATATTTATTGGAATGCCGGGTTTGTCGTCAATCTGTTTTGGTTTTGAACATACAGGATTCAGAATTGATGATCTGATAATGAAAAATAATGACGGATCATTTTATATTGATGACGATAACATGCTTGCTAAACTCGGGAAGAACAATTATCTTGGCGTTGGCTATCAGCATGAGGTTTTGGCATTCGGTTTCCGGCATAGAGAAAATTATTTTTCCCTTAATTTTACGGAAAAGGTTGATTTTCGCTTTGGATATCCTGAAGATCTTATGCTTTTATTTTTCAAGGGAAATGATTATTTCAGGGGGAAAGAGCAGGCAGCCGATTTTACCGGGTTCGAATTAAATGCTTCGCATTATCATGAGCTTGGCCTGGGTTTTTCAAGGCAATGGATGGATGAACTTTCAGCGGGTGTGCGTGCCAAAATATTATTTGGAATGGCAAATTTAAATATTGAAGAATATGATTTTTTCTTTAACACCAATCCTGATGATTATGAAATAACTCTGCACTCCTATATGTTAATAAATACATCACAGGCATTCTTTGATATTCAGATGGATGAGGATGACATAGGTGAATTTAATATTGATGGCAAGGATTTTATTGTACAAGATTATTTGTTAAACACCAAAAACCTAGGTTTTGCAATTGATCTGGGTGGTATATATGAAATTGACGAGAGATTCTCGGTGGGTTTGAGTGTTGTTGATCTGGGCTTTATTAATTGGAAATCGGGTGTGAGTAATCTTTCACTAAACGGTGAGTTTGGCTTTGAAGGATTTGATTGGCCGGGTTTTAAGGATTTATTGGATGACGAGGAAACGGATCTTGGCGATATGCTGACAGATACTATTAACGAACTGTATGATTCAAGACAAATTGCCAACAGCTACCGTTTGATGCTGCCGCCAAAAATCCTGCTTTCAGGTACTTACAATATAAGCGATATTCATAAAACAGGGCTTTTGTTCAGGGGTATGTTCTATGAAGGGAATTTTTTCCCTTCCTTCACGCTTGCATATAGTATTCAGCCAATTCCTCAAATAGGTGGCTCCCTGTCATATTCCGTTATTCATAATAACTTTGCCAACATAGGACTTGGATTTCATTTTAATTTGTATCCTTTTCAGATATACTTTGTTACAGATAATTTAATCCCATCATTATACCCGCATACAATTCAAACTACCACGTTACAGTTAGGTATCAACTGGGTTATTGATTACATGTATCCTGATGCAGTACCGTTATATTCGCCATAAAAGGGAGTTTATTTGGTTTTGATCTTTTGAGATTCTTTTGCTTTTCTTCATGATGTTATGGTGTCAGGTTTAAAAACTGTTTTTCAGATATGATAAACAAGATAGTATTGATTGGAGCCGGCAACGTATCCACGCATTTTGGCAAGGCCTTTATGAATGCCGGGAAAAAAGTAATGCAGGTATTTAGCAGGACGGAAAGGTCGGCGAGAGAACTTGCTGGCAAACTGAATTGCCCTTATACCACAAGTCTTGAAAATCTGTTACCCGGGGCAGACTTATACATGATAGCTGTTACAGACTCGGCGATAGATGAAATATCAAAAAATATTTCTCTTGACAACCCTTTAGTGGCTCATACTTCGGGAAGTACCGATATCAAAGTTCTGGAAAACAAAAATATAAGACCGGCGGTCTTCTATCCTCTTCAGACATTCTCAAAAGATACTGAAGTTAATTTTAATGAAGTGCCTTTGTTTTTGGAAGCCGTTAATAATAAAGATCATGAAAAACTGAAGAACCTGGCAGGATCAATTTCTTCAAAAGTCTATTCAATAGATTCAAAACAGCGTGTAATGTTGCATATAGCTGCCGTTTTTGCCTCTAATTTCACTAATCATATGCTTTATATTGCCGATGATCTGTTAAAAAAAAATAAAATGAGCTTCGATATTTTGCAGCCACTGATTACAGAAACTGTCAAAAAAGCAGGGCTTATAGGCCCTTTTAAGGCGCAAACAGGCCCTGCAGTAAGAAATGATAAATATATCCTTGAATTACACTCTGACATTTTGTCGGCTTTTGGAGATTACCGGAAATTTTATAATTTTATAACCAATAGTATAATTTCAAAACATTGTAAAAAAAGAGAGGGATAATCCGTAAATAATGGCAAATTTTAAGAAACTTCTATCAAATATTGATACTTTTATTTTTGATGTTGACGGAGTTATGACAGATGGTATTGTGATGCTTTCTCCTTCGGGTGAGATGTTTCGCACTATGAATGTCAAAGACGGATATGCATTGCAGCTTGCCGTAAAAAAGGGGTATAATATTTTCATAATATCAGGAGGGTATTCGGAAAGTATTAAGAAAAGGTTTGAGAAACTAGGCATAAATAGGATCTATCTGGGGGTCAGCAATAAGCTTGATGTATATCATAAAATACTCGAAGAATCGGATATTTCATCTGAAAGGGTTCTGTATATGGGCGATGACATTCCTGATTGTAAAGTCATGAAAGAAGTCGGTCTGCCTGCATGCCCCGCAGATGCCGCTGAAGAAATAAAGGCAATATCAATATACATTTCTTCGGCAGACGGTGGAAAAGGATGTGTAAGGGATATGATCGAACAGGTTATGAAAGTGCATGATAAATGGTTTGATGATGACGGATTCCATTGGTAATTGTTTTTGTTTGATTTATAAGATCCTGTATTTAATGGTTTTAGTAACGGCAATAAATAAATTAACCACTATTTGTTATTTGTTAAGTTATACCTTTAGCGATAAAATAAATGTTTGTTTATATCAAACTCTTCCGTTGGCCTAATCTGCTGGTCATTGCATTTACGCAGTACCTGTTTCGCTATTGTATTGTTGTACCTGTTTTGCAAAATCATGAAATCAAGCCTTTTTTTACTGATCTTCAATTTTTCCTGCTTGTACTGGCAACAATACTGGTTACCGCAGCCGGTTATGCCATCAATGATTATTTTGATTTACGCATTGACCGTATAAACAAACCGCACAAAATTATCCTGGGTAAAGAACTCTCCAGAAGAAAAGCAATACTTGCACATACCATACTTAATATCATTGCTGTAATTATTGGATTGTACCTGGCATATCTCGTGAAATACTTTGTTTTGGCCGGGGTTTTTATTGTAGTCCCGGCATTATTATGGCTCTACTCGATAAGATATAAACGCAAGTTCCTGATCGGTAATGTTATCGTGTCTTTTCTATCGGCAATAGTTATAGCTATTGTCTGGGCTTTCGAATACAGGGGGTTGTTGCTGGTATATGAAAATAAGATTAACGATGCAGCTATTTTTATTAATCAGTTCCTGAGAGTATACATGCTGTTTGCATTCCTGAGCTCATTCATTAGAGAAGTAATAAAAGATATTGAAGATATCAAAGGTGATATGAAAACAGGTTGCAAAACAATTCCGATAGTCTCGGGTGTCAGAAATGCAAAAAGACTTATCATTGTTATGGCGGTAATACTGATATTTTTTGTAGGATATTTTCAGATTCATCTGCTTAAAGAAGAATATGACTTTATTTTTGCATATCTTTTGTTTGCCGTTCAGATACCCTTGATATTGTTCATTAACAAAATAAACATTGCAAAAGAAAAGGCCGATTATACACTTAACAGCCGGTTTGCCAAGTTTATTATGATTGCAGGAGTTTTTTCCATGTTTTTGTTTTATTTTTATTTGTAAAAAACGGAATGATTTTTTTTGAAAAGCTGAAAAAGTACGATATAATACTTGCATCAAAGTCTCCAAGACGACAACAACTTTTAAAGGAAGCACAGATTCCCTTCCGGGTTATAACAAAAAGTATTTCAGAAGATTTTAATGAATCTTTACCGCCGGAGCAGATAGTATTGCAGCTTTGCCGTTCGAAGGCAAAGTCTTATACCTGTTTGTTAACAAAACCTGAGATCATTTTGATTGCTGCCGACACTATAGTTTATATTGACGGTAAAGTATTAAATAAACCGGAAAATAAACTTCAGACAGCAAAAATGATGAAGTTACTTTCGGGTAATATTCATGATGTTTATACCGGGGTTTGTATTAAAACCGCGAAAAAGGAAACAGCTTTTTATGATAAGACTAGTGTTGAGTTTGAGAAGCTAACAAATGAAGAAATAAATTTTTATCTTGAAAACTATAAAACATATGATAAAGCAGGTGGATATGGCATCCAGGAATGGATTGGTCTTATAGGTATTAAACGTATTGAAGGCTCTTATCATAATGTGGTGGGGATGCCTGTTTCAGCACTTTATAAAAATCTTAAGGAATTCATTTGATATTGATCTGGCAATATGGTGTTTCCTGTTGAATGTTAATTCAGAAAAGGTATTTTTGTGCCTGAATATTATTAAAGAAGGTTTAAACCAGGAAAATTTTTTAATGTATTTCTTCGATCTTTTATGATTTAGAAACTATAAATATTATAGTTGTGCAAAACAAAACACAAAAATAAATAACTACCATGAGCAATTATCATCCCGAACCCTACTGGTCGGAAGTAGCAAGAAAAATAAAATGCAGGGGAAAAAACAATGTGATAGCCGGCGATGATGAACCATATTACAGATATAAAAGGAAAAAATTTCTTAACCTTCTTGAAGAGCTTGATTTTTCAGGTAAATCTGTTCTTGAATTAGGCAGCGGGCCCGGGGGCAATCTTAATGAGGTTTGGAAACAGAAGCCCGGCAGACTGGCAGGTGCAGATATTTCTACAGAAATGATCGAAATAGCAGGCAAAAACATTCCCGGTGAGATTGAATTGTTTAAAATTGATGGGAAAAAACTTCCTTTTGCCGATCGTGAATTTGATATTGTTTTTTCAGCAACTGTACTGCAGCATAATACCGATAAACAAATGCTGAAAAGCATAATGGAAGAAATGTGCCGTGTTAGCAAACATAAAGTGTTTTTATTTGAAAGAATAGAGAAAAAAATAACAGGCGATGAGTTATGCATAGGAAGACCCGTTAGTTATTACGAAGCCATTTGCAATATGAATGAATTTGAATTAAAAAGTATAAAATTCATTAATACCAGGGTAAGCTATTATATTGCAGGAGCTGGCAGAAAAGTATTGAATCCCGGACCAAGAAAAGAAGGAGAGCCCCTCAGCAAATTGTCTATATTGCTGCAAAAACTGGCTTTGCCGATCAGCAAACAACTGGATAAAATTTTTATTTCTCAAAAAGATCTTGCACGACTTGAGTTCACTAGGGAAAGTTAATTATATTCGGTATTGCAACTCTATTATTTAGCTTTATTTTTAATGTGTTTTTTTTCTTTAAACAATTTAGGTAAACAAACAAAAAACATATATTTTTGCTGCTTTACCGAATTTGTTGACTTAATATAATATCAGGATCAATCAGATTTAAATGAATATAGTTGTAAATGCCCAGGTTTTGGTAAAAGATCAGCTTGACGGTATCGGATGGTTTACATATGAAACTTTAAAAAGGATAACCCGGAATAATCCCCGTCATACTTTCTATTTTATCTTTGACAGACCTTACCATGAAAGTTTTCTTTTTTCTGAAAATGTAAAGCCGGTCATATTATATCCTCAATCGCGTCATCCTTTTCTATGGTTTTTGCGTTTTGAACTTCTGATGCCCTTTATCCTCCGAAAATATAAAGCCGACATTTTTTTATCGCCCGACGGCTGGATGACTCTTAACACGAAAGTACCTGTTGTCCAGGTAATACATGATTTGAACTTTGAGCATTACCCGCAGGATTTGCCATTTTGGACCAGGAAGTATTACAAGACTTTGTTTCCGCGGTATGCAAGGCAGGCTGCTCAAATAGCCACAGTCAGCCACTATTCAAAAAATGATATAGTGCAGACTTATGACATTTCACCCGACAAAATTGATGTGGTCTTTAACGGATGCAATACTGATTTTAAGCCTTTTACAAGTGATGAAAATATAAAAATCCGCGAACAATATTCGGCAGGTGCACCATATTTTCTCTATGTAGGCGCTCTGATACCCAGAAAAAATGTAACCCGCCTTTTCCGGGCATTTGATCAGTTCAAAAAGCAAGACAATAACAACACCAAGCTGCTGGTCGCAGGTCACAAAATGTGGCTGTCAAATCATATTGACGGTACGTTTCGAGATATGCAGCATAAAGACGACATTATTTTCGTCGGCAGAAAAAATGTTGACGAGCTTACAAAATTATATTCGGCAGCAATAGCATTAACTTATGTTTCTTATTTTGAAGGCTTTGGGATACCCATCCTTGAAGCTTTCAATGCCGAAACAGCCGTTATAACATCAAATTGTACTTCAATGCCCGAGGTTGCCGACTCTGCTGCCTTGCTTGTCGATCCTTTCTCGGTCGATTCTATCGCCGAGGCTATGGTTAAGCTTAATAACAACAGCTCCCTGAGAAAACAGCTTGTTGATAAAGGTAAAGAACGAAAAAAGCTTTTTTCGTGGGATAATACTGCCGAACAGTTATGGAAATGTGTTGAAAAAGCTATAGAAATGAAAAAATAAAAACAGATTTGTTTTTTTATTTTAAGGAAAATAATAATGTTATGAAGAAAAGAAATATGACAGTTACCGTTATTATAATAATTGCAGCGCTGGTATTGCTTTTTATGATCGACAATTTAACACGTCCCTGCCTCAGGCCCGGTGAATTACCCGAACGTTATATTCATGAGCATACCAGCCCGCAATATGATCCTGAATCTTACGCCAATCGCCGTCAAAGGTTAAATGAAGCCCTGGGAGATGGTGTATTGATAATATCTGCGGCAGCCCGAAAGGATTTTTATTATATTACGGGTTTTGATGAGCGCCAGGGTGTTGCCGTGCTGGCTCCCGGAGATGTAAAACCATTCCGAATGTTTGTAACACCAGAAAATCCCGCCGATGCCATTTGGATAGGAGAAAGGTACGGAACTCAAGAGGCTATGGGAAAGTTTAAAGCCGATACCGCCTGGTCTTTGGAAAATTTTGAAACAATATTACCGAAAATGATAAACGGCACACCTTTTATTTTCGTTCATACCCTCGATCAGCAAATAAAAAAGCTTGTCAGCAAAGTTGTTGAAGAAAAAGGTATGGAGGTACAGATAAAGGATGCTGACAGCATTATACATGAAAGCCGTGTCATTAAAGATAAATGGGAAATTGACCAGTTACAGCAAGCTGTTGATGTAACATGCAAGGCACATCTGTGGATAATGCAAACCATGGCACCCGGTCAAAAGGAATATGAAGTACAAGCCGAGATAGAATATATTTTCCGTAAAAATGGACTAAGCCCCGGTTTTTTGCCGATAGTGGGCTCGGGCCCTAATGCAACGATCCTTCATCATATTCGAAATGACCGGATAATAAACGATAATGAACTGCTGCTTGTTGATATAGGAGCGGCAAGCAGTGGTGGTTATACCGCTGACATTACACGTACATATCCTGTAAACAGACGGTTCACTCCGGAACAAAGAGAAATATACGACCTTGTTTATAAAGCCAGCGAAGCGGGAATAAAGAAAATGAAACCCGGAATGAAAATGCTGGACTGTAATCATGAAGCAAACAGGATATTGTTGGAAGGGCTGCATGAAATAGGTTTAATACCCGACACTACCGTTTGGTGGCAAAAACGTTTTTATATACAGCACAGGGTTAATCATTATATCGGTCTTGATGTTCACGATACAGGTGATTACGGATATGATCCTGAAAAAAGGGATGAACATATTCTTACGCCCGAAATACGTGGCAGGGAGCTAAAACCCGGAATGGTTATGACTATGGAGCCGGGAATATACCTGCAGGAAAACAGACTGGATTACCTGCATGAGCTGTTCGGGCATCTTGCCGGGCCTGAAGAACTTGACAGTTTTGCCGAAAAAATACGTCCGGTTTATGAAAAGTATGCAGGCATAGGAGTACGTATCGAAGATAATGTACTTATAACGGAAACCGGTAATAATATCTTGTCGGAAAACCTGCCAAAATCATCCGATGAAATAGAAGCTGCTATGAAACGCCGAAAATGGTAATAATAAAACAAAACCTCCGAAGGACCATCTCTGCTCACCCGCATAATGACTGTATCAAAATTCAAGAATTTGATTTTATTATTAACGCGTAAAAATGATCCGAAGAATATAAAAATGTATATTTAACTTTTTTATAGAAACGTTTTGTTTATTTTTGTTTTAAATAGCTGTACATCAGCTTCGATATTAGTTATTATTTTGTTTAACCAAACTCAAAAACATGCACAAATTAATTACCGCAACAATTTTGTTGTCGACACTTGCTTTTATTGCAGGTTTGCCTGCAACCTCCCAGGACCTAAAAATGGTAGCGCCCAAACCTCCTGATGCTGTGGAAGCAGATATTTCAGACCTGCGCGATATTCCGGGTGGTGGCGGTGCAGGTTTTACCCGTGTTTTTCATACACCATTATCTGTTGAAGAAGCGGTGGCCTTCTACAACCGGCAAATTGGCAATATGACAGAAATTGAAAAAGGAATAAATTATCGTGCTGACATCATTGAGATTAATTTTAAGCAATTGGGAGTGTTAAAAGTATATGATATTCCACGACGCCCCGGTATTACTGTCAAAAGCGTACGTTCACTAAAGCAACGTAACTGCTTTTCTGACTACTTCAAAAGTTTCCGTGACATGGCGAATTCGCTGGAACATTACACACGTAAGGATTTTAATGATCTGTGTGAACGTTTTGGCTATCTTGAACTTGCATATTACGGGTATTCCGACAGGACAGGTGCGGATGGAAAGCAATTGACCCGTGATGAAGTTTTATACCGGGAATACGTAAAAAAACTTGACCCTGATGCGGGTAAAATTATGACGGCTGAAGAGCTGGTAATTGAAGCTCAGCGTCTTATGGAGCAGGGACGTATGGATGAGGCAAAAGCTGTTTTAGAAAAGGCAGCCCATATGCAGCAGGAAGGAATGCAACATATGATGAAACAAGATATTGAGCAGCTCAGCGAAAAAGAAAAAAAACCGGCAAAAGATAATTGGAGCGAATGGCTTGAATTTCTTAAGGAACTGGATACCATGATATATCCTGCTATAGTGTTTATTGACGTGCATCCGTCAAACTGGCCTGATGATGAATGGCTCCATGAAAGTATCGAATGGTAAGATAAAATATCTGTTGCAGCAGCGATGTATTACTGATCCGATTACTGTCGTTTTAATTTGTTATTAATCTCTTTTATCCGGTTTTGATAGCCGGGTTTGCCGAGCAAAGCGAACATGTTTTTCTTGTAATCCTCCACGCCGGGTTGGTCAAAAGGGTTAACATCCAAAACATATCCGCTTATTGCACAACTCATCTGGAAAAAATATAATAACTCGCCAAGGATTTTTTCGTTTAGTCCCGGAACCGATATTCTAATTACCGGAACGCCTCCCTCAATATGTGCCAATGTAGTTGCTTTCTCAGCCATGGAATTGATAAATCCGACATTTTTTCCGGCAAGATAATTTAATCCATCATAATTATCAGCATCATCAGGTATTTTCAATTGATTTTTGTTTTTGTCGATACTCAATACGGTTTCAAATAAGATTCTTTTACCTTGCTGAATATATTGCCCCAGAGAATGCAGGTCGGTAGTAAAGTTGGCGCTCACAGGCAAAATGCCTTTATTTTCTTTTCCTTCACTTTCACCAAAAAGTTGTTTCCACCATTCAGCAAGAAAAAACAGGTTGGGCAAATAGTAAGCCAGTATTTCAACGCCTTTTCCTTTATTATAGAGGATATTTCGAACAGCAGCATACAAAAATGCTGGATTTTCAAAAAGTGCACTTGTATTAAACAAGAAGTTTTGCATGTTGCGGGCTCCGGCTATGATCTGCTTTATGTCATATCCGGCAGCCGCAATGGGAAAAAGACCAACGGGTGTTAATACCGAGTATCTTCCGCCAATATCAGCTGGTATGGCATAGGTTGTATAACCTTCCTTTTCGGCAAGCTTGTGCAGTGAGCCTTTACGGGCATCGGTGATAGCAACTATCCGCCCTTTAGCCTTGCGCTTGCCGTATTTATTTTCGATATGATTCTTCAGCAGCCTGAATGATAATGCTGTTTCAGTGGTAGTACCTGATTTTGAAATGACAACGATCGAATATTCTTTATCATTGAGCCATTTTAAAAGCTCAAAAAGGTAATCTTCCGAAAGATTATGCCCTGCATATACAACTTCAGGTTTGTTATTATTGCCGGGTTTTAAATGAAAATGGTCATCAAGGGCTTCGATGACGGCCCTCGTGCCAAGATAGGAGCCTCCAATCCCGCTAACTACCAACACTTCTGAATTTTGGGTGATACGCTCTGCATCCTTGATGATCTTGTCAAGGAAATCATGAGATGTATCGCCGGGGAGCGTTGCCCATCCCGTCAGCTTACTGCCTTTATCTTTTCTATCCTTTATTTGCTTAAAATGAAAGGAAATCTCGTTTTCGAATAATTCTATTTCGTTTTGAGTAATGAAATCGAAAGTGCCACCAATGTTCAGATTTAAATTAATCATAATCAAGCCGATAAAAGATTATTCAAGTTTTCGTGCAACTTCAACGGTTTCAAAGGCTTCAATAATATCACCTGTTTTGATATCGTTGAAATTTTCCACGTTTAATCCACATTCATATCCTGCCTGCACTTCTTTAACATCATCTTTAAACCTTTTCAGAGAGCCGAGTTTTCCTGTATAAACCACGATACCATTGCGTATAACACGAACGTTGGAATTACGGTGTATTTTGCCGTCTAATACAAAGCAGCCGGCAACGGTTCCTACTTTTGATATTTTGAAGGTTTCTCTGACTTCGAGATTTGCATTTATTTTTTCTTCGATTTCGGGAGATAACATTCCTTCTATAGCAGATTTAAGCTCATTAATGGCGTTATAGATAACCGAATATATTCTTATGTCTATTTCTTCCTGTTCGGCAAGTTTTCTTGCGGCCATCGACGGTCTAACCTGGAATCCAATTATTATGGCGTTTGATGCTGATGCCAGCAGAACATCACCTTCTGTTATAGGCCCGACAGCTTTGTGAATAATGTTAACCTGTACTTCTTCCGTCGAAAGTTTCAGCAGTGAGTCGCTGAGTGCTTCTACCGAGCCGTCAACATCGCCTTTAACAATAACATTGAGTTCTTTGAAATCGCCTATGGCAATTCTTCGTCCTATCTCGTCCAAAGTAATATGTTTTTTGGTTCGTAATCCCTGTTCTCTGACGAGTTGTTGTCTTTTGGCGACAATGTTTTTCGCTTCCTGCTCATTATTAAGGACGTTGAATTTTTCACCTGCCTGAGGTGCGCCGTTCAGGCCTAGTATCAAGACAGGTGTTGAGGGTCCTGCTTCTTTTATACGGATTCCTCTTTCGTTAAACATGGCTTTAACCTTTCCGAAATGAGTGCCTGCAACAACCATATCGCCTACCCGCAGCGTTCCGTTTTGTACCAGTATTGTTGCAACATAACCTCTTCCCTTATCAAGCATTGATTCGATAACGGTGCCTGAAGCGAATTTGATAGGATTAGCTTTCAGATCAAGCATTTCAGCTTCCAGCAATACTTTCTCCTGGAGCAGGTCTATATTTTTTCCATGCTTGGCTGATATTTCCTGACATTGATATTTGCCGCCCCAATCTTCAACGAGTATATTGAATTTTGCAAGCTCTTCCTTGACCTTTTCAGAGTTTGCATTGGGTTTATCTATTTTGTTTATGGCAATTATAATTGGTACGCCTGCAGCCTGGGCATTATTGATAGCTTCTTTGGTTTGTGGCATTACGCTGTCATCGGCTGCTACAACTATAATGGCCACATCCGTGATTTTAGCCCCTCTTGCACGCATTGCAGTGAATGCCTCGTGACCCGGTGTATCAAGGAAAGTTATAAACTTATCGTTTTCCAACTCAACAGAATAAGCACCTATATGCTGGGTTATACTACCGGCTTCTCCTGCTATTATATTAGAGTGCCTGATATAGTCCAGCAAGGATGTCTTGCCATGGTCAACATGACCCATTACCGTAACTATTGGAGCCCTCGGCTGAAGCTCTTCAGGGTCATCCTTTTCTTCTTCAACAGCCTCCTGGTCATCAACACTGACAAATTTTACCTCATAGCTAAATTCATCCGCAACGATAGCAATGGTTTCGGCATCAAGCCTCTGGTTAATCGATACAAATAAACCCAGATTCATGCATACAGAGATCACATCAGTAACATTCACGTCCATCAGGCTTGCCAGTTCGCTTGCCGAAATGAACTCCGTAACTTCAAGAACATTTTGATTTGATTTGGTCTCCTGCATGTCTTTTAATCGCTGTTGCTGAACAAGCTGCCGTTTTTGCCGCCTGTATTTCGCAGCTTTGGATTTGCTTTTCGTACCACTAAGCGTTGCAAGAGTTTCACGTATCTGTTTTGAGATTTCTTCTTCCGAAAATTCAGCCCTGGGATATTCTCTTTTGCTGACAGGTTTTCTTTTTGCCTTTGCAGCTTGTTTATGCGGCTTTTGTTTTTTATCCTCTGCTTTTTGTTTCGTTTTATCCGCTGCAGCAGGCTTGGCTTCCTGCGTTTTTTCCTTTTTTATACGTTTTCTTTTTCGCTTTTTATAACGTGTATCATCAGATGAAGAAGCTACCGGTTTCTTGGGCGCATCTTTGGCCGAAGGAAGATCTATCTTTCCCAGAATTGTAGGCCCTTCAAGCTTCTGAAATTCGGTCTTGAAAATATCTTTCGCTTTTTTATCCCTTTCCTTTTTCTCTGCTTCCTGCTTGTCAAACTCCAGCTCATCCGCAATATCCTTTTCAGTTTTTTCTGCTGAAACTTGTTCTTTATCCTGAGCTTCTTTTTTCTTTTCTTCCTTCCCGACATCTTTCTTTTCAACAGAAGGTTTATCAGAAGTGGATTTGGTTTTATCCGATGGTTTTTCAGCGGTTTTTTCTTTTAAAGCTTCCTCATCGGCTTTTTTCTTCTCAGCCGCAGGCTTTGCTTTTTTAGCTTTTTCATCTTCCTTTTTGACGGCTTCCTTTTTATCCTTGTCTGTTGTGATCTTATCAGGATCTATTTTCCCTACAACTTTAGGGCCTGAAATCGTTCTCTCATCAGTTTTTGGTTTTTCAGGGGGTTTTTTATCCAACGACGATTTAATATCTTTAATGAACAGGTCTTCCGCCGTCTCTTCCCGGTCATCTTCATCTTTCGGCAAAGGTTCTAAAGGTTCCTGATCGTCATCTTCGGGCTTCTTTTCATCGTCAAGGCTGATAGTTTCGCGTTTGACAACATTCAGCCTGGCCTTTTGAGTTGCTTCTTTAAGGTTCTTTTCTTTCTGAAATTCCTTGAAAAGCATCTCATAGGCTTCCTCGGAAATTTTCGAATTGGGATTGTTAACCACATTAAACCCCTTTTTATTAAGGTAGTCAACAATGGTGCTTATCCCAATATTAAATTCCTTGGCTACTTTACTAAGTCTTAATATTTTGGTGACTTCAGTCATATAAAACATTTAAGTATTAAGTATAATTTGCCCGTATAAAATATGCAAAGATACAAAAATTAGTCGAACTCTTCTTTTAGTATACGTATTACATCGTTTATTGTTTCTTCTTCAAGGTCTGTACGCTTTACCATTTCTTCGACCGACAGGCTTAAGACGCTTTTTGCGGTATCCAGTCCTACCGATTTAAGTTCTTTTATCACCCAGTCTTCAATTTCGTCTTCAAATTCCGAAAGATCCACATCTTCGGTATCGTGGTCGGCTTCCCTGTAAACGTCTATTTCATAGCCTGTAAGCATACCTGCCAGTTTTATGTTAAATCCGCCTTTTCCTATAGCAAGTGAAACCTGGTCGGGTTTAAGAAATACTTCTGCCCTTTTGTTTTCTTCGTCAATATTTATAGATGTTATTTTAGCCGGGCTGAGAGTTCTTGAGATGTATAGTGATGTATTTGTGGTATAGTTAATAACATCAATATTTTCATTTCTCAGTTCTCTGACAATTCCATGTATTCTCGAACCTTTCATTCCGACGCAAGCGCCTACCGGGTCAACGCGTTCATCGTAAGATTCGACGGCAACTTTGGCGCGTTCGCCCGGCACCCTTACGATCTTTTTGATGGTTATCAATCCGTCATATACCTCAGGTACTTCCTGCTCAAAAAGACGCTCAAGAAATACCGGAGAAGTACGTGATAATATTATCAGGGGATTGCTGTTCTTTATCTCAACTCTCAACACAACTGCCCGTAAAGTATCACCTTTCCGGAAAAAATCCATCTGAATTTGTTCATTTTTTGGCAAAATAAGCTCTATACCCTCATCATCCAAAGCAAGTATCTCTTTCTTCCAGACCTGGTAAACCTCGGCAGTTACTATTTCACCAATCCGTTCCTGGTATTTTTTGTATACCTCGTCTTTTTCAAGTTCCAAAAGCTTGGAAACAAAATTTTGTCTTAAAGCCAGAATTTCGCGTCTTCCAAAATCACTCATCTTTACCGGCTCCGAAAACTCTTCACCTATCTCGAAATCAGGTTCAATTTTTACAGCTTCGCTGTAAGCAATCTGGGTGTTCGGGTCTTCAAGCTCATCATCATCCACAATAACACGGTTGTGCCAAACCTCCAAATCACCCTTGTCAACATTGACAATAATGTCGAAATTTGCATCCGGACCATACTTCTTCAGCAATATATTCTTAAAAATATCTTCCAGAATAAGTGTCATCGTGGAAGGTTCAATGTTCTTAAATTCTTTAAATTCTGAAAAAGATTCAGCAAGATTTATGTTTTCCATTTTTGTATTATATATAAAAATTTAATTATGCATTTTAATAAGAAAACCATTGCTAAAAAACAGCTTTTATTTTGGCTTCCCTTATTTCTTTGAAAAAAATAAATTTATTTTTTTCTTCTTTACTTGTTTTTTTATTAAACAATTCAATTTCTATACCATTTTTCTCCACCCTTGTTAATTTGCCGTAAAGTTTTTTATTATCGGGTGTTGAAACAACAATATTTCTTCCGATATTTTTAAGGTATTGGCGAAAGACCTGCAAGGGCTTGCCAACCCCGGCTGATGATACTTCAAGATCAAAATCTTCTTTGTCGCGGTCAAAAAAAGTTTCAATATGTTTACTGAGGTCAGCGCAGTCAGAAATTGTTATGTCATTATCACCGTCAATAAAAACCATTATCTTGTTTTGCGGAGTGATTTTGACTTCAACAAGAAACTTATCGCTATCCTGAAAAAAATCCTCTACAATTCCTTGTATTTTCAGTTTATCTATCATGGCTTATATGTAATAAAACAGGGGACTTAACCGCCCCCTTACCCAGATATTACTACTCATAATTTCGCTGCAAAGATACAAAAAAAATACGTGATACAAAAATAATTAAAAAAAAACATGAGTTTCCCGTTATAACATTACAAAAGCGGATTATTAAAATCAATTAGTGGCAGTGGTCAAGTAATATTTTTCAGAGCTGAGCGGGGCAAGTATCCTCTGTTCGGGGGTTTTGGCATTTAGTGCCGATTGTTCATATTCCAGGCGTGTGTCAACGTAATTATTTGAAAGTTAACGAAGATCACTTTTCCAAAAATAGTCACTTTACGGTAATTTTCAAGTTATCATATTGTCGAATGTGTGTTATTCATTTCTTACACAACGCACAGAAAAGCCCCATGCTTTATTGGGGCTGCTGCGAGCAACATGTCCGCTGCCGGAGTTCATGGACCGTATCCATGCGTATGACGGTGAGCTCTTGGTAGAAGACCACCAGTGACCGAGGCTGCCAAGGTAGTAAAAAGACCCGTTGGCAGACCGGGTGCCACCCGGAAAAGCTGAAAAATGGAAATTATCAGTACCAAAGTGGGTATTATGTGAATTCCATCGCGGATGTTCTGAAATATTATGTTCGTTGCCCCAGGGGTGGTCTACCTGACGGGCGGCTTTTAGATTATTCCCAACACCGTTATCATCATCCGATTCATTTGTCAAATTATATTCATCCATCAGGAAATCGACCAATTTAGTCCAGTCGTCATCGCTTGCGACCCTCCAGCCTTCAGGACAAAGCCCCCGGCTATCATCAACGGCATACCAGTTGTATAAAATACCATAAGCATCCATTACTTCATCATCAGAAGTAAGACCGTCAATGCCGCTATGGGGGTATATGGAATAAGCACCGGAAGTTGCATTTTGCCATTCGAAAGAGCCAAGTCCTGTGGGTATCTCCTCATCATTAATATATCTGGTGGTACGCAGGTTTTCTGTCATCCATTCCATGCCTGCAATCCAGAAGGTTTTGTATTCATTTCCTTCTATATCGGTAACACCACTCCCCGGAATGCCACATTGAATATGTTCATCTTTTTCACATGCCGAAAAAGGCAATAAAAAAAACAAAAAACCAATTAATAATGTAAATAACATCTCTTTTTTCTTTCTTTTTGATTTTTGTTGCTGTTTTAGTTTTTCCATTTTTAACAGGTTGTTTTGGTTGTTATTTGATTTGTCTTTGCAAATTTAATAAATGAGGCAGTTATTCAAAATCAAAATAAAATAACCTTTTTTACCTGCCACCTTACTTTTTGTTGTTAAATTGGCACCTTTAAAAACACAAAAGCCTGTCAGTCAGTCAACTAACAGGCTTTCTTTGTAGCGGGGACGGGAGTTGAACCCGTGACCTCCGGGTTATGAATCCGACGCTCTAACCGCCTGAGCTACCCCGCCGGTTTGAATGTGCAAAGTTAATAAAGATTTTGAAAATTCAACAGGCGTTTTTGAAAAAGGCGAAAAAGATATGAACCCTTGTTTATGCATCACAGGTTAAAGGGTTGTAAACTGCAATTGTTAAGTAACGCATAAGGCATGAGGGTGTTATTGATTATACTCCCAGTTCCTTTTTTTTCTTTTTGACGTCTTTCTGTCTTTTTATTTGTGTAAGAAGCAATCCTGTAATTACTATAACGATTCCTATGATCTTGCTCAGGTCTATATTTTCTTTAAGGATTATAAAAGCAGTAACAGCCGTAACAATAGGTATCATATTCGCAAAAATTGATGTTTTGCCAATTCCCAGGACTCTCACTGCCGAGGTGAAAAAGATGAATGCAAGCGTTGAGGCAAAAAATGCAAGGTTAAACAAAGATATATATGTGCCCGTTGAAGGTCTTATTAAGAGAAAATCTTTAAGGTCAAAGATCAGAAAGAGGGGCAGAAACATAATTGCCCCGAGGGTATTTTGCACTTTTATGATCGTCAGGGATGAATATTTCATAGTCATCTTTTTCAGTATTACGATGTTTATCAATGCTGAAATCACAGCCAGGAAGAGGAATCCGAGACCCGGCGGCGAAGCGGTAAGCCTGAATTCGCCGTCAAGCACCATGATACATACACCGGTAAAAGAAATGAAAAATCCCAGAAAATTTAATACCGAGAATCTTTCACGGAATATTATCAATCCCAGCCATGGTGTAAAAACCGGTATTGTTGCAACTATTACTGATGCAAGCGTAGCGCTAACATATTTCAACCCGAAACTCTCACCGATAAAAAACAAAAAAGGTGAAAAAAAGCTCAGTATTAAGAAATCACGATAGTCTTTCCTGGCAATTTTTTCATTCCATCTCATCACCTTCAGGATAAAATAAAGCATGAACGAACTGAGCGACAACCGCAAAAACATAGTGGTAATGGGCTCATAATACTCATATACGTTTTTCATCCATACATAAGATATACCCCAAAAAACAACGGCCCCGACTGTCATCAAATAAATACGAGCCCTGGATTTAGTCATTGATGAAAATTGTTTTGTCTGAATTTTAGTTGACCGTAAAGCAATGTAGTTAGATGTATAAATAATTGCACAAATGTAATTAAGTTTTTTTTCCCGTAGCTTGTTAATCTTTAATGGTTGACTTTTGCTTATCCTTATAAATGATCAGAAGTATGGCGAAAGATTGCAAACTTTTTTATATTAAAATAAATTATTTTGAAATTAATAATTTTTCGTATATTGCAAAAGCGAAAGAAATAATAAAAACTAGTTCGATGGCTAAGTTGGAAATGTTTACCCTGGAGTTTCCGGTAAAAGCTACTCCAAGGGTGTTGTATACGCTTATCAGCTCGGCTGAGGGCTTGTCCCGGTGGTTTGCTGATATTGTCGATATAGAAAAAGATGACATTTTTAAGTTTAAATGGGAGGATTCGGAGCAAAGTGCACGGATGATCCAATCAAAAGAAAATGAATACGTCCGTTTTCAATGGCAGGATAATGATTATAAAGATTATTTTTTCGAATTAAAGATACTTACAGAACCGGTATCATCTGAAGTTGCACTTGTCGTAACCGACTATGCCGATCCGAACGACCTTGACTTTTCAAAACGTTTGTGGAACACACAGGTTGGCATTTTACAGCGTATGTTTAACAGTACTTAGTGTCTGATTATAATTGTTGTGAAGGAATGCCTGAGACAGTTTGTTGCTCTGTCTGTTGTCCGGAAAAAACCGGATTTTGATTTGTCAAAAAAGGCGTTTATTTTTTACAAAGGGTAAATGCAGTTTTTATTTCGCTGTTTCCGATTTCCTCCCTTTTCAGACAATACATCTTCTGAAATGTTCAGCCACCTGTTATTGTTTTTGTATAACAGCAGCTAATGAAAACCCGAATCAATGGTTGGCTGACAAATAATATTTTTTTGCGGTCAGGTATTTTTAAAAACTAATAAGACCTTTTTGTTCGTTATGTAAAAGGAAAATAAAACATTAATAAAACAGCATGACTTAATTGGTATTAATTTTGTACTGGTTTTAATTATTTTTATCAATAAGAGCACTATATATTTTTATATTGCTTGCAAAGATGCGATTATGAACTTTTTTTTCGGTAAATATTTTTGGAATTATTCAATTCACATTAAACTGGCGGTTTTTTTTCTGTTTATATTCATTGCGGGTACAGAAACCCATTCACAATATTTTGGCAGGAATAAGCCCAGTTACCGCACTTTTGATTATCAGTTGTATCAATCGCCTCATTTTGACATCTATCATTATTTTGACGATGATTCGGTAGTCAATGCATTGGCAAACACTTATGAGAAGTGGTACAAGCGTCATCAACGTCTTTTCAGTGATACTTTTGATACCCGCAGTCCGGTACTTATTTATGAGAACCATCCTGATTTTCAACAAACCACGGCTATAAGGGGCACCATAGGCATAGGCACACACGGTGTAACCGAGGCTCTTCGCAGAAGGGTAGCCATGCCAGTGTTGCATACCAATGCACAAACCGATCATGTTATCGGTCATGAGCTGGTACACGTCTTTCAGTTCAGGGCAATGTTTGACAGGGATTCTTTAGGGTTAAACTCTATGAGAAACCTGCCCTTATGGTTGGTAGAAGGTATGGCTGAATATTTTTCAATTGGCAGCGTTGATGCACATACGGCTATGATAATGCGTGACGCTGTTCATCAGGATGATTTTCCTTCTCTTACGGATATGACACGCGATTTTCGTTATAACCCTTACAGGTATGGGCATAGTTTTGTTGCATTCTTCGGCAGAACATGGGGTGACTCTCTTATTGCACCACTTTTCAGAGAAACTGCCAAATTCGGTTATGAAAGAGCCATTTCAAGAGTAGTGGGCTTGAATGCAAAAACAGTTTCCAATCTCTGGAAAAGCTCTGTTGAGACCCATTACGGAGAATATTATAAAGACAGTGCAAAACATCAAACAATAGGGAAAACCCTTGTTACTGATGAAAACGGCGGTCATATTAATATAGCCCCTTCGATAAGCCCGGACGGAAAATATTTCGCTTTTTTTTCGGAGAAGGACCTGTTTTCTATAGACCTGTTTCTTGCGGATGCCAAAACCGGCAGGATCATTGGCAAGCTTACCAGCGCAACGCGAACTGCCGATATTGACGGTTTTAACTTTTTTGAATCCGTAGCCACGTGGTCGCCCGAAAGTGATAAAATAGCCTATGTTATCGTTAAAAAGGGTAGGAATAAATTGGTAATTGCTGATGTTGACAGGCCAGGAAGAACAAAAGAGATCACTATTCCCGGTGTGCCGGCCATAAACAATCCCACATGGTCGCCCGACGGAAAAAATATTGTCTTTTCAGGCCTGGCAGGTGGTAAGCCAAACCTGTATATGTATAATCCGGAGACTAAGGAGGTCATAGGATTGACCGACGATCAATATTCATATATACATGCAAGCTGGTCGACCGACGGAAAATATCTTGCTTTTTCGACTGATAAACCGCAATCCGTTCAAGACCAAGGAAATCCTAACTTTCACTTTAACCTTGGTATTATGGATATGAGCAATGATAATTATACGGTCAGTGTACTGAATGTTTTTCCTGGTGCTAAAAACCTGAACCCCTTATTTTCAGAGAATAATGAGGGGTTATATTTTTTATCCAACAGTGACGGATTCCGTAATCTTTACTATTATGTTGTTGAAGACGGCAAGGTATTCCGCATGACCGATTTTTATACCGGCATAAGCGGCATTACACATTTGACGCCGGCTGTAAGCATATGCAGAAATACCGGGGAATTAGCCTATTCTCACTACCAGGCGAACAAATATTTTATTCATAAGGCTGATCACGATGATTTTGAGCTGATTGAAGTTGATCCCTCCATAATTGATCTTACTGCGGCTACACTACCGCCGCTTCCGCGTCTTGAAAGGGATATTGTTGACAAACAACTGAGAGTTGAACCCGAAGAAAAAGTTTTTCCCGTTGATTCATTTGCAAAAAAACCCTATGAACGAGATTTCACCTTAACCTATATAGGTAATACAGGTGTTGGAGTAGCTACAAACCGTTACGGAACAGGGATGTCGGGTGCCGTGAGCATGTTGTTCAGTGACATTACGGGCGAGAATCAGTTGTTTGCCGCAGTTGCAGTGGATGGTGAAATATATGATTTCGGTGCCCAGGTGGGTTACCTAAACCAGGAACGGCGTATCAACTGGGGTGCTATGGTCTCTCATATTCCCTATCCTTATGCATATATGAGAGGAATGCACGATACCTTGCAAATTAATGATGATAAAGTGCCTGTCTATAACTTCCAATATATCATCCAGAGGATCTTTGAAGACCGGGTAAACGCTTTCGCCTATTATCCTTTTTCGGTTTCGCGCAGAATTGAAGTTGGCGGAACACTGGCATGGTATTATTACCGTATAGACGCCATAAATAATTATTACCTGATGGACGGCAGAAGATTCCGTGAAGAGCGGGAGCGCTTGGATGCTCCCGACGGCTTTAACCTGCAACGCCTCAATATTGCTTTCGTTGAAGACAATTCCTATTTCGGCATGGCCTCACCATGGGCGGGCTGGAGATACCGTGCAAGCGTTGAACGTATATTCGGAGAAGTAGATATGTATCCGATTACCCTCGATTACCGGCGTTATTTTAACATCAGGCCTTTTACATTTGCATTCAGGGCAACACACTACGGCAGATACGGCAGAGAACCTGAAGATGAACAGCTGTTTTACCCGCAATACCTCGGTTATATGGGATATGTGAGAGGGTATGACTATAACTCTATGTATCGTTTGCAAGAGACAATGCCATTGCCGGAAAATTTTGAATTTCAGGATTTCTTTAACCAGCTTTTAGGCAGCAGGGTTATCCTAAGCGGTCTGGAGGTGAGATTCCCGTTTACCGGCCCTGAAAGAATTGCATTGATAAGCAGCCGTATATTCTTTACCGAGCTTAACCTCTTTCTTGATGCCGGCGTTGCATGGAGCGGCTATAACAGATTGACATTAAATCCCGACAAAATAACGGAACAAAAAATTGAAGTAAACGAAAGAGAAGAATATAAATACAGATTTCCCGTTTTCAGCGCGGGAGCATCTGTCAGGATTAACCTGTTCGGAGCTTTAGTCCTTGAACCTTTCCTTGCTTTCCCTTTCCAAACGGAAGGCATATCAAGACCTGTAACCGGATTGAACTTTATTCCGGGATGGTGATAGACAGGATCACTGCTCTTCACTCTTTTTCACTTCTTCTAAAGCTTTAGCCAGTGAGGCATCTTTGGTATAGAACCTTTCATATTTGGATTTGGGGTCCTTTGGGGTGCTTAATGACACTACTATCAATGTTATTATTGAAGCGGTTGCTGCCGGGAGGATAATGTATTGTTCACTAAGCAATTGATATCCATACAGGTTCATTAATATTGAGTTTGTTACGGTTATTATCAATGTTACTCCCATACCTGCGGCAATAGATGCCACTCCGCCTGCCATCGTCACTCTTTTCCAGAGGAAGGCTGCAAGCAATGCAGGCGTCAGCCCCGCACCTATCATAGTGTAGGCAGTTAATGCCATTGCCAGTATCGTTTCGAACTGGGTCAGTATCAGGTATGCCAAAACCCCAAGCAATATGACCATTATTCTCTGAAATACGATGATGGTTTTGGATTGAGCCGCCGGACTGATAAACCGCTGGAAAATGTCGCGGGTCAGATTCGTTGAAGGTGTCAGCAAAAAGCTGTTTCCCGTAGATGTAATAATAGCTACTGAGGCGCAAAACAGAAGAAGCCCCGCCCAAACCGGCAATCCAACCTCCGTACTGTATCGGGCGGTGTGAAGAATGATGCGTTCGGAGTCAGCACCCGACAGAAAAGTGCCGGCAATTTCAGGATTGTTGAAATAGCTGAAAGCAAATATAGCCAGTGAAGCAATGGCTGTCTCAACAACAATAGTACCTATTACCCAGAATATTACAGCCGATTTTGCCGATTTCTCATTCTTGGCCGAGAAAAACTTCTGGTACATGTTCGACTCACCCAGCAATAAGAAAAATGTCGGCAGGAAGATCCCCATTGCCCAGAAAAAACTATTGTTGCCAAATATAGTGAAGTGTGAGGGGTCTAACGTTTCGGTAAGGTATTCTGCTCCGCCTATATGAAAATATACCAAAGGTACTGCTATCACCACGGCTGCTGTTATCACCGCACCGTTGATTATATCAACAGATACTATAGACAACATACCTGCAAAAGCTGTAAATACAACTATAAAACCTGCCGTCAGCAAAACTCCCTGCCATTCGGGTATTCCGGCTACCAAATCAAGGACGAAACCGCCTGCACGAAACTGATAACCTACTATTGTGGTGTAAGCTATTATTATTACAATTGTACCCAGTATTCTTGCATATTTGTTGTAGCGTAGCTCAAGAATGTCAGGAACAGTATATTCTGCTATACGGCGAACACGTCCGGCAAGAAAAAACACGATAATTATACCTACCCATGCGCCGGCTGCCATCCATAATTCGGAAAAACCAACATTGGCAGCCAAACCCGCACCTGCTAACAAACTCCCCGAACCTATCCAGGTGCATAAAAGCGTGCCTACCAAACGGGCAGTGGATACCGAACGTCCGGCTACCATGAAATCACTCTGGCTTTTTACGGCAAAACTCTTAAATATAGAAATACCCATCAACATTGCCAGATAACCCAACACAATCCACAAGTAAATCATAGCTTTATTATTTAGTGAAATTCATAAATATTCTTTCTTGTTAATTATTAGATTTTTGAAAAAACGGTGTAAAACTAATAATCTTTTTTATTTCTGCAATAGTTAACATGCATCATTCATGAGATCATAAAAAAAAATGCTTTAAAACCGTTTTTCCACTGGCGTGAAAAACCCCATGATCTTGTATCTGGCTATGGCTAAGAGCAACAGATTATTAACTTATTCTGCCGCCTTGACCGTTTTGAAAATTGTAAGGCACTATATAACGGATAGTTTGAGTGCAAAATATCCGGCATTGTTTATTGATATTGTTATTACTTTTATGCCGCAATAACATTTTATCGTAAGCAAAAATACACTATTGTATCAGTAAAAACATAATATTCGGATTCATCAAGGTGTTTGTGGTTCATAATTTATCCAGGTGTCTGTTAATTTTTCGGACCGGAATTTTCCGGACAGGTGTGGCGGGGTTTTTAAAAGTATTTCTGTAAACGGGTTTTATTTGCATATGATCTTTACTGGTTGACGGGGTGTAACTGCCGGAAATGATCTGTTAAATGAAATAACAATAAACTATGCAATATAATCAGGAAAAAAGACATTTGTACAACGCATATCAATGGATATGGGATTTGGTGGGGACAGTTGAAGATTATGAAGAATATGCGGAATATCTTGTTAAATGCTTAAAAGAGGATGAAAATATAAACCCCCGTAATCTTCTTCACCTGGGTTGCGGATCGGGTTGTATTGATTTTCATTTAAAGAGGCATTTTGATATCACCGGAGTGGATTTGAGTGAGAAAATGCTTGAAAGTGCCGGGAAAAAGAATCCCGAGTGCCTCTATATACAGGGTGATATGAGAGATGTAAGAATTGACGATTCTTTTGATGCAATAATCATTCCTGAATCAATTAATTACATGCGAACCCGGAATGATATCAACAGGGTGTTTACCAATGCAAAGAAGCTTCTGAAAAAAGAAGGCATTTTACTGGTAACAGTGGGTTATGACCCGTTATGCTTTCCGCAGAACCGAACTACCGTTGAACAGATAAATTCCAAAGGTGTTGAGCTGACTTTTATAGAGAACAACTATACTCCAGATCGGGCAGAAAATTATTTTGAAGCTGTTTTTGTATTCCTTATCCGCAAAGGTGGAATACTCCAAATCGTTACTGATGTTCATACATTGGGATTATTTGAAAGAGAGGTCTGGGCTGAGGAGATGAAAAAGACAGGTTTTGAAACAAGATTTATAAGAGATAAAAAACTGGAAAAAATAGAACAAAAAGGCACCTTTATGTTTATTGGCAGGAACATATAAAGCATTTAATTTAAATAAATATATCTTAAGGAAACACAAAATTTATCAGTTTTATTATGGAAGAAGAAAAAATAAAAGGAAACATAGAAAGCTCTTTCAGGAAAATAGCGAGGGGTGATAAAAATTTAAAAAATGTTTATTTGCTGGTTTATTCTGAAATGGCAGACATTCATCTTAATCTTGCGGAGGGTTCGACAGGTGATGTGGTGGCCAATCCCGCCCAGCCCAATTATATGGCAAGCGTTGGCAAGCTTTTCACATCAACACTTGTAAGCATTTTATATGAGAAGGGAATGATATCTTTTGATGATAAGATCTCCGGTTACCTTGACAGTGAGTTAATGAAAGATCTGCATGTTTACAGGGGCTGGGATTATTCTCCGGAGCTTAACGTAAGGCATCTGTTGAAGCAGACATCCGGATTATATGATTGTTTCTGGCCTTTGCTGGACAAATTATTAAAAAACCCGGAATTGGAGATGAGCCCGAGGGATGCCATTAACTGGGGTAAAGAAAACAAAACCCCTTATTCACCTCCCGGTGAAAAAATGAAATATACGGATACCAATTATTACCTGCTTGGGTTGATAATTGAGGAAATAACCGGCAAGGCTTTCCATGATGCGCTGAAGCAATATATTTTCGAACCGGTTGGCATGAAATATGCTTACATGCTACATTCTTCCGAACCTGCTGAGAAGCCGGGGTATCCGATGGCTGATTTCTTTGCCGGTACCATTAATGTTGCTGAGATCAAAAATTATGCAGGGATTGATTATGCCGGGGGAGGTGTTGTGGGGCCGCTTGAGGATTTTCTTCTATTTATGAAGGCATTGGTTAATCATAAAATTATCGGTAAAGACACTTTGGAAATAATGCTGAATGATACCGCAAGTTTTATGGTATTTAACGAATACGGATACGGTATCATGAAGTTTAAAAAGATCCCATTGTTAATGCCTGCAAAGTATCAGTGCTGGGGACATGCCGGGGCAACGGGAGCTTTTATGTTCTATCACCCCCTTACGAAATCATACATTATAGGCAATTTTAACGATTCAGCCTATACACAGAAAGGTGTCAGATTTATGCTGACAAAGGTGATAAAACAATTATTAAAACATCCGGCTTGTAAAGAGTTAAAGGATAAGGATGGCCGGTAACGGGAAACCGCTTATACGTTAATATGAAAGAGTAATGCCCCACCGGATCCAGGTATTGATGGTCGCAGGTACAATGACCGGCGTGACGGCTATGATGTTTGTTTATCTTTATATTTTGACATATTTGTATTATAAAGGAGTTTTTGGCAACATTGCAAACCTTATTTCAAAGGTCGGTAAAATGGCTTTTGCCAACTACCTTAAACAATCAATAATCTGCACAACGCTATACTATTCATATGGTTTTGGACTTTATGGCAAGGTCAATTACCGGGAAGGTGTTTTGATTACGATAGCAATTTATATTGTTCAAATTATCTGGAGCTACTACTGGCTTAAGCACTTCAGGTTCGGTCCGTTTGAATGGCTGTGGCGTACACTTACTTATGGTAAAAGACAACCAATGAGGCGTAAACAAAATGTGTGAGCGCTTTATCGAGTTTACAGAAATTTATTATAAAATTTTTAATAGTGAGTGATAATGAACCACAGTAAATGAATCCCATTATTCGCTGCCGATTAACAAATATAAGCAGATAAAAAGTGCACTCCACGAAATTGCTTAGCAGCAAAGTTTCAACAAATTTTAACAGCATAAATGGGATTTATTTTTTATTTTTGCATAACAGCGATCGACCAAATGTCGCATGATGGAACTGCAAAATGCTTAATAAAAGACTTCTCATAAAGAACTTACTATCTCACAACGACGAGAATACTTTCTACGACAAGAAAGAATCTCTGGATTTGAATACGCATGAGGGAAAGACGAAATTTTTGAAGCATGTATGCGCATTGAGCAATTCCAATCCCGGCAACAATTCATACCTGATAATAGGTGTTACCGACGAAACTAACGAGATAAAAGGTTTTGAGCTTATTGATGACAGCAAAGTACAGAACCTTATTAAAGCTGGCTTAAACAACCCGCCGTTGGTTAAGTATGAAAATATATATTTCCCCCATTTGTCTAAAAATAAAGCGGTAGGGTTGTTAACGATAAACCCTGAAAAAGATCTGACCACATTTAAGAAAACAATGGGAAAAGTTTTTTCCGGGACCGGATACTACAGGAAAGGAAGCAGTTCAATTCCATTGGATGAAGATTTTTCGATAGATCCGGCAAACAAAAGATCGGTTTCAGAAATTATAAACTTTTCAAATGTATCGTTCAAGCAGCTTCTTGATGATGTCTTTGATTTTTACAATACATGGGGAAAGAAATATAACCCGCAATATTTGGTTTTTAAAGACCAGTTCATTTTATGCTGGGCGGGTTATCAGACTGATTTCAAAGGTAAACGTGTATTGTCGGAAGTTGATATCAGAATTGTGAATGAAGGTTCAAAGTTGTTTTATTCACCCGAACAATTGGTGAATATTTTCATATCTGATTCCGAATTTAAAGCAACCGAATATGTTATTCTCGGTTTTGATAAAAACCATAAACTTTATCCGCTTGAAACAACGAGCCTTAACTTTGATGATAATGGTCAATATTCTTTGAAAACGAAGGTTGTATTTGATTTTCCCGAATTTGATAAAGATCAGGTATACGATTTATACCAGAGAGCGAAAAATCTTGAGAAAAAACTAAAAAACGGATTGTCGGTCATTTCGGTTCAGAATAATTTACATCCGGAAGAGCTGGCTAATTATTTTCTGTTGTGTTATTTTAACGGTATTGATCAGGCAAAAAACGATCTGATCAATTCTGCAGATTACCTTGAGGGTGCAGCAGCCCAATACCATAAAGGATGTATGAGGATCCTGGAAAAAGCGGAAAATACAAACGGAAGGTAATGCCAATAAGTAAATATCTGATTGTTATTGATCTTTAAATTTGGCTATCTGCAACAGCTGTTTAAAGTTCATGTGCTGTAATATTTTCATTAAAACACAAACCGCATTGATACAACCGACATGTCTCCTCTTGGCATCATGTAGTCGGGTCGTTTTACATATTGTATAAAATCGGGCAAGCCATCAACGAAGTCATTCAGATGAACCGTTAATTTTTCTTCAGGTTCGATATATATTGTCAGGAATATGCCTTCCTTGGGTGGGGCGAAGTATCTTAAGATATGCCAGTTGTCTTCTCCGGTTGGCCTGAGCGGGTGTTTGGCAGTATAATCAAGGCTGATGCTGATATCCGAATTGCCGGCATTAAAATAAGCCGTCATCCAATGTGCATTCTGCACTGTTTTCAAGTTTCTTTCTGTTTTCAGATGCAGTTTTAATATTCTTTTGTTGTCCGATATGGTGTCGGATAGCAGGCGGCAGGATGGTGCGGGCAAAGGTTGTGTTTTAGCGACAGCAGCCGGATATTCATTTGCGATGGTTGGAAAAATTTCGGTCATGTTGAAGGTACGGGGGCTTGTTGTGAGAAATTGTTTTGTCCATTCGTCGGGTTTGGGGTCGAGGGTAAGCCATAATGTTTTTCCTGTCAATCCGCTGGTGGCATATATTATGTTGTTTTGTTTTCTGTAGCGTTGATCATATTCAAGGTTAACAGATCCTTTAAGGATAAAAAACAGCCCGCATGCAAGGGCAACAGCGGGCACTGCCCATGGCTTCTGCCTGGTTATTATGTCCGTGTGCGGGATAAGCAGACCCATCATCAAGCCGATGATGATAATCGTAATAGCCGATGCCCAAATGCCCATTGCTGTCGAAATAATATTGGTAAACACCGGATACCATAACAATACCGGAACGGCAAAAAGAAACAGCAAGAATACGTGGAGCAAAGAGTCCTTTTTCCGGTTGTTACTGAGAAAAACAATACCGGGCGGTATCAGGCTGAACAATAAGGGCCAGGTGAACAGAAAGCTTGATCCCGCAGACAGGAGGCTTACCAGTATCATTAATATAGCCCATACTGCCAATGCACCTGCCGATAAATTCCAGACAGATATTGGCTTACGGAAGAGGAAAAAGAGTATCAGGCAAATTGCAGCAGCAATAATTGTGTTAAAAAAGCTTATCTGACCGCTCCAGATCATTAAAAAGATAACCGTAATGAAAGCTGCCGCAAGCTGCCATAACTTTATGCCTCGCCCTGCTATGCTGAAAAACCCGAATGAGAGTGCTGCCGCTAACCCGGCAAATCCTGTCAACAATGTTTGCCGGTTGTATTCAAGCAGTCTGAAATTATTACCGGGGTAGTACTGGGATATGATATTGTAAAGTACATCAACAAACACGTATAATATTAAAAGGTGTATCAAGAAGCCGATAAATCCAGATAAAAGCTGTTTTATGTTGAGGAAGCCGTTTTTAAACCCGGCAAATAAAACCACAGCAAATATCAGCGATATTAATATTGCAACAGGTAATACCATGCTATAGGGGTAGTATGCAAATCCGTAGCCTATAGTGTTGAAATATACTGCATTTTGTTCGGAGTAAAGGTCTGCAGTGATGTTGCCGAGATGCAATGCAAGTGATTTTATGTAAGATCCGTGATGTTGCACAGATCTCAGGTCGGTATTTTCAATGTTGTCGCCTGCGGTGTGATAGTCAAACTCATTTTCAATATATGCAAAGTTCAATCCCTGGTAGCCTCTATGTTTGAAGGCGCAGAAGTCGGTACCGAATCTCATACGTCTGTATAGTTCATAGCTGAGCGAGTTGGCGGCGGGGTAGGGGGCTGCCATTGCAAATTCGCCTATCATGTTCAGGTTGTTGTATCCTGTTTCAAACATTATACTTTGTCCTTTGGTGCCTCTTGCTTCGAGGTTAATAACGGCATAAATATCTTCAGCCCACGGATGTTGCTGGAGAAAGGCTTTGGCTCCCAGCAGTCCTATTTCCTCGGCGTCGGTAAAAAGAAAAATAAGATCGTTCTCCGGTGGAGGGTGGTGTTTCAGGAGTCTAATAAGTTCCAGCATAGCAGCTACCGCTGCTCCATTGTCGGAAGCGCCGTAAGCATCTCCAACGGTATCATAATGTCCGGTGAATAATATGGCTCGTCCGCTACCAGTGCCGCTGATACGTGTCATAACATTTCCAAGGGTTGCCGCCCTTTGTAGCCGCGGATCATAAAAACCCGCCAGTTGAAGTTGTGGCTCAAAACCCATTAATTCAATCTGTTTCATTATATAGTGCCGAACATCCTCGTTGGCTGCACTGCCAACAGGGTTTTTTTGCGATGCAATATACAGCAGGTGTTCAAAAGCACGCTCCGCTGAAAAAACCTTGTCAGGAGCATCAGAATAAACAACAGGCGGAGGTGTGTTGAGACGAAAAGAAATAATAACCGTAACAAGCATAACCATTAACAGTGATATGCCTTTTATCTGGGGTATATGACCGGTGTGTTTCATAAACAATATTATCTTGTTAATGATTAAATGATTTGTCAACAGTTCGGGAAACAAAATAAGGCTTTTTTGTCGAAAAACGCTATTGTTCCGGTCATTTATTTATAAGTAACGGATTTTGGTATAAAAAAACCCCGGCAAATAATAAAAAATGCCGGGGTAACAATGAAAAAAGAAAAGTTTATTCAAAAACTATAACAGCTTTTGGTTCCAATATTTTAAAAGTAAATGATTCGGTAAAATATAGATGTACGGTTTTATTATTATGGCTTTCGTAACCAATTGACAGGTCTTGTCCGATTACTAGTTTGAAATCCCCTCCACGTTCTGATACAAGGTATGCATCTTTAACAAAGGGAGCCATGATGATTGATCCGCCGAGCATATTTTCAAGTCTTTTTGTCAGTGGGTAGCCTTGTACGAAGCTTTGTACTTTCTGCCATTTATCAGCACTAAGTACAAGTGAGTAGGGTCCTTCGACCGAACCTTGTTTCATTTGGGCTATTCCTTTGGTAACAGCCGGTAATATTTCGCTGTTGTTATCTGGGAAAGATATTTTATCAAAGTCTGATGATTCTTTCAAGCCTTTAATATTAGCTTGCTTGAATCCTTCATATATTACATTCTCTTCAAATTGTGCTATCTTTCTTGCTGCTTCTTCAAGGTTTTCAAGCTCTATATCTTCGCATCCGCGTTCTGTATTATCAAGTTCCCAAATATTGAGTTCGAAAGGAAGGCGGCTTTCTATCAACGGTATAACCTGATTAATGCCAAACTTTACATCACCTTTTTGATTTGCAGGTACCTTTAGCCTGCCTTCCGACAATGCAGCATAATCCCATCCTTTAGGACCTTCCACATCTACAAATTTTCTTGCCGATAAAACTGATTTTAATACATCTGCGGCAGTTTCATTGATCTCATCCCAGGCTTTGCCTGAAATAGGTGCTAATGATTTTCTTAATATATCCATAATTTCCTCCTCTTATTTTTTAATTTTTCCAATGTTTAATGAATCAGAACCGGAGCTTGATTCGTTTTCGTCATGGTCATGATCGCCGTGGTGAGCTATTGGGCCTTCTTTGAAAAGGTATGTGCGAAGTTCTTCATCCCATCCCGGCATGTTTCTTCTGAGCCATTCAATAGCCATACAGGCATGCTCTATTTCTTCATCACGGTTGTGAGCCATAATTTCTTTTAGTTCGGGATCGTCCGAAGCAACTACTCGCTGATGATACCAGTCAACAGCTTCAATCTCTTCCTTAAGGCTGTTCAAAGCCCTCGAAAAATTCCGCGCCTCCGAATTGAGTTCATTTACAGGTTCATGATAATTCGACATAATATTGTTTTTTATGGTTTGTAATTTAATTTGATTTACAAATATAATAGTTTAACAAAACTATCTCACAAATGTTTTTTTATAAAATGCTTTTTAATTTGCCCCTCATGAAGTTTTTTTGTTGTTAAAGGCTGTTTTGTGAAGAGATATCTATTTTTTATAATTTTGCCAATATTATAATTAATAATTTTAGAAAGTTTATCTGAGCGATTATGAAAGATTTTTTGGAACTTGCCAATATTCGTGAAAGTGTGCGGCGCTACAAGGACGTTAAAGTGGAAAGGGAAAAGTTAGATAAGATCATTGAAGCATGCCGTCTGGCGCCGTCGGCCTGCAATTCACAACCGTGGAAATTTGTGGTGGTTGATGATCCGGAACTAAAGGATAAGGTGGCAGAAGCATCTTACGGACGGCTATTGAGATTCAACCGGTTTGCAATTCAGGCACCGGTGATAGTTGCACTTGTCGTTGAAAAGCCCACTTGGCTGGCAAAAATAGGAGGAGGTATAAAAGACAAGGATTTTCCCGTAATGGATAACGGTATTGTGGCATCATATTTTTGCCTTCAGGCCGCTGAACTTGATCTGGGCACATGTATGCTGGGTTGGTTTGACGAAAAAAAGGTAAAAGAGTTGCTCAATATACCGGAGTCGAAACGCGTCTCGCTATTGATCACCCTCGGATATCCCGCCAAAGACAGGAGAAAAAAGATCAGGAAGAGCATGGATGAGATACGTGCATATAACGGCTATGTGTAAATTAGTCGAATCCCGACTTTGCAGCAATCCTTACTGGATGAACAGATATATTTCACTGTTTGAAAAATCAGTCGGAGTGCGACTATATTATTTATTATAGTGTTTCGGCTTCCTTCATCAAACCAAGTTCTTCAATTTTATCCTTGGTTACTACACCCTTGTAATCCCATTTTCTCAGCATGTAATATTCATCGAGCATTTCATCAATTCTGACGGTAGTACCTTTGGAATGTCCGAATTTAAAGGGTTCGTTCAATATTCTGCCGGGCAGGGTATCGTCTTTTCTGGTAAATCCTTCGCGGTTATTGAATAGCCTTTCAAGGTTCCATATTCTTTCACCTTTTTTGATCATTTCTTTTCCCGGTGTTTGGATGCCAGTAACTGCCGACCACAACATGGCGTAATGGTCGGGGTTGATTGCAAATTGTGTAAATATGCATGCACCCAAAGAATCAATAACCGCTGTGTTATCCTGAAACAGTTTTACCAATCCCGGTTTGCCTTGTGCAGTGAACCGGTCAATTTCAAAGGGTGTAGCAATAGCTTCGGCACCTGCCAGGTATCCTCTCAGGTGGCAGCCTCCCCTGTTACAGGTAGCATAAGATATAGCCATTCCTTTAAGGCCGCGGGGATCATAAGCCGGCAATTCCAGTCCTTTTACACTCATTGAAAGCTCCGGATGGCCATATTTTTCCGCAAGCCTTTTTGAACCTGAGCCTAATATTTTTCCTATCCCCTGGGCTTTGCCGATCTTTTCCGAAAGGGTTACAACAGCATCGCCATCGCCAAATCTGAGTTGCTTGCCAATAGCCTCGCGCATAAGTTCGTTGGTTTTCTTATCAAAAAAACCTTTTTCAGAAAGCTCCATGGCGCACGCTATGGTACTTCCCGTTGTAATAGTGTCAAGACCGTACTTGTTGCAGTTATAGTTGGCGTGAATTATTTTTTCAAGGGCATCGACCATGCATAAACCACCGAAAGCCCAGATTGTTTCATATTCAGGACCTTTGCCTTTTGCTTTTACGGTTTGTGTGATCCTTGCGCATCCTATGGGGCAGCCGTAGCAAGGAGAGCGTTTTACAAAGTGAAGCTCTTTAAAGGTTTGGGGCGAAGTAGAGGGATAATTCAAAAATACTCCGTTCTGGAAGTTTTTTGTTGGATAGGCTCCTATGTTATTTACTACATTAACAAGAACCGGTGTGCCGTACTCCTTAAGTATGTCCTTGGTTAAAGGAGCTTCGCCAATAAATTTACGCCATTCTCTGATAGCTTCTTTAACGGCTTTTTTATTGGCAACCGGGGTTTTTGTGTTGCCCTGAACAATGACAGCCTTGAGCTTTTTGGAACCGACGACAGCTCCTAAGCCGGAACGGCCTGCCGCATGGTTCCTTTCATTCATTATTGAGGCGAACAAAACCTGCTTTTCACCGGCTGTGCCAATGCATGCTATACCTGCTTTTTCATCACATTCGTTTGATAAAATATCTGTAGTATGATGAGCATCCTTTCCCCAAATTTCGGAAGCGTCACGGATTTCTGCTTTCCGGTTGTTTACAAAAAGATAGACGGGGCTTGAAGATTTACCTTCTATTGCTATCATATCAAAGCCGGTGGCTTTAAGCGCATAGCCGAAATGACCGCCCGAGCTCGAGCTAGTTATGGTACCTGATAAGGGCGCTTTGGTAACCACGGTATAACGGCTTGTGGTGGGTGCATCAATACCGTTTAAAGCTCCGGTAGCAAAAAATAACTTGTTATCCTCACCCAGCGGGTCGCAATTTTTTGGCGTTTCATCAAAAAGGTATTTAACTCCCAATCCTCTGCCGCCAATGTATTTTATTATCGTTTCTTCAGGTATATCTTCTATGCTGGTTCGGCGGTCAGTAAGATTTACCCTTAAAAGTTTGCCGTGATAACCGCCTTTTATTTCCATTAGTTTATATTTTTATTATGCAATGATATGTGTTAAATTTTTATTGCCGGTTGCTGTTTTGCTAACTGCCGGTCACCGGTCTTTATTCATTGGTTTTGAGCTTCGTGTTCTGATTTTTGGCTTTATGACCCAACTAATCAAAAATCTTTATTTTTCAGATAATGGTTGTGCATGCACTTCCTGCAGCGGCTGTTTGCTTCTTCTTTTAGTTCCGCACGTTGTTTGGCATTATATAAGAAGGGGCATATCTTACAGGGGATTATACCGGTTTTCAGCCATTCTTCGGGTGCATGAGCGAGCCATCCGAATGTTGAAATTATATTAAGGGGTGAGCTGGTGCCAATGCGGAACAGGCCGGGGTTTTGGAGTTCTTTTTTTTTGGCGCCTGCGTATATCAGTCTCATGGCTGTCATTGCATCGGAAACACCTCCCGCAGCCTTAACACCCCTGTTGTCGCCAACCACCTCGCGCATTATCCTAATATGTTCAGGTAAAGCGCCGTAAGCATCCATGCCGGTCGAATTTTTTATAAAAGATGCTTTTGACCCGACAAACAACTCGCACATTCTATATAGCTCTTTAACGGTCAGCTCGGACGACCTGATTATGACCTTGACTTTCTCTCCGTCGGCGGCATCACAAACCGCATTTATCTCCCCAAGGGTATATTGAGGGTTTTTCTTGAAGCGCCCAACGTTGACAACCATATCAAACTCAATATTTCCTTTACCCTCTCCGCGCAATTGACGACTTTTTGCTACAACATGCTCTGTTTGTAATGCTTTCATTTCAATGTCAAGTTTTCCCAATGGGAAATCTATAACATAACATTCCCTGATGCCGGAACCCTTTAAGGCTTTCGGCAATATATCAATAACTTCCACAGGATTGACGCATACGGAAGCACACTTTAAAGATTTTGCCCAATCAGCCATTTTCAGAATCCCGGCTTCCTGTGTGTCAGCTTTCAAATCGGTAATGTCAAGAAAAGAAGCAAGCCTGGCAGTGGTAAAAGAGTCAATCAAAATTTTCATCTCATCAATTGGAAATGTAACTAAGGGCGTTTTTTTTATGGTTGTTGCTGCCATATATATAGTATGATTAATATGTACAAGCTATTTGATTTTTTGTAAAACTACAAAAAAATATGCTTATGATATTATTAACGTTTTTTCAAACCGCTTTTGTACAAAACAAATGTAAAGCTTATAATTTGCTTCAGGAAAATGAATTTGGTTATTAGTTTATATTTACTTAACTTTGTTTTTTCTTAAAAAAAAAAGTACAACTGACATGTTATTATGCAAGCTCTTTTAAAAATATAATGGCTTCAGCAATGTGAAACCAGTGGTTATGCATACTTTAAATTTTTGTATATTACTCTGAAGATAAATTAAACGATACTCGAATTATCTTGCTTGCATTTAAAAATTATATAACATGTTTTTCCTTTAAATAACGAGGGCTTTAAAAAATTAATTATATTTTTTTACAATTATAATTGATGAAAATGTTATGTTTCGAAAAATAGAATTGTTTTTATAATTCAGAAGTATAAATACATTTCAAGCGAATGAAAATACAGGAAGCTATAGGTAATAAAATATTAGTTCTTGATGGCGCCATGGGTACCATGTTGCAGTTGGAGAATTTGGATGAGGATGTTTTCAGGGGTACTATGTTCGGTGAGCATTCTGTTTGTTTGGAAGGGTTAAATGATATACTTGTACTAACCAGGCCAGGGGTTGTAAAAAAAATACATCAGGGTTACCTTGAAGCAGGTGCCGACATAATCACAACTAATACTTTCAATGCCAATTATATCAGCCTGAAACAGTATGAGCTTGGTTCATATGTTTATGAAATAAATCATAAAGCTGCCGGTTTGGCGAAAGATGCAATTGCCGGCTATAATAATAAATGCAGGGTTAAATCTTGTTTTGTGGCCGGTGCTATCGGGCCGACCGGGAAAACGGCTTCTGTTTCGCCTGATATTAAGAATTCCTCATATCGTGATGTTACGTTTGATGATCTTTTTGAATCATATCGTCTTCAGGCGCAGGGATTAATAGATGGCGGGGTTGATATTCTGATGGTAGAGACAGTGTTTGATACTTTAAATGCCCGGGCAGCTCTCTATGCCATAAACGAAATACGCTCGGGGCTGAAAAGAGACATACCTGTATTGGTTTCGGTTACCATAGATGAAAGCGGTCGTAATTTTTCCGGTCAAACGGTTGAAGCTTTTTATAATTCGCTATTTCCATTCTCTTTATTTTCGATAGGTATTAACTGTTCATTCAGCGGTGATAAGATGGGGCCATATCTGAAAAGGCTTTCTGTTAAGTCTCAATTGCCCGTTAGCGTTTATCCCAATACGGGACTTCCCGGTGTTTTTGGCGATTATGACCAATCGCCTGGCCAGATGGCAGAACAGATAGAAACTTTTTGCAGGGAGGGACTTGTCAATATAGTTGGTGGCTGTTGCGGAAGCAGGCCGGATCATATCAAAGCAATCGCAGAAACAGCTGCAAGGTATAAACCACGTGTTATTCAACAAAATCCACCTACAACACGTTTAAGCGGTTTGCAATCTTTGGGTGTAAAAGACAGTACCAGGATTATCAGAATTTCTGAAAAAACACATGTGACAGGTTCGAAAAGGTTTGCACGGCTGATAAGAGAAGAAAAGTATGAGGAAGCCCTGGAAATTGCAAGGGATCAGATTACTGAAGGTGCTGATATTCTGAACATTAGTCTGGATGAAGGCATGATCGATACCCAAAAGGCGATTGTTACATTTCTTAACTGTCTTACTGCCGAGCCTGATATTGCCAATGTGCCGTTAATGCTTGATTCTTCAGATTTTGAAGTAATAAAAAACGGGTTGAAATGTTTGCAGGGACGCTCAATTATTAATTCCATAAGCTTAAAAGAGGGTGAAGATGTTTTTAAACAGAAAGCTTATGAGTCAAAGAAGTTTGGAGCTGTTGTTGTGGTGATGGCTATAGACGAAAAAGGGCAGGCTGATACTTTTGGCAGAAAAAAAGAAATATGCAGGCGGGCGTATGATATTTTAACCGTAGAGCTCAATTTTCAACCCGAAGATATTATCTTTGACCCCGGAGTTTTGGCTATTGGTACGGAAATTGAAAGTCATAATAACTATGCTGTTGAATTCATTGATTCCATCAGGTGGATTAAGCAAAACCTTCCCTATACTAAGGTAAATGCGGGTATTAGCAATATTTCATATGCGTTTTGTGGTAATAACTATCTCAGAGATATAATAAATTCCGTTTTTCTTTATCATTGTGAACAAGCCGGATTAGATTTTGCCATAATAAATCCTTCTCAGATAATCGATTATCATGATATTCCGGCAAAGATCCGAAAAGCTGCCGAAGATCTGGTTTTGAACAGGCGGGAAAACGCCACCGAAAGGCTTGTTAAAATTGCATCAGGGTTCAGAAGCAAAAGCTTTTCCTATGAACAAAAGAGTACCTGGCGTAAGCAAGACCCCGAAAACCGCATAATATACGCTTTATGTAACGGTTTTGCCAATTTTATCGAGAAAGATATTGAGGAGCTGATGAACAAACATGATAATGCCCTCGAAATTATTCAAGGTCCGCTGATGGAGGGTATGAAGAGGGTGGGAGATCTTTTCAGCAGTGGAAAGATGTTTTTGCCACAGGTGATAAAAAGTACCCGGGTTATGAACAGGGCCGTCGAATATTTAACCATGAAAATCGGAAAACATTACAGCTCAGCGGCTGAATCCGAAAAGGTTAAAAAGAAGATCCTGCTGGCTACGGTTGAAGGAGATGTTCACGATATTGGGAAAAATATTATTGCACTGGTATTACGATCAAATAATTACAATGTGATTGATCTTGGTATTATGGTGCCGAATAAGGATGTTATTAGCGCCATAGAGCATGAAAAACCCGATATTGTCGGCTTGAGTGGTTTGATATCTGCTGCGCTTGATAAGATGACGGATATTGTCAAAATTATGGAGCTGAAAAATTTCAGAATACCTGTTTTGCTTGGAGGTGCTGCTACTTCGGCACTGCATACAGCCGTAAAAGTGGCACCATTTTACGGCGGCACCGTTATTCAAGTACCTGACGTTGTACAAAGTATTACTGTTGTCAACAAACTGTTAGACTCTGATGCGGGCAGTGAAATTCAAAAGATACGAGAGCATCAGAAAAGGTTAAGGACAAGGTATATTAAGAAAAAAACTGCATCCAGGCTGCTTTCTCTGGAAGAAGCCCGTAAAATGAGGTACCGTTATAAAATGGAGCGACCGGTAAAGCCGAGGCTGCTTGGAACAAAGCTGTTTGACAATTTTGATTTAAACCAGCTGAGAAGATATATTGACTGGACACCTTTTTTTCATGGCTGGGGGTTAAAGGGTAAATATCCTTCAATATTTGAAAAGGAGCGAATAGGTAGTGAGGCGGAAAGACTTTTCGGGGAAGCGTATGCAATGCTTGACGATATTGAGAAAAATAAACTCATCCGCCCCAGGGGTATCATAGGTTTGTTTCCGGCCAACTCAAAAGATGATGATGTACTCATCTTCAAGGATGATAAAAGGAAGGATGTGATTATGAAAATTCCTATGCTAAGGCAGCAGCAGGTTAAGGATAAAGATGGTTTTACATTGTCGCTGGCAGATTTTATTGCCCCTGTTGATCCGGGAATTGAGGATTATTTTGGCGGTTTTGCAGTTACCACGGGTATTGGTATAGAAAAGTATTTACAGACATTTAAAGAAAACGGCGACAGCTATAATAGTATAATGTTTCGTTTGATCGCCGACAGGCTTGTAGAGGCTGCTGCTGAGATAATGCATGTGTGGGTCCGAAAGAAATACTGGGGTTATGTGCCCGACGAAAACCTGAGTATAGTTGATCTTATCAAAGGAAAGTTTAAAGGCATCAGGCCTGCAGTAGGATACCCCGCCTGCCCTGACCACAGACTGAAGAAATATTTGTTTGACCTTCTTAAGGTGGAAGAAAGAATAGGTATTTCATTGACTGATATCTATGCTATGAAACCGGCAAGCTCTGTGTCAGGGTTTTACCTGGCTAATGATGCTTCAAAATATTTTGGCGTTGGAAAAATAGGTAAGGATCAGATAAGCGACTATGCTGACAGGCAAGGGCTTGACGTTGAAAAAACTGAAAAATGGCTTTATTTTGCTTTAAACAAATAACCAAACTAAGAACACTATGAAAATTACTGAAATTTTTGAAAGACAAAAAAGGACGTTTTCATTTGAATTTTTTCCACCCGGCGATTATCTGACGGCAGTGAAGTTTGGCATCAATGCCGGGCAATTAATAAAGCTTTATCCCTCATTTGTTTCTATAACATATGGCGCCGGTGGATGTACACAAACCAATACTTTCGATCTGGTCGACCTTTTTCATAATGAACTGGGCTTTACATGCATGGCACACTATACATGTGTTAATGCTACCAGGGAAAAGATAGCTTACGACATGAGAATTCTGCAGGATATGGGAATTCAAAATGTTATGTTGATAAGGGGTGATAAACCCAAAGACAAACCTTTGGTTTTTCCCAATCCTGACGGGTTCAATTATGGCAGCGACCTTGTTAAGTTTGTCAGGGAACGTTATGATTTTTGTATTGGTGCCGGTGCTTATCCCGAAAAACATACTGAAGCCCTATCATTGAAAAAAGATCTCGAAAATCTTAAAATTAAAATAGATGCCGGGGCTGATTTTCTGATAACACAAATGTTTTTCGACAATAAATATTACTGGGATTTTGTTAACAAGGCTATACAAAAAGGTATCAAATGCAGAATAATACCTGGTATTATTCCGATAACAAACTTCAAGCAGATAAGTAAATTCGCTGAATTAACAGGATCAACAATTCCGAAAAAAATATTTAAAAAGATTAAAGCATATCAGGATAATCCGAAAGAAATTTACAAGATCGGTCTTGACCTGGCAATAGAACAAGTCACTGATTTGCTTGAAAATGATGCTCCCGGCATTCATTTTTATACATTAAACAAAAGCAGGGTGGCTATAAAATTGTATGAATCGCTTTCTGGAGATTTTAAAGATGTGAAGATGCTTTATGAAAAGAGTTTGACACCACATATGCCGGCTCCCTGACAATAATTTTATATTGCATAAGATTTTGCAATACTGTCAATATTTTTAAAGGCAAAAGAAACGATGATCTCATTGAAGAGTTAATTGTCTTAATAATTCTGAAATAAAACTTGTGTTTAAGAATCTATTATATATCTTTGTAAAATCAAAGAAAAATTGATTAGTTTAGTGATTGTACGGCATATTTTTCATAAAAAATACAAAGCTGAATATAATATAAAAGATGTTTTATTTATCAGACAGTCTTTGATATTATTATGAATGGCAGCCGGGGTGTTCAATTAGGGCTTTGATCTGTTTATTGCAGGTTTTTATCGGAATTTGCAAAATCTATACTCCCATGCATCCCACAATTTTCTCTCAAATGAGAGGGTTTAGCGATCTTGAGAAACGGCGGTACGGCCGGAAAACAGGCTGAACGTTACTGAAACATTGCTCCGATATGCGATCTATAGCCTTCGGAATATGTCAAATGCTATATAATAAATAATTGAAAAAATTATTTGAAAAATTAAAAGTAATTTTATGTAAGAATTACTTGTGTTGTTGTTGATAATTGTAATATTTCAAAAACAAGAATGGTAACACATTTTTAATAATAATAAAATTTATAATTATGGATTTAAGCAGGATTTCAGAAACCCTTATATCAGGTAAGGCAGATGAATTAAAAAAAATGGTTGAAGAAGCTGTAAACGATGACGTAAATCCCAGTGATATACTCAATCAGGGTTTATTGCCCGGGATGGATGCTGTAGGCCAGAAGTGGAAAGCAGGCGATATGTTTATGCCTGAGGTTTTGCGATGCGCTAAAGCCATGAGCAGTGCAATGGATTATTTAAGGCCGAAACTGAAAGATGACGATATAGGTAATGCGGGAACAATGGTTATCGGTACCGTAGCCGGCGATTTGCATGATATCGGGAAAGACCTTGTTGCTATGATGTTTGAAGGAGCCGGCTATAAGGTTATAAATCTCGGTATCGACCAGTCAAATGAAAATTTTATCAATGCCGTCAAAGAGCACAAACCTAAGTTGCTCGGCATGTCAGCTTTATTGACCACAACCATGCCCAGGATGGGTGAAGTAATCAACTCACTTAAAGAAGCCGGCATTCGCGATCAGGTTACGGTAATAATTGGAGGAGCTCCTGTAACCGATGATTTTGCCAAAGAAATCGGTGCTGACCTATATGGCCCAAATGCCGGTACTGCCGTCGGAATTGCCAGGGAGTACTTTCAGAAAAAATAATGTTCTTTTATAGCGCCGATGACTTTGTAATGAGTTATATGATTACCATCGACAGTGACACATGATGATTAGCGAGAGATGGGCTTGGCATTCATATTAACCCGTTACCCGTTGCCCGTTATAATAAAATAAAAGCTGGTTACACAAATATTAATTAATATATTATTATCAGAAATCAGAACTTCATAGACATTTTATACAGATGAAAATAAATCAGATTGTTAATAAATCTATAAGGTTTAGGGTTCTTTCGGAGGATCAGATAGAGCAGATCTATTTTGCTTCTCTCGAAGTGCTTGAAAAAACAGGGGGTATGGTTTATCATGATGAAGCCATAGAGTTGTTCAAAAACAGCAATGCGGTAGTCAGGGGTTATAATGTGCGTATTCCGTCTTATATGGTACAGGAGGCAATAAATTTTTATCCCAGGAAAATAACACTCTGCGGAAGGAATAAATCTCGTTCGCTTCATATACAGAAGGATACCGTAGCTTTTGGCACAGGGTCGGATTTGCCGTTTACCTACGACAGGGAAACGGGCGAAAGGCGGATAACGACATACAAAGATGTTAATAATGCAGCTAAGTTGGTGGATGCTTTGCCTAATTACGATTTTTTCATGTCGCACGGAATAGTAAATGATGCTCCCAATACACAGACGTATGACCGGCATCAGTTTATGGCAATGCTTGACCAGTGTACAAAGCCCATGGTTTTAACCAGTGTTGACGGAGAAAGTCTCAGAGACTTATGGAAAATGGGATGCCTGGTGCAGGGGGGCGAAGAAGAATTCAGGCTTAATCCGTTGTTTGTTGTTTATATTGAGCCTATCTCACCGCTTAAAAATGACAGCACGGCTATTGAAAAACTGCTTTTTGCCGCAGAGAAAAAAATACCGGCTATGTACACTCCATGCCCCAGTTCAGGTGCCACCGCACCGGCTACAATTGCAGGGATGCTGGTTCAATCGCTTACCGAAACTCTTATGGCTGTGGTTCTGTGTCATCTCAAGAATCCGGGCAAACCGCTGATAATGGGTGGCGTTACTACTTTGCTGGATATGAAAAAATCAACCTATTCGTATGGCGCACCCGAACTATCATTATCCTCGGCAGCAAATACCGATATATCAAAATGGCTTAATCTCCCCATGTTCTCAACAGGAGGTTGTACCGATTCCAAAATACTTGATGAACAGGCAGCAGCAGAACAAATGATGAACCTGTTTTATGCATACCTCTCGGGGGCCAACCTTGTGCATGATGTGGGATATATTGATCATGGCACCAACGCCTCGCTCGAAAGCCTCGTACTTAATGATGAAATGATAGGAATGGTAAAACAATTCGGCAAAGGTATTAATACCGATGATGACCATCTGGCACTTGAACTTATTGAAAAGGTCGGACCGGGCGGCGAATATTTTACTACCGATCATACCTATAAATACTGGAGAGAATGGTTTATGCCGCAACTACAGGACAGAAGTGATTATGAAACATGGAAAAACAGCGGAGCTAAAACGATGCTTGACAGAGTCAAGGAAAGAACACGACAACTGCTTGACTCACATAAACCGGAACCGCTTGATGAAAAACTGGAGAAAGAATTGAAGAAAATTATAAAAGATGCTGATGAGAGACATTCGTGAAATGAGTTAATCGGTTTTATGAGCTGAAAGTTGAGAACTATACCCTGTATTCGCTACTTCCCATTGGGGCCGGGAAAACGAAGGTTCAAGAATGAAAGGTTGCAGGCTATTGATTGCCGACCGCTTATTGCCCGTTACCCGTCGCTTATATAGGTTGGGATTTGGTTTATGGGCTTTTGGCCAATAATAAAAACACAAAATAATAAATAGAACGAAATTTCAATAATGAAATAAACATGATAGAAAGAACAAATTACAAGGAACAACAAACTCCTTATTTCGAGGTATTGTCTGAAGACCAAAAAGAACGTATATTTAACGGGATGATGCGTACTTTGCAATATACCGGCGCCAATGTACACCATGAAAAAGCGCGTGAACTGTTCAAAAAAGCCGGCTGCAAGGTTGACGGGGTGAGAGTTTATTTTCCCCCTGAAGTCACTTTAAACGCTTTATCTACCGTACCACCTGTTACGGAGGTCTTTCCATGGAACGGAAATAGATCGAAAAAAATAATAATTGAAAAGAAAAGAAGCTATTTCGGTCCCGGGCCAACACCGCCAAATTTTATAGATACCGATACTCTGGAGCGCAGAAAGTATTTAAGAAAGGATGCAAATATTGTAGCCAGGGTTTGTGATGCTTTACCAAATATGGGATACGTTCAGTCGCTGGGTTCTATTAGTGATGTTACCAATGGTTTGGCTGATGTTTATGAATTTGCCGATATGGTACGCAATACTACTACGCCTATTATGAGCTGGTCGTTTACCCGTGAAGGCTGTCATGACATACACAGGATGGGTATAGCCATGGCAGGCGGGGAGGAAGAGTTTAAACAACGCCCTAATTATATTTTTTATGGTGAGCCAATATCACCTTTGGTTAGTGATTTTCATGCCATAGATAAGTGCATGTATTGTGCCGAGCATCGTATACCTCAGGTATACAGCCCGTGTGCTATAGGTGGTGGAACAGTGCCTGCAACACATGCGGGTCAGATCGTTGTTGCACTTTCGGAATCAATGGTCGGAGTAATAGCCGCACAACTGATGAGCCCGGGCACATGTGTTATTATCGGAGGTGTTCAGTCAATCCTTGATATGCGCTATTCCGTGTATTCCTACGGAGCACCCGAGCTTAGCCTGCTGAGTGCTGCAATGACCGAAATGGTACATTATTGTAATCTGCCAATGTACTCAACAGCAGGATGTACCGACACCAAGAAAATGGATATACAATCTGCTATGGAAGCAAGTCTGTCAATAAATGCCGCTATGATGAGCGGTGCAAATTTCGTCCACGATTGCGGTTATACCGAATCAGGACTGACGGGCGATGTATTCCAAACCGTGATGGACGATGAGATAATCGGAATGGCACGGATAATAGAAAAAGGAGTGGAAGTTAATGAAAAAACATTGGCTGTTGATGTGATTGACAATGTCGGACCCGGCGGACATTACCTTTATGAAGATCATACAATGGATCATTTTAGAGATCATTGGATGCCAACTCTTATGGACAGGAACAGTTATGAAGAATGGGACAAGCTGGGCAGAAAAACCATGAAAGAAAGGATCATTGATAAGACAAGAGATTTGATAGAAAACTATGAAGGTCCCAGAAGTAAGGTTTCTGAAAAAGCAGACAGCGAAATTGAGAAAATATTGCAGGAAGCCGAGCGGAGGATTAAAAGTGAAGGGTGAGCTAAATCCACTGCGTCCACAAATCAGCACAGGTAAATGAACTCACTCAGTGTTAATATTAATCGGCGAATAACAGCGAACAAGATAAAGCAGATTAAAAAGAAATGAACCGTTATATCATAGGAATAAATACCGGAGGCACATATACTGATGGTGTGCTTTTAGATTATGTTTCGCGGAAGGTGGTTTCAGCGGCAAAGTCGCTTACTGTCTCTAACGACCTTAAGATTGGTGTGATAAAGGTTCTGAAAAAGTTAAATATCAGGCAGGAATACGATATAAAGCTTGTTGGTATTTCAAGTACACTGGCTACCAATACTGTAGCTGAGGGTAAATCTAGAAAAGCGGGTTTGATACTGATTGGATATGATAGGGAATTGATTGATAAATTCAATCTTTTTGAAAGATTGCCGGCAGAAACAGTAGGATATTTTCGCGGCGGTCATAATGCACAAGGTGTTGAGCTTGCATCTTTGGATAAGGAATCAATAAGGAAATGGGTTGTTGAGAATCAGCATAATATTGAGGCTGTTGCTGTTTCAGGTTATTTCAGCCCTTTAAATCCCGGGCACGAGGAAGCTGTATTTAAGATAATCAGTAAGCATACTGATTTGCCTGTTGTTATGGCACATCAGCTGTCCACAAAGCTTGATTCGGTTAAGCGTGCGGCAACGGCGGTTATAAATGCCTCGCTGGTGGCTGTAATGAATGATTTTATTAAAGCTGTCAACCATTCAATGCATGAGCTGGGTATAGATGCCCCTCTGATGATTGTAAGGGGAGACGGAACACTTATGCCTTCGGAGGATGCTGTTAACAAACCCGTCGAAACCATACTTTCTGGCCCGGCCGCCAGTGCAATAGGCGGAAAATTCCTCGCCGGCAATGCAAATATACTCGTGATAGACATGGGTGGAACTACTACCGATATGGCGCTGGTGTATAACAACAGGGTAGTGGTGTCTGAAAACGGTGCAAAAGTCGGAAATTACCAAACAGCCGTTGAAGCTGCTAAAATAAGAACAATAAGCCTTGGATGCGATAGCCGCATACATCATAATGAAAAAAAAATATTGATGCTTGGACCCGACAGGGTAAGACCAATATCACAAATTGCCAGGCACCATGACAATGTATTGAATGACTTCCATAATCTGAAAAAGAAAAGCATTATAAATAAAAACCCTGCTGAATTAGAATACTGGTACCTGCATGGAACGATCGATGAAAATTTATATGAATCGTTGAATGATGTTCAAAAAAAAGTTCTTGACTTGATTCAAAAACCTTATAAACTGTCTGATATTCTCAGCAAAACAGGTGTATATCATGTATCCCATTTTGAAATGGATAATTTTATTACGCAAGGCATAATAGAATGTTCAACACTTACCCCTACAGATATGTTGCATGTTGAAGGAAGCCTTGATCTTTGGAACAGGGAAGCGGCAACCATAGCACTGGAACATTATTGTAAAATTTATGGCAAAAAGCCAAAAAATTTTATTGAAGAGGTTTTCAACAAAATTACAGATATCCTGGTGGAAGAGATCATTATTTTTCTGGCGTGTCAAAATACGAATCCATCAGACATGCCTGCTTCTATCGACGGTGAATGGGGGAAGTGGATGTTGCAGCAAATATTGTATGGTGATAATCATTTTTTATCTATCGATGCCGGCAGCCGTTATCCTGTTGTTGGAGCCGGTGCACCGGCCAAACATTTTCTTAAAAGAGTTGCAGGTACTATTAATGCTAAATTTGTTTTACCCGAAAATTTTGATGTGGCCAATGCCGTAGGAGCAGTTTCAGGCTCGGTATCAGAGATAAGAGAAGCTATTGTATTTGCCCGTGACAGTAAAGAAAAATATGCATATATAGCCAAGCATGAAGGAAGGATTAAAAAGTTCAAAGAATATGCCGAATGTTGTGAATATGCTGAAAAAACAGTACGCAGGATTGCCAAACAAGCAGCAATGAATGCCGGAGCTGCCGACTGCTTTGTTGAGCTTGAAAGGAAGGTTGAAGGATCACTTTTAAGGTTTGTAGCAAGGGCTATTGGAAACCCGAAACTATCGAAAGGCAAAATGCGTGAAGACATGAATTACGAGCGTGAAATGGATAGCGGGTGAGGCAAATTATGCTGATATTAACCGATAACATATCAGCAATTATCAGTATAATCAATGCCTGAAATGTTTTGAGCGATAGTGAATATACAGGATCATCAGTACTTTGGTAATAAAAATAATTTACCTGAAAATACGGAACCAAGAAACATAACGAAATGATCACAATAATAGCCTGTGCAAGTATAAAACCTGAATTGGAGCACATTAAAGCCGGTGCAAAAGATGTACAAATAAGATATTTGCCGCAAAACCTTCATCGCACTCCGGAGAAGTTGAAAAAGATGCTGCAGAATAAAGTGAATGAAGTAAAATATAATGATGGAAAACTGGTATTGGGATTTGGGCTGTGCTCAAATGCCATTATAGGAATAAAAGCTCCGCAACAAGGTATGTACGTGCCATGTGCTCATGATTGTATAACATTCTTTCTTGGAAGCCGGGAAAAGTACAATGAACTGTTCAGAAAGTATCCCGGCACATACTATCTGACAAAAAGCTGGATAGGTGACAAAAAAGATCCGCTCGGATTATTGGAAAATGAATATACCCAAAGGGTTGGCAAAGAAATGGCAGAAGAAACAATGAGAAAGGAAATAATAAATTACGACTATATCAGCTTTATCAATACATTGGATGATGATAGAGGTAAATGTCGTGAGAGAGCTAAAGAAAATGCTAAGTTTTTCAAAAAGAAGTTTATTGAGCATAAGGCTAACAATGATTTTTTCGGAAAAATAGTTTTTGGCCCTCACCAGAAACCCGACTTTATTTATATTGAAGCTTACAAAAGTGTTAAACAACAGGAAATTTTAAAATTAGGAGGTATTTGATCATGGAAATTGTTGGAGAATTGATAAATGCAAGCCGCAAAAAAATAAGGGATGACATTAAAGAAAAGAATAGTAAGGTAATTTCGAAGGTGGCCAAAGATCAGTATGAAGCAGGTGCAGATTATATTGATGTTAATGCAGGTATTTTTGTCGGTAAGGAGAAAGATTATATGAGATGGCTTGTAAAAACCGTGCAGGAAACTATTGATGCACCGTGCTGCATAGACTCGCCCGACCCTCAAGTTATTGAAGAAGCGGTAAAAGTACATAAAGGCATACCTATGGTAAATTCCATTTCACTTGAAAAGGAGCGTTATGAAAACATGATAACTGTTATTAAGGGAGCAGATATGAAAGTCATTGCCCTATGTATGAGCGAGAAAGGAATGCCTTATACAAAAGATGAAAGAATGAAAATTGCTGATAAATTGGTCAACCGGCTGGTCAGCAATAACGTGGCTATAGAGAATATTTATGTTGATCCGCTGGTACAGCCGATAGGTTCCGGTGACAACCTTGGTATTGAATTTCTGAATGCTGTTGAACAGATACATGAAGAATTTGAAGGGATCCATACTATTTGCGGACTGTCTAATATATCATACGGAATACCTGCAAGGCAATTTGCAAATCAAACATTCATGATAATGGCAATAACCAAAGGTCTTAACTCGGCCATAATGAACCCTCTCGATAAAAAGATGATGGCAAACATTATCGCTGCCGAAATGCTTGCAGGAAAAGATCAGTTCTGTGAAAAATATATGAACGCATACAGGGAAGAATTGTTTAATTTTTGATTTAATAATGAGTTATTTAACTCAATATCTGAATGAAAAAGCAAAAGACAAGGTAAAATGTGAAATGTTAAAGGTAATAGTTGAGTGTGAAAAGGAAATAGGCGAGAAATGGTAAGGAGAAAGTTGCAGTTTATGGTTTTTGGTTTTTTGTTGACTATCAGGTACTTTTAGAACCTATGGTTATGAAATTATTAAAATAGAAATCAGTAAATGAAAAACACATATTCATGACAAAGCAGAAATATTCAAATGATGTAGAAGTGGCAAGGAGTTATTATAACAGTCCGGACGCTCATAATTTCTATTACAGGATATGGGGTGGCGAGGATTTGCATCTTGGTTACTATAAATCCAAAAATGAGGATATTTATACTGCGAGCCGCAGGGCTGTTGACAGGATAGCTTCTTATATTGACAGAATTGGCAGTAATACGAAGATAATTGATTTCGGAGGAGGTTTTGCCGGTTCGGCTCGACACCTTGCCAAAAAATTCGGATGCCATGTTACAGTTATCAACTTAAGCGAAACTGAAAATGAGCGTGGAAGAAAAATGAATAAAGAGCAAGGTCTCAATCATCTGATAGAGATCATTGACGGCAGCTATGATGATGTTCCGCTTGAAAATCAAAGTTTTGATGTAGTATGGTCGGAGGATGCCATATTGCACAGCAATAACAAGCCTGAGGTTATAGAAGAAGCTTTCAGATTGCTGAAGACCGGCGGCGATTTTGTGTTTTCCGATCCGATGCAAACCGATGATTGCAACGAAAAAGTCCTTAAGCCAATTTATGAAAGGATCAGATTATCCTCTTTAGGCTCGCCGAAATTTTACCGGCAGGAATGTAAAAAAACCGGCTTCAAACTCATGAATTTTGAAGAGCTGAGAAAGCATCTGATAATTCATTATTCAAGAGTTTTGGAAGAAACTGAAAAAAATGAGGAAGAGCTTAAAAAATACGTTTCTGACGATTATATGGAAAATATGAGGAAAGGCTTGAAGCATTGGATAAAAGGCGGTAAGGAAGGGAATTTAACATGGGGGATTTTTCATTTCAGGAAGTGAGAGCGCTTGTAAACAAGGGTAAGGCGCTTTAGGCCCGAATAGCTGCTTAATTTGTGTAAATTTGTGCAACAGTTTGTGATAATCTGCAGATACGGCAACCGGATTTATTTTTTATGGAAAGGCAATTAGTCAATTAAACTAAACTTAAATTTGCATGTTATTTATTTTACACTTTGAAAACAGATAAAATTAATTAATAACGAAACATATAAAATTATAACAGACATGAACAATTTAGAGAAGATTGATGAAAATGTAAAGTATCGGGTTAAAGACATAAATCTTGCGGAATTGGGCAGGCAGGATATTCGTTTGGCTGAACATGAGATGCCTGGTTTAGTGGAGTTAAGGAAGAAGCATGGCAAGGATAAGCCATTGAAGGGTGCCCGCATAATGGGGTCATTACATATGACCACTCAGACGGCTGTACTTATTGAAACGTTGACAGCTCTTGGTGCCGATGTACGATGGGCCAGTTGCAACATTTTTTCCACTCAAGACGAGGCTGCGGCGGCCATAGCTAAGACCGGGGTTCCGGTATTTGCATGGAAGGGGGAGACCCTTGACGAATACTGGTGGTGTACAGCCCAGGCATTGACTTTTCCGGGTGGCAAAGGGCCTGATTTGATCGTTGATGATGGCGGTGATGCCACATTGATGGTATTGTTGGGATATCGGGCCGAAACTGACCCGTCAATACTGGATAAAAAGGTGGATGCAGGAGATGAGGCAGCATTGTTTAAAAGACTTAAAAAATTGCAGGAACAAGATAAAGACAAATGGCACAGGGTGGTGAAAGACCTGAAAGGCGTTTCGGAAGAAACAACTACCGGCGTACACAGGCTTTATCAGCGTGAAAAAGACGGAACATTGCTGTTTCCTGCCATAAATGTGAATGATTCGGTAACCAAATCAAAATTTGACAACAATTACGGTAACAGGGAGTCACTTATTGATGGAATAAAGCGTGCTACAGATATTATGATAGCCGGTAAAACAACCGTGGTTTGCGGTTATGGTGGAGTCGGTAAAGGTTGTGCACAAGGCCTGGCAGCATTTGGAGCTAGGGTTGTAGTTACCGAAGTTGACCCGATATGTGCCCTGCAAGCGGCAATGGAAGGATATGAAGTGAAAACTGTTGAAGAGGTGCTCGATCGTGGCGATATATATGTCACGGCAACCGGCAACAGAGACGTCATTACGGTAGAACATATGCGAAAAATGAAAGATAAAGCAATTGTATGCAATATCGGGCACTTCGATAATGAAATACAGGTTGAAAAGCTCGAAATGCAAAAAGATGTCAAAAAAATAAATATTAAACCGCAGGTTGATGAATATGTATTTGGTGATGGACACTCCATTATTATGCTGGCCGAAGGAAGACTGGTCAACCTTGGCTGTGCCACAGGACATTCATCATTTGTCATGAGCAATTCGTTTGCAAACCAGGTGCTTGCACAAATAGACCTCTGGGAAAAGAAGCGTGAACCCGGTGTCTACAGGCTTCCTAAAAAACTTGACGAAGAGGTTGCCATGGCGCACCTGAAACATCTTGGAGTAAGTCTTACAAAAATGACCGAAACACAATCCGAATATTTGGGAATACCGGTTAACGGACCCTATAAAACGGATCATTATAGATACTAGAATATAGCAAATCAGCAAATAGAAAATGTAGGCATTAATAACAAATAACAATAATCTAATGACAAACAAATTACAAAATTGAAATCTCAATAAATGTTGTTTGGAATTTTAGTAATTGATCAATTGTGATTTATCCGGAATTTGTTTTTTGTAATTTGGAATTTATTATTTGGTGCTTCATTCATTAATAATACAGAAAGTCAATAATTTATAAATCAAATAAAACATAATATATTATGCCATACTTATTTACGTCAGAATCAGTATCGGAAGGACATCCTGATAAAGTTGCGGATCAGATTTCCGATGCTGTACTGGATGCAATATTGAAAGATGACCCGGAATCAAAATGCGCGGCAGAAACTTTTGTCACCACAGGTCTTTGCCTTGTGGGAGGTGAGATAAGGACTGAAACTTATGTTGAGGTTCAGGATATAGCGCGTGAAGTAATAAGAAGAATTGGTTATACAAAGCCTGATTTTCGTTTCGATGCCGATTCATGTGGTGTTTTGACTGCTATTCATGAGCAATCACCCGACATAGCCCAGGGTGTTGATAAAGAGAAACAAGAGGAACAGGGGGCAGGCGATCAGGGAATGATGTTTGGCTTTGCAACTAATCAAACCGAAAATTACATGCCATTGCCTTTAGATATAGCTCACCGGCTGATGAGAGAGCTGGCTTCAATAAGAAAAGTGGGTGGCGAAATGCCATATCTGAGGCCTGATTCAAAAGCCCAGGTAACGTTTAAATATGATGATGATGATAAGCCCCTGGGGATAGATACCATTGTGGTTTCAACACAGCATGACGAATTTGTCAAGCCTATAGGAGGCGGCCAAAAAGCTCAACTTAAAGCTGATAAAGAGATGCTGGGCAGAATCGAAACGGATGTGGAGAATATTCTTATACCAAGGGTGAAAGCAACGTATCCACCTGAAATACAAAAATATTTTGATGTCAAATACCGCTTGTATGTCAACCCTACGGGTAAGTTTGTTATTGGAGGACCACATGGTGATACCGGTTTAACCGGTAGGAAAATAATTGTTGACACTTATGGGGGTTTTAGCAGACATGGCGGCGGCTGTTTTTCTGGAAAGGATGCTTCGAAAGTTGACAGATCAGCAGCATATGCCTCAAGACATATAGCCAAAAATATGGTGGCTGCCGGTGTTGCCGACGAGATCGAAATACAGATTGCTTATGCTATTGGTGTGGCCGATCCCGTTAGCTTGTTCGTTGATGCAAAAAGACCGAAAGTGAAATTATCAAACGAACAGATCGCTGAAAAAATAATAAAAATGTTTGACCTGAGACCCGGTGCCATTATTAAAAGATTCGGACTGAAAAATCCTATCTTTGAAGAAACCGCTGCCTACGGGCATATGGGCAGAACGCCCGGTAGAAAAGTGGTATATATAAATGGCAAAAGGAAAGAAGTGGAAACATTTACCTGGGAAAAACTTGATTACGTTGACAAAATCAAGGAAGAGTTCAAGATTTAACCCATGTTGTAAAAAAATTGCAGAGCCATTAAAATCTTGCCTGTACCGGACAAACCTACAATAGTTTTATAAGGTTAATTGAAAAAATCTGTCTTTTTAATTATCAGTATTGAAAAATGTACGGTTTTATACAAAAGTGTACGTATGTGGACATTTTTGTGTCATATTTTGAGGCTTTGTAGTTGTAAAGCACTGTTTTACAGGATATAATTATATATGGCACAATATTGGTAAAGTTTTAGAGTAAATTAAACCATTAAAATAATATTGCCATGGATCGTAAGATAGAAAAGAAAAAGTGGACACCAAAAAAGATAGCTACGATAACAGGTTCATCACTATTGGTGTTTTTCATCATATATCTGATTTTTCTACGTGATTCGGGCAGCCGTTTATATATTGACAGCGGCAGGGTTGCTTTTGCGGATGTAAAACAGGGCAGCTTCCAGGAATTCATACCTTTGGATGGGGTTGTACAGCCAATAGTTACAATATATGTTGATGCCGTTTTGGGTGGACGTGTTGAAGAAATATTTGTTCATGACGGTGCAATGGTGGAAGAAGGGGATAAGATCCTGCGTCTTTCAAATGCAGCCATAGAGATGGATTATATTTATCGTGAAAATAATATATATGATGTTTTGAATAATTATCAAAATACAAGACTGGCGCTAGAACAAAATAAATTCAATCTTGAAAGGCAAATAGTTGACCTGAAATATCAACTTGACATATCAGAAAGGGATTACGAGCGAAAAAAGCAATTTTATGAGGAGGGAGTTATATCCCTCGAAGAGTATGAAAATGCAAAAAGAGATTATAATTATATACTCAGGAAACTTGACATAGCAGAACGCACTCTTGAGCATGATTCGATATACACGGCTACTCAAATGGCAGGTATAAAGGAGTCGATAGAGCGTATGCAGCACAATTTAAAGCTTGTAAACAGAAATTTGGAAAGTTTGACTATCCGGGCTCCTATAAGCGGCAGATTATCTTCTTTTAATTTAGAACGCGGAGAAACAAAATCAGCAGGTGAAAACATCGGTCAAATAGATGTTCTGGATGGGTATAAGCTGCGGGCGCGCATTGATGAACGTTACCTCAATCGTACCTATATTGGGCAAAATGCCATGTTTGAGTATGCCGGTGAAAAATATGAGCTTGAGATAAGTAAAATATACAGTACAATTACAGGGGGGGCGTTTGATGTGGATTTGAATTTCGAAGGCGAAGAGCCAGAGGGTATTCGTCGGGGGCAAACCCTGCAACTCAGACTTCAGTTTAGTGGTGTGGCGGATGCAATTAAAATACCCAGAGGAGGATTTTACCAGCAAACCGGCGGAAACTGGATATATGTCGTGGATCCTTCAGGAAACCAGGCAACAAAACGATCTATCAGGATAGGAAGGCAAAACATCCATAATTATGAGGTGCTTGAAGGCCTCGAACCGGGAGAAAAAGTAATTGTTTCATCATATGATGCCTTTGGAGGAAAAGACAGGCTGATCTTCAGGTAATTAATATGCCAATGTGATAATGTGATGATGTGCCAATGTGATGATGAGAACTGAGAATGTGAGAGATGAGTGGTAATCGGTAATAGGTAATCAATAATCAGTAATCAGCAATCGGTAATAAGTGTTAAATATTCGTAATTCGAAGATTAAATGACAAATAGAAAAATAAAATCATTCACTAATAATATTAAATACACACAATCATGATAAAAACAGTAGAATTAACAAAGATTTTCAGAACTGAGGAGGTAGAAACCACAGCCTTGAATAAAGTTTCCTTTGAAATTAAAGAAGGAGAATTTGTAGCAATAATGGGTCCTTCCGGATGCGGTAAATCCACATTATTGAATATCATGGGATTGCTTGATAATCTTAGCAGTGGCGAGTATTATTTTGTTGAAAAAGATGTTTCTGATTTCAGTGAAAAGCAAAGAGCAAATCTAAGGAAGCGCAATATAGGTTTTGTGTTTCAGAACTTTAACCTGATAGATGAGTTAAGCGTTTTTGAAAACATTGAGTTGCCTCTTATATACCTGGGTATGGGTTCATCGGAGCGTAAAAAACGTGTTGAAGAGGTTCTTGAACAAATGCAGATAATGCATCGCCGGAATCATTTTCCTTTACAGCTTTCAGGTGGTCAGCAGCAGCGCGTTGCAGTATGCCGTGCAGTGGTGGCAAAGCCCAAAATCATACTTGCCGATGAGCCAACAGGTAACCTTGATTCTACACATGGTGATGAGGTTATGAATCTTCTGGAAACATTAAATAAAAACGGCACAACAATAATAATAGTTACTCACTCCCAGCGTGATGCATCTTATGCTCAGAGAATAATCAGATTATTCGACGGACAGATCGTTACTGAAGATAAAGCTGCTGAGTTTGTGCTGGCGTCGACTACAGCGTAAATGCTGAGAAAGGAGTTGTGAGAGGTGAGAAATGGGATGTAATTGGTATTCGGTAATCGGTAATAAGTAATCGGTATTCGGTTAAGTAAAATTCATAATTAGTTGATAGGGTAAGCATATCAGATTTCTTTGCGTTCTCCGCGCCTCTGCAAAACACAAATGACAATAGCAACGATTTAAACAAATAAAACCCAAATCATGTTTATTCATTACTTAAAAACAGCTTATAGACAATATAAAAGCAACCGTTTTTTTTCACTGATAAACATTATTGGTTTAGCAGTTGCTATGGCCGTTTGTTTTATTATATTCCTGTACGCTTCGCATGAGTTTAGCTTCGACAGGTTTCATGAAAAATCATCAAATCTTTACCGTTTAAACACTGAAATAATAAGTCCGGGGCAAACTATTAATTCCCCCATAACTTCAGCGGCTATGGGCCCTGACATGTCAGAACAAATTCCTGAGATTCTGAATTATACACGCATTCAAACAGGAGGAGATGTTTCTGTTTTTAAAGACGATGAATATTACAGCTTCAGTAATGCACTTGTTGCCGATGAAAACTTTTTCAAACTGTTTTCCTTTAAACTTGTGGAAGGTAATCCTTCTGCAGTTTTTAATGAGCCGAAGTCGGTCGTCATTAATAAAGAAAACGCTGATAAGCTTTTCCCGGAAGGAATATCCCCGGTAGGACAAACACTAAGGATTAATGATCAGGACGGATGGATGGTAACAGGAGTAATAGAAGACTGTCCGGCAAATTCTCACATCCAGTATGATATATTAACATCTTTTGCAACTCTTGAAGCAATTGGCCAAAATGTGTATGAGTGGGATGCCTATATCAGCTTTAACACTTATGTTTTGCTTGATGAAGACTTCGACATGGAAGTTCTTAATAAAAAAACGAAAGACCTGACATGGGAAAAAGTCAACAAACAGCTTGAACAGTACGGAGCAAAAATAATGTTAAGCTATGTGCCAATTACAGGTATCAGGTTACATAGCAATCTGAACTATGAAATGGCTGAAACCGGAACCATAACAAAATTAAGATGGTTTTTGCTTGTTGCCATATTTATTTTATTCATAGCCGGATTTAATTACGTTAACCTGACCATTGCCTCTTCCAATAAAAGAGCTAAAGAAACAGGTTTAAGAAAAGTAGTAGGCGCTGACAAACCCATGATCAGGAAGCAATTTTTCCTTGAAACAATTATCATAACCGGTATCAGCTTTTTGATTTCCCTGTTGATAGCTGAATTGTTGATGCCACAATTTAATATGTTGTTAGCTTTAAATTTGTCCCTGGCAACTACACCCATATGGTTTTATGGCATGGCTTTCCTGATCTTTGTGATATTTTTCGGCATGGCTGCTGGCTTATATCCTGCCTTTTATATGGCAAAGTTTCAACCTGCCCATATTCTTAAAGGTGATACATGGATAAAGCCGGGCAACTTTTCTTTACGTAAGCTGCTGTTGACATTACAATTTATTGTTTCCGTAGGATTGATAGTGTGCACCCTTGTGGTTTATTTACAACTGAATTTTTTCAGGACACAGGACTACGGTTTTGATCATGATAATCTTTTAGCTATGATGGTTGGCGGGCAAACCAATGATAAGGATTCTGAATTGTTGAAACAAAGGCTTGCTTCATATCCCTGGGTAGAAAGCATAAGCAGATGCAGTTCTTTCCCCGGGATAATGGAATACCAGGAAGGGTTTGAGTTTGAAGATTCGCCGAATCCTATGATCGTACATCATATGCAGGCTGACAGGTATTATCTTGAAACTCTGAAGGCTTCACTAATAGATGGACGCTTTTTCAATGCTGAAGACGGAACCGAGCTGGAGAGTGCAGTTATTAACCAGGAGTTGGCAAGGCGTGTAGGATGGACTGACCCTGTAGGTAAAACACTGACCCGCAATGAACGAAGATTCCGTGTTATAGGTGTTGTTAAAGATTATCACTTTGAATCTTTTCACAATCCGGTAGCTCCACTGGTAATTACAGCTTTAGGCCACAGATTGCCATATACCGGATTTTGGGTTTTGATAAGGCATGACCAAAAAGCAAGCTCTGAAGTAATTCCTGCTATTGAAAAAGAATGGCGGTCGCTATTTCCGGATCGAGCAATTCATTATGGGTTTATCAGCCAGATCATGGGTGATTATTACGAGGTTGAAAACAATTTCGGCAAATTGTTCTTAATTTTTTCATCACTGGCAATAATTATAGCAATGCTGGGAGTTTTAGGATTGTCAGCTCTGTCGGCTCGTCAGCGCATGAAAGAAATTGCAGTGCGAAAAGTGCTTGGAGCATCGGCTCATGGAATAGTCAAAAAATTCTCTTACGAATACGTGATATTAATTTTGGTTGCTGCTGTTATAGCCATACCTCTTGCTTACTATATCATGGATAAGTGGCTTGCCGGATTTGCTTATTCAATAAGCTTCCCTTATTGGACCTTTGCTGCAGGAGTAATTATTTCAGGAGCCATATGCATGCTGATAGTTTCAATACAGTCGCTGAAGGCAATATCTCAAAATCCTGTGGAGACGCTGAAGGCTGAGTGAGGCATGGGGCATGGTGCATGGAGTATGGTGCAGGTAGCAGGGAGTAGGAAATAAGGAGTACTGAGAGGTATTCGGTAATTGGTTATGGTAATTGGTTTGAATATGGCTGAATAGTGTTTATTTGTTGAGTCGTTGAGTCGTTTAATCATTTAGGTGTTGAGGTTAAAGGTATTTGGTCTTCGGTGGTAAGTAATCGGTATTCGGTAATCAGTAACCAGTATTCGGTAATTAGTATTTTTCGTAATTCGTATATTCGTAAGAGATTCGTTATTCGACACAATAATAGATTCGTAATTCAACAGAAAAACCACAATAAATGTTTAAGAACTATTTAAAAACAACCATACGATTAATTTTCAGAAACAAGTCGCAAAGCATCATTAATATTCTGGGGCTTTCGCTTGGCTTGGCTGCATTTATACTGATATGGATGTTTGTTTTCACTGAGTTCAGCTATGATGAATATCACGAAAATTCTCACAGAATTAAGAGAGTGGGTTTTGAAGTTGGAATGGGAGTTAGTGATAGTCAGCCAATACCTGCAACCCCTATGCATGCAGGGCCTGGTGCTTTGGAAATAATTCCGGAAGTAGAGGCCTATACCAGGTTGGTACCCAGCTTTGGCTTCAATGCTAATATACGCTATCAAGATAAAATACTTAATACCGGCGACTTTATGTACGTTGACTCTACTTTTTTCGACGTCTTTACATACAAGTTCATATATGGTGAACCTTATCGTAGTTTAACAGAGCCCCAAACAATGGTATTAACAAGGTCTCTTGCCGAAAAAATTTTTGATAGTGCCCATGAAGCTTATAATCAATTAATATACTTTAATGATGAAAGCTTTAGGATTACCGGAATAATTGAAGATGTACCCGAAAACTCCCATTTTGGATTTTCCGTTTTACTTTCACTGGAAACCATTTGGGGTGGCGATAATGAGCCATCAACCGGCTTTAACTGTTACACATATTTGTTATTACACGAAAATTACAATAATAACAATGATTTTGAAAGCAAATTCAATGAAGCTATTACCGATTATTTATATAGTACACACAGTTATTATGATCCTGATTTAATACAATTTGAAGCTTTCCTTCAGCCACTTGAAAAAATACACCTTCACTCAAATATGATTTGGGAGTTGGGAAATAACGGCAATTATACTGTAGTGATTCTTTTCATTGCAATCTCTGTTTTCATAATTCTGTTAGCTATAGTTAACTTCGTAAATCTTTCAACAGCGAGGGCGGGATCACGAGCCCGTGAAATTGGCGTTAGAAAAGCCATGGGCTCGGATAAAAAAAAGCTAATAACACAATTCCTTACAGAAACTTTTTTTATTACATTGATATCACTGATTATAGCCCTGGTAATTGCTGAGATATTTGCGCGGCCATTCGGTATGCTAATGGAAAGAGAACTGTCTCTTGCCATAATCTTGTCACCTGCCGGCATAGCTATGATGCTTATAATATTGCTGATAACCGGCTTTCTTTCAGGCCTATACCCTGCTTTTTACCTGTCAGGTTTCCAACCGGGCCCCATACTGAAAGGTGAACAGGTTAAAGGAAAGGGTGGCAAATTTTTCAGGAAAGTGCTTGTAACAATGCAATTTATTATTTCGATGTTTTTAATCTCGGTTTTATTCGTCGTGTTCAGCCAATTAAATTATGTAAGCCAAAAAGACCTGGGGTTCAACAGGGATAATGTTTTAATGGTGCGTGACGTATCTTCTCAGATATCTGCTAATTACGGGTCATTAAGACACGAACTGCTTTCTGTTCCTGGTGTTATAGAAGTAAGCGGATCACTGCAGGACTTCACGGCAAGCACACATATGGACCAGGTCCGAAAAAGCAGGGAAGACTATAAGGATGGTGTTGTTTGCAACATTTATGCTGTTGATCATAGCTTCCCTGAGCTAATGGAGTTCAGTATAAAAAAGGGTCGATTCTTCTCAAAAGACCACGCACTCGATAGTGAAAGAGCATTTATAATCAATGAAACAGCAGTTAGAGCTTTAGGACTCGAAGAGCCGATTGGTAAACAACTTTATTCTTTTGGATTCTATGGCGAGGTTGTTGGTGTTGTTAATGATTTTAATTTCAGATCATTGCATAGCAGTATCGAACCATTATTGTTTTTGATTGATGATGAAAACTATAATTATTTGTATATAAGATTAAGCCCGGAAAATCAAAGAAGTACAGTTGAACAAATAAAGAGTGTATTATCAGGCGTTGACCCTCATTATGTACATGATATTATTTTTATGGAAAATCGTATGGAGCAATACTACCAGGGAGAACAACGCACCGGCAATCTTGTATTTTATGGCTCTATACTTGCAATATTTATTTCAATGATGGGTGTTTATTCACTTGCTGCCTTTACGGCAGAACAAAGAACCAAGGAGCTGGGGATAAGAAAAGTCCTTGGAGCCTCGCATGGCATGCTTTTATGGCTGTTTAACAAAGAAAACTTACTATTGGTAATAATAGCCTTCGTTATTACAATACCATTATCATGGTGGGTGGCTGATTACTGGCTAAGCAATTTTGAATACCAGATAAGCCTTAATCCATTAATATTTATATTGCCGGGAATAATTGCGTTTGTATTATGCTTTATTACTGCAAGTTTGCAGGCATGGCGGGTTATAAGGTCAAATCCGGCAGAGTCGTTGAGAACGGAGTGACAATATGACAATGTGTTTATGCGATGATAAGTTAATGGGCATATGTTTTAATATGAAGCTTGTAACATCCGGTATTGGCCAAATTAATTCATCTTATAACCATTTGATGATGTAAAAAAATGAATAAGAGAAACGAAAGAGAAAAGCCAAAAGCTGTGCCTGCCGATCATTATTTTTCAATTATGGCAAGCTCAAAATCATATAACAAATTATTGAGGTTTTTTACTTTTTCCGTCTCCTTTAACCATATCACTGCAGCAATCTGTTTAATACTGCGTAATTTTGCTACAATGTTTTCTATATCAATCCTGAAATCCTTCGATTTCAGAAGAAGTAAATAATCAAGATTCTTTGGCTCGGGCAGTAAAATATGTCCGTTTTTGCGGTTATTCAAAAGATAATATTCAATCATTAACCCCCGGTCCATATATGTGAAAAGTGAAAATGACTGAGGTTTTTCAACTTTAAATGGAGTAAGTGAAATATCATTTGTCCGTGACAATTTTAAACTTAAATGTTTGTTTATGAACCAGCACAGACGATAGTTGCTCAGGCTTGAAAATATGCCTAAAACCTGAAAATCGGATTCATATTTAACTTCAAATTTCAGTTTTTTGATCATTTCTATTATTATTTGTCAGTTTTTCCCAAGCCATTTTGGCGGCAATTTGTTCGGCTTTTTTTATCGTATAATCTTTACCTGTTCCAAACACTTTATTATCAATTTCAGCTTCAACTATATAGATTTTTAATTTATTATTTGTCTCTTTTTCTTCTGCCAGGTTAAAATTTATTTCCTTTTTATTTTTTTGCCCCCACTCAATAAGCTTGCTTTTGAAGTTGAGTTCGGTAGATATCAATTCTTCTATATCAATATGCAGGGTAATTATTTTATTAATAATAATTTCCCTTGTAAATTCGTAACCTTTGTCGAGGTATATGGCTCCCACGAAAGCTTCAAAAGCGTCTCCCGGAATAGATGTAGCAGATTTATTGCCGTTAAAATGAGTTTTGATCAGCTGGTTTAATCCCAGTTTTCGTGAAAGGTTATTTAGATTGCTTCGGCTTACTATCCTTGACCTTATTTCAGTCAAAAAGCCTTCGTCTTTGATGGGGAATTTTTTAAAGAGATATTCTGCAACTACAGAGCCTAAAATAGCATCACCTAAAAATTCGAGTCTTTCATTATTGATTTTTTTGCCGTCAGGGAATGCCTGGGCCACCGACCTGTGCCTGAGTGCAAGCTTGTAGGGTGCCAGGTTTCTTGGATAGAATCCAAAAATATTTTTTATTGCGTTAATCAGTTTTTTATCTGAACCGGAATGTTTACTGATTAAATTTCTCAGTGATCTCAAAATAAAGTTTATTCGGAATATTTTTTAAAAACCAGGGAAACATTATGACCTCCAAAACCAAAGGTATTACTGAGCGCTACATTGATTTTTCTTTTTTTGGCTTTGTTAAATGTAAAATCAAGTTTCGGATCAATTTCAGGATCTGGGATAAAATGGTTAATGGTAGGAGGTACGATATCGTTTTTAATTGCCAGGATAGTTGCAATTGCTTCGGCGGCTCCGGCAGCGCCTAAAAGATGTCCCATCATTGATTTTGTGGAGTTGATGCTGATTTTATACGCATGTTCGCCAAAAAGAGAAACGATGGCTTTTGGCTCGGCAATATCACCCAAAGGTGTGGAAGTACCATGAGTGTTAATATGGTCAACATCCTGAATATTAAGACCTGCATCATCGAGTGCGTATTTCATGACCTTCTCGGCGCCCAATCCCTCAGGATGCGGGCTGGTGATGTGATATGCATCGGCCGACAGCCCGCCGCCAACAACTTCAGCATATATCTTTGCTCCGCGTTTTTTTGCATGTTCAAGCTCTTCGAGAATCAAAGCACCACCACCTTCGCCAAGAACAAATCCATCACGGTCTTTATCAAATGGTCTTGAAGCTGTAGCCGGATCATCATTCCTGACAGATATTGCATGCATCGCATTAAACCCTCCTATGCCGGCAGGATTAACAGCAGCTTCTGATCCGCCCGTAATAAAAACATCAGCCTTGTTAAGACGAATGTAATTGAATGAATCCACTAAAGAATTAGCCGATGAAGCACATGCAGAAACTGTAGTGAAATTAGGCCCCCTTAATCCATATTTTATTGATATATGACCTGCAGCAATGTCTGCTATCATCTTTGGAATAAAAAACGGGCTGAATCTCGGTTTTCCATCACCCCTGCCAAAATCAATAATCTCCTGTAAAAAGGTATCTAATCCTCCAATACCACTACCCCAAATTACACCCGATCTGTCAAGATCAATATTTTGCAGGTCAATACCTGAATCTTTTAATGCCTCATCGGTAGAAACCATAGCATATTGGGCATAAAGATCATACTTGCGTATTTCCTTCCTTTCAAAATAATCTTTAGGATCGTAGCCCTTAACTTCACAGGCAAATTTGGATTTGAATTTAGAAGGGTCAAAACGGGTAATTGTAGCTGCACTGCTAACTCCGTTAAGCAAATTGTCCCAGAGATCAGGAATATTATTACCTAAAGGAGTTATAGCACCTAAACCTGTTACTACTACTCTACGAAGTTTCATCGAAAGCTTCTTAGTTTCTACTTGTTTGTGTTTTCAATATAGGCTATAGCTTCACCCACCGTGCTGATCTTTTCCGCCTGATCATCAGGAATAGCGATATTGAACTCCTTCTCGAATTCCATTATAAGCTCAACAGTGTCCAAAGAATCGGCACCTAAATCATTGGTAAAGCTTGCTTCGGGAGTTACCTCCTTCTCATCTACACCAAGCTTGTCAACAATAATTGCCTTTACTCTTGCAGTAATGTCTGACATGATTTAAACTTTTTAGTTAAACAAGATGCAAAGAAAAATATTAAAATTATTATAACCAACTTTTTTTTTGCCAAAAACACCATTATTGTTGCAATTGACTGTATTTGTGTAAGTTATAAAACGCAAAAAACTGTGAAAAAATATATCTCTTTTCCAAAAAATAACAGTGGCAAATATAATAAAATAAACAGATGTTTCATAAAATTCAAATTTTTATAATTAAAGAAAATGTTTGTTAAATTCGCATTGTAAAAGTAACGGTTTATGAGCAACGGTTGGATCGTGCAAGGCAGGCCGGCTAATGTAATAATCTGCGAGATAAAAACTGAAAACGGCACATAACAATAAATAACAGAAAAGTATCAAATGTAAAATTATTAAACAAAAAAGCTTCAATTATAAATTTATGCAGAAAAAGATTGATCTGGCTATATTAGCATCAGGAAGCGGAACCAATGCAGAAAATATTATCAAGTATTTCGATAATCACCCCATAATAGATGCTGCTCTACTTGTTAGCAATAAAAATGATGCAAAAGCTATCGAAAAGGCAAAGAACCATAATGTTCCCGTTGAGGTTATATCTAATAAACAATGGAATAATCCGGAAGACGTATTGCCGGTTTTTGAAAAATATAAAATAGATTTTATTGTTCTGGCCGGATTTCTTATTCTGGTGCCATCATGGCTAATTGAAAAGTATAACCGTAATATTCTTAATATACATCCTGCATTGTTGCCTGAATTCGGCGGCAAAGGCATGTATGGCATGAACGTACATTGCGCTGTCATAAATGAGGGTAAGGAAGAAAGCGGTATATCCATTCATTACGTCAATGAAAAGTACGATGAAGGCGATATTATCTTCCAGGCAAAATGCAAAGTACCAAAAGACCGCTCACCTAAATCTTTAGCCAAAAAAGTACATAAGCTCGAGTATGAATTTTACCCCAAAGTTATTGAAAGCGTTATAATGGGAAAAATTAAATGAACCTAAAGCGAAATTGATTAATATTGAAGGTTTTTGTCATTGCTGAAAACTCCCTTGTCCTTATGAATTAGTATCTTGTTTTAAAAAAAAGTCAGATTTTTTAAAAAAAATTTGACAAATGAACTATTGTTCATTATCTTTGTACCAATCAATTGTTCAATAAATATGTCGCCAAGAATTAAAAGATTAAGGAAGGTTTTGAATCCGCCGCCAATAAAGGGCTTTAAACCATACGGGCATGAAGCCGGAAATCAAAAAGCTGAACCCGTAGTATTATTATTTGAAGAATATGAAGCGTTACGGTTATGTGATTATGATATGTGCAATCATCATCGTGCGTCAGTAATAATGGATGTTTCTCGTCCTACTTTCACTCGTATATATGCTTCGGCGCGTCAAAAAATAGCAAAAGCTTTTGTTGAAGGCAGGCAAATCGCTATTGAAGGCGGTAAAGTTTATTTTGACAGTGATTGGTATCATTGTACAAAGTGCAGATGCTATTTTAATAACCCTGACAGGGAAAAAGAAGTTGAAAACTGCCCTTTGTGCGGTAGTGCAGAGATTGTAAGTTTTGAAACGAATAATGCGGGATATTTTTTTAAAACAAGACAATGCGATGATTTTTGTGTTTGTCCTGATTGCGGATTTGAGCAAAAGCATCAATATGGTAAGCCTTGCAGTAAAATTGTTTGCCCGCAATGCAACACTCGTATGAGAAGAAAAGGAAGTCCGTATTGCTGGGATGGTAAAGAGAGATAACTTATTAATAGATGTTTTAAATTAAATATTAAAATTAATATGAACAATAAGTGACGGGTAACGGGTGACGGGTTAAGAAATGATTCAATCATAAAGAAAAATGAATGCAAACGCCAACCCGCTACCCGTTACTTGTCACACGTTACCAAAAAACAACACTTATGAAAATTGCAATTACATCAACAGGAAACACTTTGGAATCAAAGCTTGATGAACGGTTTGGCAGGGCTGCCTGGTTCGTTATTTATGATAAGGAAAGCAAATCAACTGAGTTTGTTCCTAATCCAAATAAAGATGTGGAACAAGGAGCAGGCCCCGCATCAGTTGAGCTGGTAGCATCACGAAACGTAAATAAAATAGTTTCCGGTGAATTTGGAGCTAAAATAAAACCACTGCTTGACAGCTTGAAAATCCAGATGATTGTTGTTAAAGAAAACAAAACGGTCAATGAAATAATAAATATGTTAAACCACAAATAAATAAAGTTATGCCACATCTTGATGGTGCCGGGCCTGAAGGAGAGGGTTCTCAAACAGGCCGCAAATTAGGTAAATGCAGCAAACTTTCTGACAAAGAAAAACTACAAAAGATGGGAAAAGGCATGGGCAAACGCCGTAAGTCAGGAGGTGGAGAAGGCAGATGTAAACGCTTGAAAAGCGGAAAATAAATTGATTAACTATAAAAAAAGGAGGTTATTATGCCTGGATTTGATAAAACCGGACCAATAGGACAAGGTTCTATGACCGGACGAAGATTAGGTCGTTGCACCAATTTTGGTGACTCCCCGAAAGATCAGCCACCGGCTTCAGCTCAGAATTCCGGTGAAAATTATCCTGAAGCGCTTCCACGACGAGGATTAGGATTAGGAAGAGGACGTGGACGTGGAAGAGGTCTGGGATTGGGCTTGGGTCTGAGGAATAGGTTCAGGGGTTGGTGAGGTGAGAGGTAATCGGTGTGACCGGTAATTGTGTACTCGACACCCGTTACCGTCAACCGTTACTCAAGGGTAATATATGCTCTATACTATAGGGTTTCACAAAACTTTGTTTTCCTAACCCAATCAATTTTAAGGCTAAAAACGGGTAAAAAATGGCTAAATTTGATAAAAATGACAGCTGTATAACTTTAAAAATCAATACGTTACAAAAAGTTAGGAAATGTCAATTTTTGAAGGCTTTCAAACTATTGTATATGAGTTAGTTATGAGTTTTGTGAAACCCTATCTATACTAATAAAATTAGGTAAACTTTTAATAAAGAAAAGTAGTATGAAAAAGATCGCTATTCCTTTGGAAAATGAGGTGTTATCTGCTCATTTCGGGCATTGTCAAAAATTTGCAATACTTGAAGTAAATGAGAATAATAAAATATTAAGTTTTCAGGAACTTACACCACCGGAACATGTACCGGGATTATATCCGCCATGGCTGGCAAAATTTGGAATAACGGATGTGATAGCAGTTGGTATGGGGCAAAAAGCGATTGCAATATTCAATCAAAATGATATTAATGTTTTTGTAGGCGCACCTATAAACAGTGCTGAAGATTTAGTAAGTGATTTTATTAATGACAGGCTTGAATTAAGTGCAAATTATTGTAAGCCGGGTGAACATA
>PWJZ01000058.1 GCA_003559855.1 Bacteroidales bacterium
AGTACAAGCTTACACTCCTTGCGGATCCGCCTGAAGCAGGTGACGTAGAAGGTGAGGGTGAGTATGAAGAAGGCGAGGAAGTGGTCATTAAGGTTATTCCTTCACCGGATTTCAGTTTCATGCATTGGGTAGGTGATACGGAGTATCTTGATGATCCTTTATCAACAACGCCAACGGTAACTATGCCTGCCAAAGATATAACCCTTATTGCAGAGTTCAGTATATGCAACATAGTGAAAGAGAACCCGGAGATTAACGTAAAAATTTTCCCCAACCCTGCACGCGATGTGTTTACAGTTGAATCAAGCGAAATGATCAAGCAGATCAGGCTGATAAGTATCAGTGGGCAAGTGGTCATGGATGTTGATGTCGGTACATTCAACACCAAGCTCAATATAAGCAACCTGCACACAGGCGTTTACTTTATGCAAATCAATAGTGCCAACAGCGTTATAAGCGAACGCGTTCAGATAGCACGTTAAGCAAAACAACCCTGCAGGTTTTTAAAACCTCCGGGGTTGTTATAACGATCTTAATTTTTTTCTTTGTGAGGCTTATTATCTTTATACCTTCGTAAGGATTGTGACTTTTTTTATTTTAGCCGCTAAAACACGAAGGTTCAAAGTTAAACAAAGATTTATATGACAAAATTGCATATGTTCTGAATTAAGGGATATACAGGTTGGCATATTATATAAAGCCTGTGATCAAAATATTTTAAAAGGCTAAAACATTCATACTCTTACATTTTTAAATTTTAATAAAATTTTTTATTTATGAAAAAAGCACTACTTTTTATTTTAATCATTTTGCTGATGCCTTCTTTTACTTTTGGGGGTGGATTGATATTACTTGATTCTGAAGGTAACGATATTACCGGTGACACCCTTGAATTGACCGGAAGCCCGGATGATGATGTTCTCAAAGCTGAGGTTTTTTTATTTAACGATACGGATGAGGAGATTCAAGTTTATATGAAGAAAATAGAGATCGATATTTTGGAAGGCACGACAAATATTTTTTGCTGGTCAGGAAGTTGTTTTCCTCCGAATGTTTATGAGTCTCCGGAACCTCTTATCCTTGGTCCGGATGAAACTTCTTCGGATGATGATTTTTATGCCGAATATTTTCCCAACGGTATGGAGGGTACGACTATTATAGATTACGAGTTTTTCTGTGAGGATGATTCTTTTGAGGCGGTAGTCGTTACCGTTGTTTACACTACCGAAGCACCTAATTTTGCAGCATTTCCAAAGCCGAATGAATGGGGTTTATCTGTTCCTGCGCCCAATCCTGCTGCAGAACATACCGAAATTTCATACCAATTGCCGGAAGGAACGCGCAGTGCATATCTGACCATCAGCAACATGACTGGATTACAGGTGGCAAAAACAGCGCTTGACACTCATGCCGGTTCTCTTATTATCAATACCTCAAATCTGCAAGATGGTGTTTACCTCTATTCACTGATAATCAATAACAGTATTGTTAGCACAAAAAAACTGGTGATACGCAAATAAGAGGAAAACGTATTTCCCTGCTCCTAAATCACCGGGTTAATGCTGGAATTAGACGTAAATGCAGGTAAAAAAAGCTGTCACTAAAAAAGTAACAGCTTTTTATCTTTTTACCGTGTTTTTATTTATTATTTACCGATTACTGTCCGAGAGCAAGTCTTTTGAATTCAGTAACAGTAAGTTCCTTATCTGTTTCGGCAAGCATTTTCCTGACCGATTTCTTAGTGTCTTTAATAAAGTCCTGGTTCAGCAGTGTGCTTTCTTTATAGAACTTGTTGAGCTTACCCATTGCGATTTTTTCGAGCAGTTCCTCGGGTTTGCCTTCACTGCGGGCTTGTTCTTTACCTATTTCCAATTCTTTGTTTACAATATCCTGCGGCACATCATCCTTATCAATGGAAACAGGTGACATAGCTGCAATTTGCATAACAATATCTTTCCCGGTTTCGTCAATGCGGTCAACATCCTTTTTATTGAAAGCTGCTATTGAAGCCACCCTGTTGTTAGAATGTGTATAGGCGAAGGTTTTGGTTCCTTTTATTGTTTCATAACCACTAAGATTTAGTTTTTCACCGGTTTTTCCTATCATATCGGTTATGTTCTCTTCAATGGTACGCCCATTCATATTGGTTTTTTTAAGCTCTTCGAGGTTAGCCGGTTCTTTTTCAATAGCTGTATTGAGAATGTTTTGAGTGAATGTTATGACTTCCTGGTTTTTGGCAAGAAAGTCGGTTTCGCTGTTAAGCATAACTACGGCCGCTGCGGTGGCATCTTCATTTGTTTTGGCCAGCACCACGCCTTCATTGGTATCGCGGTCAACCCTTTTACTGGCAACTTTCTGTCCTTTTTTGCGAAGTATATCGACAGCTTTTTCAAAATCACCCTGCGAATCGATCAAAGCTTTTTTACAATCCATAATTCCTGCGCCTGTTGATTGACGCAACTTGTTAACTTCTGCAGCACTTATTTTTGTCATAATACCTTAATCTGTTTTCAAATTATTATATTAACAAAAGACTAAATAAATTATATAAATTATGTCTTAAAAAATTTTCGGTCTATTTCCTGGACGTAGTTTTTTTAACCTGACCTCGCGGACTTTTCAAACTTCTTTTTGCGTCAGTATTGTCTTTTATATCGACTTCCTTATCTTCCTTTATTGCTTTTTTGCCGGTTTTAGCTTTTTTTGCCTCAATTTCAGCATCTTCATCATCAATAATATCGGGAATATCATATCCATCCATTTTCGATTTTTCCGATTCATTTACCACTTCTTCCGCTTCGGTTTCCTGTTCTTCGGTTGCTTTATCACGTTCATATTTTCTTTCTTCGATACCTTCCCGTATCGCTTCAACCATTTTTTTCACTATTACGTAAATTGCTTTTGAGGCATCGTCGTTTGCTGGTATTGGAAAGTCGACGTTGTTTGGGTTTGAGTTTGTATCTACAATGGCAATGGTTGGTATATTTAGTTTTTTTGCTTCGGCAACAGCAATATGTTCTTTAGTAATATCCACGACAAAAAGTGCTGCGGGCAGCCGGTTCAGGTCGGCAATACTTCCGAGCAACTTTTCAAGTTTTGCTCTTTCTCGCGTGATTTGCAATCTTTCTTTTTTGTTCATATTTTCGAAAGTGCCATCGGTAGACATTTTGTCAATTGCCGCCATCTTTTTGACCGCTTTGCGTATCGTTGCAAAATTGGTCAGCATGCCCCCGGGCCAACGCTCCGTAACATAGGGCATGTTAATGGGCTTGACCAGCCTTTCAACAACTTCTTTAGCCTGTTTTTTGGTAGCAACAAACAATATTTTTTTACCCGACTTTGCTATCTGTTTAAGTGCTGATGCGGCTTCATCTATCTTGGCGATGGTCTTGTTCAGGTCAATGATATGAATACCGTTGCGTTCCATGAAAATGTAAGGTGCCATATTGGGATTCCACTTCCTTTTCAAATGACCGAAATGTACTCCCGCATCCAATAATTCCTGATAATTTGTTCTTGCCATGTTTATCCTATGAGTTTTCCAAATACAAAATTAATTTAGCGTTTGCTGAACTGGAATTTTTTCCGTGCTTTCTTCTGACCGGGTTTTTTTCTTTCTATCATCCTCGGATCCCTGCTTAACAGTCCTTTTTCTTTTAAAACAGGCCGTAATTCGCTGTTGGACTGATTTAATGCCCTGGCCAAAGCCAGCCTTAAAGCCTCGGCTTGCCCTTTAATACCGCCGCCGGTAATATTGGCTTTAATATCAAATTTGTCGGCAGTGTTTGTCAGGTCTAACGGCTGTTTTACTGAATACTGAAGCGGAGCGACAGGAAAATAATCTTTGTAATCTTTGTTGTTAACAGAAATACTCCCTTTGCCAGGCTTCATATAAATGCGTGCAACAGCGGTTTTTCTTCTGCCTGTAGTGTTTATAACTTCCATAGCTATTTTATTGAATTAAGATTGATCTTTTTTGGTTTTTGAGCTGCATGAGGATGATCTTTCCCCGCATATACATAAAGATTGCGAAACAAATCCCTGCCAAGCCTGTTTTTAGGAAGCATACCCTTTATTGCTTTTTCCACAACAAAAATGGGATTTTTATCCATCATCTGTTTTACTGTAAATGATCTCTGCCCGCCGGGATAACCAGAATAGCGCTGATATTCCTTCTGGTTTTTTTTCTTGCCCGTCAATTCAACTTTTTCCGAATTGATAATGATAACATTATCACCACAATCTACATGAGGCGTGAAATCAGGCTTATGCTTGCCCCGTAAAAGCTTTGCCACCTTTGAAGCTAACCGCCCAAGAATAACATTTTCCGCATCAACCAGCAACCATTCTTTATTGACAGTCTCTTTATTGGCAGATATCGTTTTATAACTTAACGTGTCCATTATTTTGTTTTATCTGATTCGCAGAATCTAAAAAATATAAATTAACAACCCCTTTTTGAAACAGGGGCTGCAAAGGTAAAACTATTATTTAAATCAAGCAAATTTATCAATAAATAAATTTGATAAGTTTGAAGGAAGCCCTCTAAAGTATTACATGGTAAAAAATTCAAGGTGCAAAAATAAAAAATTTTGTTTGACCCGGTAAATATTTATTCAAAAAAATCCTTCTCATATAAAAAACGTTTTTTAGAAAACAACATTTTGCAACCTTGTGAATTGCGCTGTGTATCAATCTGTAGAGAAAAATATTAACCACAAAGAGTTATTCGGAGTTTGGCGCGGTGTAAAAGTAACACAACGATTAATCAAAGTGAAGCACACAGTAATTAGAATGTTTAATCATTTTCCCCTACTTTTTCTCCCGCATGTGCGGGACAGCAATCAAGCCCAAACAATGCGGCCACCCGCCCTGCGATAAGGCAAGAATTGCAGCCAAAGATGGGTAAACCACTTGGGCGCAATTATAAGCCTTATCGCATTCATCCCGA
>PWJZ01000124.1 GCA_003559855.1 Bacteroidales bacterium
CAAATCGATTAAGAAAAACTAAAAATTTGCAATCAAATATGCTTACAAATTAAGTTTTTCTAAATCGGGGTTAAACCCAGCTAAGTCATTAGTTCGCTGCACTCCTAATGACCAATCTGGGATAAATAATATACTTCAGGCAGTACCGTTTAAGGGCAGGGAAAAAGTAAAGATTGACCCTCCCTTTTCCTTACTTTCAAACTCGATTTTTCCATATTGTTTTTCAACGAATTCTTTGCATAGCAATAATCCGATACCGCTGCCTTTTTCGTCATGTGTGCCTGCTGTGCTTAATAACGTTTCTGAACAAAAAACCTTTTCCTGTACTTCTTTACTGATACCTACTCCATTGTCTTTGACCGATATATATGCATAGTCTTTATCAGTTTTGTAGTATAGTTGAACTTTTCCTTTCTCCTTTGTGAATTTAATTGCATTCGAGAGCAGATTTCTGATCACGGTATCGGTCATATTGTAATCAGCCCATACAATTAAATTGGAGTTTATCCCGTTGTCAATGGATATTTCTTTTATTTTGGCTTTTGTTGAGAACAGGTTTATATTATCATCAACGATTTCTGCCATGTCTAAATATTGCGGATCATATTTGATTTTGCCGGTATGTGAGCGTGACCATTGCAGCAAATTCTCAAGCAAATCATTTATAATTGCAACTGTTTTGTCAAGTTCCAGTGTGAGATTTTTAAGCTCTTCCCTGCTAAGGTTTTCAATATCTCTTTTCAGCATCCTGGAAAAGCTGACAATTGAAGCAAAAGGATTACGCAGATCATGTGAAATAATTGAAAAAAATTTGTCTTTGGCGGCATTGACTTCAATGAGGTGCTTTTCCGATTCGATCAGCTTTTGATTGGTTTGATGCAGCTTCTGATTAAGATCATCAACTTTCTTTTTCTGTTCAAAAAGAATTTTATTAAGATTGATAAGTTTTTCATTACTTTGACTGATCTCCTCCTTCCTCTTTTCGAGAAGCTTGTTGGTTTTGTTTATTACAAGATATCGGTTATATAGCAAAAACAGCAATATGATAACAATTATGACTCCTGCAAGCAGAAAGTTTTTAAGTAACCGTTGTTTTTCGTAATTCAAAGCATTAATATGGCTGGCTTTCCTGTAAAGCTCTAATTCTTTTTCTTTTCTTTCTCTTTCAAACAACATTTGAAATTCATATATTCTTCTTCGGCTTACTTCGCTAAAAATACTGTCTTTCAAATACAAATACTTTTGCTGATAATTATATGCATTATGGTAATCATTTTTGCCGGCGTATAATTTTGCAAGATTGTAATAGTTTTGGTTGGTGATACGTGAAATATCAATATTTTGAGCAATGTCAATACTTCTGTAAAAATATTTTTCTGCTTTTGACAGATCGTCAATGCCAATGTGTGCTTGTCCAAGATAATTCAAGGTTTGTGAAATGCCGCGCTGATCATTTACTTCTTTGAATAGTTTTAAAGCTTTGTACAAATTGTCCAATGCACTACTATAATCTTCCTGTACAATTTTAAGAGAACCTATTCTGCTGAGCGTTGAAGCTTTTTCCCTTATATCGCCAAGATTTTTACGTATTTCCAGTGCTTTTTGAAAATATTGTAAGGCTTTATCAAATTGCTCCTGATTTTGTTTGACAATGCCAAGATTATTATATGAAAATGCCATTCCTTTTTGATCGTTGAGCTTTTTTTTGATTTCAAGCGACTGGCGATGGTTCCATTCTGACAATGCCCAATTCCCGCTTTTTTCATAAATGCTGCCAATATTGTTAAGGGTGGCAGCAATACCCTGCTGATGCTCATTATCTTTAAATATACCTAAGGCTTTGAAATAGTATTCAAGGGCTTTTTCATAATGACTTTGATCGCTGTATATAAGCCCTATATTTGTTAATGTAATGGCAATGCCAACCTCATTATTATGTTTTTTATGTATATTTCTTGCTTCATGCAGGTGATCCATGGCAAGGCCTAATTCACTCATCTGCCAGTAAACTACGCCAACTATGTTGTGAGCACCTGCTCTTTGACTATCAAGATTTAAATTTTTTGCCATATTTATGGCATTCTTACCGTAACTCAATGCTGCTTCAGGGTCTTTTGACTTGAGAGTTGAACATATCTCTGTCATAGCATTGATACGTACCGTATCATGAATATCCGCCTGCTCAAGCAACGCTTTAAGACTGTCGATATGTTCATTGTTATTATCAGCTGTAGCGCGTAAGCTTGTACACAATATTGACAATGCAATAAGAAATGTTGCTATGATATGGATGACCCTTGACATAAATTAATAATGATATTCAAAATGCTGATGTTTATTAAGGGATTTTTTGGTTATGATGTACCTCTTCCTAAAAAACGGTCTTGCTTAATATACAAATATACTATTTATTACGAACAAAAATAAATTATGTTCTAAATTTTTCCCTTTTTTGATTTAAAAATTGTTTGTTTGATAGATTCTTTCCGGTTATTCTGTAATGTGTTTTTTATTCAAAAGAGCATAAAATATAAATAAAAAAGCCGGCAATCGTTTATGATTACCGGCTTTTTCTATAAATGGTCAATTAAACAGGTCAGATTTGCTATTTATTCAAATATTTGAAGTTTTTTCCTGGATAATATGCGGCATTGCCAAGCATTTCTTCTATACGCAGCAATTGGTTATATTTTGCTATACGTTCTGAACGGCATGCCGAACCGGTTTTTATCTGTCCGGTATTGAGGGCTACAGCCAGATCAGAAATGGTTGTATCTTCCGTTTCACCTGAACGATGGCTGATAACAGAGGTATATGAGTTTTTTGTTGCCAGATTTATTGCATCTATTGTTTCGGTCAGAGTGCCTATTTGATTAACTTTTATCAATATTGAATTGGCAATACCTTTGTTTATTCCTTTCTGCAATCGTTTAACATTGGTAACGAAAAGGTCGTCGCCAACAATCTGTATCTTATTGCCCAGCTTGTCGGTCATTATTTTCCATCCGTCCCAGTCATCTTCAGCCATGCCGTCTTCAATGGATATGATAGGATATTTATTTACCCATTCCACCCAATAATCAACCATTTGTGACGGTGTAAGCTTGTCGCCGGTTGATTTATGAAGATGATATACGTTTTCTTCGGGCAGGTAATACTCTGAAGCGGCGGGGTCGAGTGTTAAAAAGATATCTTCACCGGGTTTATATCCGGCCTTTTCTATAGCCATAAGAACCACTTTAATGGCTTCTTCATTGGATTTGAGATTAGGCGCAAAACCTCCTTCATCTCCGACATTTGTTGAATAGTTGTTTTTTTTCAGTACTGCTTTCAGGTGATGGAAAATTTCGGCACCCATTTTTATTGCCTCAGAAAATGACCCGGCTCCCACAGGCATAATCATAAACTCCTGAAAGTCTATCGAATTATCAGCATGAGAACCGCCGTTGAGTATATTCAGCATCGGTATAGGAAGTGTGTTTGCATTTACTCCACCTATATATCTGAACAGGTGCTGTTCGGTCTCCTGTGCTGCCGCACGGGCTACAGCAAGCGATACACCCAGTATGGCATTTGCACCTAAGTTGGCTTTGTTGGGTGTGCCGTCAATATCTAACATCTTTTTGTCTATTTCAACCTGATCGGTAACCAAATATCCTTTTAGTTCGTCGTTAAGTACATCATTTACGTTTGAAATTGCTTTTAAAACGCTTTTCCCCAAAAAATTACCTTCATCTTTGTCACGTAACTCGACAGCCTCATGAACACCGGTTGAAGCTCCCGAAGGAACCGCAGCCCGCCCCAATAAACCACTGTCGGTTATTACATCAACCTCTACCGTTGGATTACCCCTTGAATCAAGGATTTGTCTGCCATATATGTTTAATATTGTGCTCATAATGATTTTGTTTTGTTATTTATGAACTGTTTAAGTTATTGCAAAAGGTTAATAAAGCAAAAAGGTGATTACTATCCTCTTCTATTTATTGTCTTTGTTATCTTTATTCGGTTGCGTATCTTCCTTTTTATCTTCTTTTTTTTCGCGGGTTTTGCTTTCAGCCTTCTGTTCATTTTGTTGTTGTGACTTTACTTCTTTTTCAGAAGTTTTATCTTTCTTTTCTTCGTGGATTTTGTCTTCAGGCTGTGTTTTATCTTCTTTCACACCGGTTTTAGGCTCATCTTTTTTTTGAGGCTCGGTTTTAGCTTCATCCTTTGTGTCAGGTATATCCTTGTCTTTTGCCGTAGGTTTTGTTTTAGGCTCAGCTTGCTGTTTTTTAGCATCTGAAGTGGCTTTGACACTATCCTTGCGGGGCTTTTTTTCGGGCTTGTCTTGTTTTTTCAAGGGTTGTTCCTTGATATCTTCAGCGGCATCAGGGTCTTTATCAGGTTGTGTTGCCGGTTGAGTTTGACTGCCGGGTTTATCGGCGGTTTCATCTGTTTTTGTCTTCTGCTCATCGCTTATGGTGGTTTTGTCCTGTTGCGAATCTTGTACTTCCGCTTTTGTTGTTGGTTTCTTTTTACCACTTCTGCGACTTCTGCGTGTGCGCTTTTGAGTTTCTTCCTCGGGTGTTGTAAGCATGTTCTCATTATAGTCAACTAGCTCAATAAAGCACATTTCTGCACCGTCTCCTTTTCTGAAACCGGTTTTTAATATCCTTGTATATCCTCCCGGGCGGTCAATGATCTTTTTTGACACTTCCCTGAAAAGTTCGTTTATTGCCTCCTTGTTTTGCAGGTATCTGAATACTGTTCGCCGCGAGTGTGTAGAATCGTTCTTTGATTTGGTGATCAGCGGTTCTACATATGTTCTGAGCGCCTTGGCTTTTGCTAATGTCGTATTTATTCTTTTATGGAGAATGAGTTGCGATGCCATGTTTGAAAGCATGGCTTTACGATGTGATGCCGTACGCCCAAGATGATTGAATCTCTTTCTGTGTCTCATTTGTATTAATCCTTATCTAATTTATACTTTGAAACGTTCATTCCGAAGCTGAGATTTTTCGATTTCAGCAATTCTTCAAGCTCGGTCAAAGATTTCTTTCCAAAATTTCTGAATTTCAACAAATCATGTCTGTTAAGCGTTACAAGGTCTCCCAGGGTTTCTATGTCTGCGGCTTTCAGGCAATTAAGTGCTCTGACCGACAGATCGAGGTCAACAAGCTTTGTCTTAAGAAGCTGCCTCATGTGCAGTGAAGACTCATCAAATTCTTCGCTGGCTGATTTTTCCTCGGTATCAATAGTGATCTTTTCGTCCGAGAAAAGCATAAAGTGATATATAAGAATCTTTGCAGCTTCTTTTAAAGCATCTTTAGGATTTATAGAACCATCGGTCATTATTTCCAGGATCAGTTTTTCGTAGTCTGTTTTTTGTTCAACACGATAATTTTCAATCTGGTATTTGACATTTTTTATCGGTGTAAAAATCGAATCCATGGGTATCTGACCTATCACGGGTTCCAGCTCTGCATTTTCTTCTGCCGCTACATAACCCCTTCCTTTTTCAATGGTTATCTCCATGTCGAGATTCACATTAGGCTCCATATTGCAAATAACAACATCGGGATTAAGTACCTGGAAATTTAACAAAGAATCATTAATATCGCCGGCTTTAAAGAATTCCTTTCCGGAGATACTTATATTCACTTTTTCATTGTTTTCGTCTTCGACCTGTTTTTTGAACCTTATCTTCTTAAAATTCAAAACGATCTCGGTAACATCTTCAACAATACCTTTAATGGTTGAGAATTCATGTTCGATACCTTCTATTTTAACAGAAGTAATTGCAAATCCCTCCAGGGATGACAGCAAAATTCGTCTGAGAGCATTTCCTATAGTTATTCCGTAGCCTGGCTCCAATGGTCTGAATTCAAATTTTCCATACGTTCCATTGGATTCAAGCATTATAACTTTATCGGGTTTTTGAAAAGCTAGTATTGCCATTTATTAAAATAATTTTTATCGTTATTACTTGGAATAGAGCTCGACTATAAGTTGTTCTTTAATATTTTCCGGTATTTGTTCTCTTTCAGGCATATTCATAAATTTACCTAAAAATGATGATTCGTCCCATTCAAGCCATGAATATGCTGTAGAACGGGATGTTAATGATTCATTAATGAGTTCAAGGCTTTTGGATTTTTCCCGCACTCCGATTATGTCGCCAGGGCTGACTGTATAAGAAGGGATGTTTGTGATTTCCCCATTTACAGTTATGTGCCTGTGAGATACAAGTTGTCTTGCGGCTTGTCTTGAAGGTGCTATACCAAGCCTGAAGACGACATTATCAAGTCGGGCTTCAAGCAATTGAAGCAGTAATTCGCCTGTAATACCTTTTCGGCGTGAAGCTTTTTTAAAAAGATTTGAAAATTGTCTTTCCAGGAGTCCGTATGTGTATTTAGCTTTTTGTTTTTCCTGGAGTTGTGTGGCATACTCGGAAAGCTTTTTACGTTTTTTTGCATTGCCATGTATGCCGGGCGGATACTTTTTCTTTTCAAAAGCTTTATCGGCGCCAAAAATTGGTTCTCCAAACTTGCGTGCTATTTTTGTTTTGGGACCTAAATATCTTGCCATAACTATATATTGATTTTTTAATTTTTAAAGTTTTTACACACGTCTTCTTTTCGGTGGCCTGCAACCATTATGTGGCAATGGTGTAACATCAACTATTTCTGATATTTCCAGACCTGCACTGTTGAGTGATCGAATAGCTGACTCCCTGCCAGTCCCTGGCCCTTTAACGTACACCTTAACTTTACGTAAGCCTGCATCAATAGCTGTTTTAGCAGCGTCAGTTGCGGCAAGCTGACCTGCATAGGGTGTGTTCTTCTTAGAACCCTTAAAACCCATCTTTCCGGCTGATGACCATGAGATCACTTCACCGGAGTTGTTGGTAAGTGTAATATTGATATTGTTAAAAGATGCAAAGACATGTGCCTGACCTGCAGGATCTACCTTTACAACCCTTCGCTTTGAAGATTTTCCGCTTTTTGTCGTTTTTGCCATATTTCAGTAATTAACTTTTGATCACGGTACAAAAAGTACTCGTCATATTATATATTATTATTTATTGTTATTTGGTTGCTTTTTTCTTATTTGCTACTGTTTTTTTCCTCCCTTTTCTGGTCCGTGCATTATTCTTGGTCTTTTGACCGTTTAACGGCATACCTGTACGATGCCGGATCCCACGGTAACTACCGATATCCATAAGACGTTTAATATTCATCTGAACGTCCGATCGCAATGTGCCTTCTACACGGTATTCTTCGTTTATAACATTTCTGATTGCAGTGATCTGCTTATCATCCCAGTCCTGAACCTTTATATTCTCATCTACATTGGTCTTTTCCAAAATCCTCCTGGCTTGCGGTTTTCCAATTCCGTAAATGTAAGTTAAACTGATAATGCCTCTTTTGTTTTTGGGCAGATCTACGCCAGCTATACGTGCCATATTTATTGAATTTTTATTGTTTATATATCGTTTTTTGACAAATATCAACCCTGTCTCTGTTTATACTTGGGGTTTTTTTTATTTATTACATATAAACGCCCTTTCCTCCTGACAATCTTACAGCCTGAACTCCTCTTTTTTACTGATGCCTTTACTTTCATTAGTGTAAAATGTGTTTTAAATCCTGATTCCTAATAATATATATTTATTAAATTGTCGTTTTTCGTTTTTAATTCATGTAACCCTTATGCTTCATTACTCCCTTCGGTCGTCAGATCGTTTACTCGCGTTGTTCCTGAACTCGCTTGGCTAAAGTTAATAATCTGTTATTAACTTAGTGAATGATGGTTTCATGTGTTAGTTTTTTCTGCTGTTTTAAATAATAAAATATTTCTTTATTAATTATTTCATCCAATCTTATTTATATCGAAAACTTATCCTTCCTTTAGTAAGGTCATACGGAGACATTTCGACTTTCACCTTGTCTCCCGGCAAAATCTTGATATAGTGCATTCTCATTTTACCTGAAATATGGGCTGTTATCACGTGCCCGTTTTCAAGTTCAACTCTGAACATTGCATTTCCGAGCGATTCGATCACTGTTCCGTCTTGCTCTATTGGTGGTTGTTTTGCCATAAATCACGCACTGTTATTTTACAATTATCAAGTTGTTGATGTTCTCCTTTAAAGATTTTTCTATATAGTTAAATGTTGATAAAACATCGGCTTTTTTTCCGTTAACAGCTATTGTATGTTCATAATGAGCCGATGGTTTTCTGTCGGCTGTTCTTATGGTCCATTTGTCTTTTTCCTGTACCACATTTCTTCGCCCCATGTTTATCATTGGCTCTATAGCAATAACCAAGCCATTTTGCAGCTTCAAGCCTTTTCCTTTTTTCCCGAAATTGGGAACTTCAGGGGGTTCGTGCAGATTTTCACCTAATCCGTGCCCCACAAGGTCCCTGATAACCGAAAAACCGGCATTTTCAGCAACCGTTTGTATGGTATATGAAATATCGCCAATTGTATTGCCTGCAACCGCCTTATCAATACCTTCAAATAATGCACGGTATGTTACTTTAAGCAATTTTTTCAACCTCTGGTTGATATCACCTACTACAAACGTATAGGAAGAATCCCCGTAATACTTTTCTTTCAACACACCGCAATCAATAGAAACAATGTCACCTTCCTTCAACTCCCTGTCATTAGGAATACCATGCACTACAACTTCATTGACAGAAACACATAAGGTTGCCGGAAAACCCTGATAGCCCTTAAATCCCGGACTTGCATTATGGTCGCGTATGAAGGTTTCCGCTATTTTATCCAGTTCTATGGTTTTTATACCCGGTCTTATATGTTTGGCAACTTCTGCCAAAGTTTTTGAAACAAGCAAAGAACTATTTCTGATTAACTCTATTTCCTCTTTGTTTTTATAATGAATCATCTGATTATAATGCTTTTATCCTGTCATTCTCATTGACCTCCGGCCTTTTATCCTTCCTGACTTGGTAAGCCCATCATAATGTCGCATTAACAGATGACTTTCAATTTGCTGCAAGGTGTCAAGCACAACACCTACCATAATTAACAAGGATGTTCCTCCGAAAAATTGCGCAAATTGTCCTGTAACTCCAAACTGGCTGACGATAGCAGGCATAACTGCAACAAAAGCCAGAAACAATGAGCCGGGTAAAGTGATCTTTGACATGATATTATCAATAAATTCTGCTGTTCTTTTACCCGGTTTGACACCCGGTATAAATCCTCCGTTCTTTTTCATATCTTCGGCCATTTGCGTTGGATTTACTGTTATGGCAGTATAAAAATATGTAAACAGGATTATTAAAATGGAAAACACAAAATTATACCAGAATCCGTGAAAGTTTGAAAACACTGCGGCTACGCCGGTAAGAGCTTCCGAATCGGCAAACCCCACGAGCGTTATCGGTACAAACATAATTGCCTGCGCAAAAATTATGGGCATAACACCGGCCGCATTAACTTTCAATGGTATATATTGTCTTACGCCGCCATATTGTTTGTTTCCTACAACTCTTTTGGCAAATTGTACAGGTATTCTTCTTGTTGCCTGTACCAATGTTATACAGAGAACAATTACACTCATGAGAACCACAATTTCTACCAAAAATACTACCAACCCTCCTCCCTGTTCTTCCATTCTGGCTATGAATTCGGCAAATAATGCGAACGGCAGTTGTGCAATTATTCCTACCATTATCAATAATGAAATACCGTTGCCGATCCCTTTATCTGTAATTCTTTCGCCTAGCCACATAACGAACATTGTACCCGACACCAGTATAATCACTGATGAGATCATAAAGAATGTAGTAGGCGAGGTTGCCATCGGGTCGAATGGTGATATGGCTTCGGGTGGCAGCTGTGTGACAAGGTTAGCAAGGTAAGCAGGGGCCTGGGCACCGGTTATAAGTACCGTAAGGTATCTTGTAATTTGATTTATTTTCTTTCTGCCACTTTCACCTTCCTTTTGAAGCTTTTGAAAATATGGAACCGCAACGCTTAAAAGCTGCACAACAATTGATGCACTGATATATGGCATTATGCCTAGAGCGAAAATAGATGCGTTGGAGAAAGCACCGCCTGAAAACATGTTGAGCAAACCCAGAATCCCTTCCTGGGTTTGTGCCTGCAGCTGAGCTAACTGGGAAGGATCAACACCCGGCAATACAACATAGGAACCCAGCCTGTAAATCAGAATGAACCCAAGGGTGTTGATAATTCTGACACGAAGGTCTTCAATACGGTAAATGTTCTTTAATGTTTGGATAAATCGTTTCATCAGTATTATTTAATCTTGTTTGTTTTCCCTCCTTGAGCTTCTATAGCATTAATAGCGGAAGATGAAAAAGCATGTGCCGTTACTTCAAGCTTTGTTTTTAGTTCTCCGCGCCCTAATATCTTTACAATATCCTTACGGGCTATAAGCCCGTTTTCATATAAAACAGCAGGATTAATTTCCGTAATGCCTTTCTTTTCAGCCAAATTTTGCAAAGCATCCAGATTCACACCAATATACTCGGTACGATTGGGGTTTTTGAAACCGTATTTGGGCACCCGCCTCGCCAAAGGCATTTGACCCCCCTCATAACCAAACTTTCTTTTATAGCCCGATCGCGACTTGGAACCCTTATGACCCTTTGTGGAAGTGCCTCCTCTTCCTGATCCTTCGCCGCGACCAATCCTTTTTGGTTTCTTTATCGTACCCTTTGCCGGTTTCAAATTGCTTAAGTCCATGTTATGCTACAGATTTATTTTTTTGTTTCCTTTTTTTCTTTGTAACTTCTTCAACAGAAACAAGATGTTTTACTTTTTCAAGCATCCCGTCTATCTGTGGAGTGGCGTTGACAACAACCTGACGGTTGATTTTTCTTAAACCTAATGCCTTTATTGTCCGCGTTTGTTTTTCAGGTCTGTCAATAACACTTTTTATCTGTGTAATTCTGTATTTTTTCATTTCTCAATAATGAAATTAAACTTCTTGTTTCCAACAACTTATATTTGCCAATTCTGTCGTATTTAGTTTTAATCCATTGAATCCTCATGCTTTATCAATTATCCTTTGAGAACTTCGGTGGATTATGTTTTCATTTTTTGTCCTTGCTTATTTCTCTTTAATTTTAAAGTTCAATTATGTTCATTTTTAAAATATTCTGTCGTTTGCACATATCATCTGAAACCTTATTTTCGACAGATATTCATCCGTTAAATACTTTCTGTACCGTTATTCCTCGTTGCTGGGCTACAGTAATAGGATCTCTAAGTTTACTTAAAGCATCGATTGTTGCTTTAACTACATTATGCGGATTTGATGATCCTTTTGATTTTGCCAGGACGTCAGTGATTCCTACGCTTTCCATCACTGCTCTCATGGCTCCTCCTGCAATAACTCCGGTACCGTGCGCAGCCGGTTTTATAAGTACTTTTGCTCCGCTGAATTTGCCTTCCTGGCTGTGAGGTATTGTTCCCTTGTGAACCGGTACCTGGATCAGGTGTTTTTTGGCATCATCAATTCCTTTGCTGATAGCAGTGGTAACCTCTCGCGCTTTACCAAGTCCGTAGCCTACAACACCGTTCTCATTCCCAACCACAACTATTGCTGAAAAACTAAAAGTACGACCACCTTTGGTCACTTTCGTAACTCTCCTTATAGCTACCAATCGGTCTTTAAATTCAATCTCACTCGATTTGATCTTTTTAATGCTTGCGTTTGTCATAATATTAAAAGTTTAATCCTCCTTCCCTGGCACCTTCAGCCAAAGACTTAACCCTGCCATGATATAAATAGCCATTCCGGTCGAAAACTACTTTTTCGATACCTGATTCCCTCGCTTTTTTGGCAACAAGCTGGCCTACCTTTTTGGCAGCCTCTGTTTTATTTGCTTTTTCCAAATCAAGATCTTTAGCCAAAGATGAAGCTGATATTAAGGTTTTACCTTCAATATCATTGATTATCTGGGCATAAATTTGTTTATTGCTCCTGAATACTGTTAATCTTGGCTTGTCTGGCGTACCCTTTATTTTTTTTCTGACACTGTGCTTGATTTTCAAACGCCTTTTATCTTTTTTTGTTGCCATTTTTTCAAAGTCTATTACAAAATTAATAAATTACTTAGCAGCTGCTATGGCTGTTTTTCCGGCTTTTCTTCTTATTATTTCGCCGGCAAAACGAATGCCTTTTCCTTTATAAGGCTCAGGCTTCCTTAATGAGCGTATCTTGGCGACTACCTGACCCAACAATTGCTTGTCAAATGATTCCAAAATGATTGTCGGGCTTTTACCCCTTTCGGTGATTGTCTGCACTTTGATTTCTTCCGGCAGTTCTATAAATACCGAATGGGAATGCCCTGTTGAAAGTTCAAGTAACTGACCTGAATTTTGAGCCTTAAATCCCACACCTGCAAGCTCCAGAACGGTTTTGTATCCCTCCGAAACGCCAATAACCATATTGTTGACGAGCGCCCTGTAGAGCCCATGCAAAGCTTTAATTCTTTTCAGATCTGACGAACGTTCAAAGTATATGGAATTATCTTCAACCCTGACTTTTATTTCAGGTTTTACAGATTGTTTTAGTTCTCCTTTCGGACCTTTTACTTCAACAACATTGTTGTCTGTAATATTAACCTCGACATTTTCCGGAATTGATATAGGCCAATTTCCAATACGTGACATAACTTAATTTCCTTTAATTTTTAACTGATAAAACAGATTATTTCACCTCCCACTTTAAGCTTTTTTGCTTCCTTGTCGGTCATCAATCCCTTGGATGTGGATAAAATAGCTATGCCAAGTCCGTTTTGTACACGGGGCAGGTTATCACTATCGCAATACCTTCTGATACTTGGTCTGCTGATCCGTTCAAGTTGATTGATAGCCGGCAGCCGGGTAACCGGATGATATTTCAAGGCTATCTTAATGATTCCCTGCTTGTTGTCATCAACAAATTTATAATTCAATATATAACCTTTCTCAAAAAGGATTTTTGTTATTCCTTTTTTAAGATTAGATGCAGGAATTTCAACAATCCTTTGTTTGTTTTTTATTGCATTTCTTATTCTGGTCAAAAAATCTGCTATCGGATCATTAATCATTTCAAATTAAATAAAATATTCAACAAAGTTTTAATATATTACCAGCTTGCTTTTTTAATTCCGGGTATAAGCCCGCTGTTAGCCATTTCTCTGAAATTTATACGGGAAATTCCAAATTGTCTCATGTATCCTTTTGGACGTCCGGTAATTTTGCATCTGTTATGCAACCTGACGGGGGATGCGTTTTTTGGCAATTTTTGCAGACCTGCGTAATCGCCGACTGCTTTAAGTTCTGCTCTTTTTTTTGCATATTTTGCCACGAGACGTTCTCGTTTTCTTTCCCGTGCTTTCATTGATTCTTTTGCCATATGTTATGTTAACTTTTTATGTTTTTAAATGGAAAACCAAACTCTCTGAGTAAGGCATATGCTTCCTTGTCGGTCTTGGCCGAAGTTACAATAACTATATCCATTCCCATTATCTTGTTTACTTTATCTATATTTATTTCAGGGAATATGATCTGTTCGGAGATACCCATCGTAAAATTACCCCTTCCGTCAAAACCTTTCTCATTTATTCCCCTGAAGTCCCTAATCCTTGGAATGGAAATGGAAATAAGCCTGTCTAAGTACTCATACATTCGTTTGCGCCTGAGGGTCAGCCTGCAACCAATGGGCATGCCCCTGCGTAACTTGAAATTTGAGATATCCTTTTTAGAAACGGTTGTTACAGCTTGCTGCCCGGCTATAAGCGACATTTCTTCAACCGCAGTTTCAATAAGCTTTTTGTCGGTAATGGCTTCCCCAACTCCCTGGTTAAGGCAAATCTTTGCCAATTTGGGTACTTCCATCACATTCTTGTATTGAAACTCTTCCATTAGTTTGGGAACAATTTCCTTTAAATATTTTTCTCTGAGCCTTGGTAAATATTTCATTTCTTAATAATTCATTATTTTGTTTCGGCATTCATCAATTTTGCCTGGTCCAGGTTTACCTTATATGTCGATTATATTCAGGACACACTGGTTTGAACAAGGGGGTTATATTATTTTATCACCTCCTCTGATTTTTTTGAATAACGCACTAGTTTGCCGGTTGATTTATCAATTTTACGACCTATACGCGTCGGATTCCCCTGACCGTCAATAACCATAAGGTTTGCAATATTTATGGGGGCTTCTTTTTTAATTATGCCTCCCTGGGGGTTTGCGGCATTGGGCTTGCTATGCTTTGAAATAATGTTGATCCCTTCAACGATGGCACGTTTCTTTTTGATATCGATATTAAGTACCCTGCCTTGCTGCCCTCTTGCATTACCGGCAATGACTTTTACGGTATCCCCTTTTTTTATATGTAACTTTGATTGCATAATCTTAATATTTCTTTTAAAGTACTTCAGGTGCCAGAGATACGATTTTCATAAACTCTTTTTCTCGCAGCTCCCTTGCCACCGGTCCGAAAATTCTTGTTCCGCGCATTTCTTCAGTGGCAGTCAGCAAAACAACAGCATTATCATCAAACCGAATATAGGAACCATCAGACCTTCTTACAGGATTTTTTGTTCTTACAACAACAGCCTTTGAAACCGTTCCTTTTTTAATATTTCCCGAAGGTAATGCACTTTTTACCGTAACGATGATTTTATCGCCTATATTGGCATATCTTTTTTTGGTACCTCCCAAAACCCTGATGCATAAAACTTCTTTAGCCCCACTGTTATCCGCTACCGCTAATCTTGATTCTTGTTGTATCATAACTATTCTGCCCTTTCAAGTATTTCAACTAACCTCCAACATTTATTTTTTCCAAGTGGTCTTGTTTCCATGATACGAACAGTGTCGCCAGAATTACATTCATTTTTTTCATCATGAGCCGTCAGGCGTGTATATTTGTTAATGTATTTCCCGTATTTCGGATGTTTTACCCTGCGGGTAACTTTAACAATAATAGACTTTTGCATCTTATTGCTTGCAACTATGCCCGTTCTTTCTTTTCTGTTATTTCTGGCTTCCATGTTATTGTTTTGTTGATTTATTCGACTTCTCAATTTCCCTTTTTTTAAGCTCTGTTTTGATCCTGGCAATAATTTTCCTGTATGCCGGAATTTTCATAGGATTTTCCAGTGGCGAAACGGCATGGTTAAGCCTTAGTTTGGTCAAATGTTTTTTTTCCTCTTCCAGCCTTTCCTCAAGGTCGCTGGTAGTCATCTCGCGTATTACTCCTGGTTTCATTTATCTAAAGCGTATTTAAACTTTTGATTTTTATTTGTTAAATTGCCATTTTTTATTTTAAACACATGAAATCCTCATAATTAGTTCATTATCTTTTCAAACGTTCGTTAATGAGGTATTCATTTCAGTATTTTTTGTTTACTTCTTGCAAACAGTTCCGAATAGACGAACAATTTTCAGTTATTCATATATTCGAAATACAGGGTTAAAAAAAGCTTCAAAAAAGGCTGCAAAGATACAAAGAATTAATATTAACAAAAAATTATTCTTCAACATAATCTCTTCGAACTACAAATTTTGTTTTCACGGGCAGTTTTTGAGAGCCTAATCTGAGGGCTTCTCTGGCAGTTTCGAGGTTCACGCCTTCGGCTTCGAACAATATTCGGCCGGGAGAAACCCGCGCAACGAAAAATTCGGGAGCTCCTTTTCCCTTACCCATACGAACCTCGGCAGGTTTTTTGGTAACAGGCTTGTCAGGAAACACCCTGATCCAGAGTTGTCCTTCTCGTTTCATATGTCTTGTAATAGCCTGGCGTGCAGCCTCCAGTTGTCGCCCTGTAACCCATGATGTTTGCAAAGATTTTATGCCAAATGAGCCGAATGACAACTCGGCACCACCCTTGGTGTTGCCTTTCATCCTGCCCTTCTGTTGTTTCCTGTATTTGGTTTTCTTCGGCTGTAACATTATATGAAAAATTTAAAATACTTTATTAATAAAAATATTGAAAATTATTTTTTTCTTTTTCCCCTGAATCGTCCTTCAGTTTGACTTTTTCCCTTAAAAGATTCTTCAATAAAAGGAGTTAATTCTTTTTTACCGAATATTTCACCTTTACAAACCCAAACTTTTACACCTGTTCTGCCATATGTTGTGTGAGCTTCCGTCATGGCGTAATCGATATCTGCCCTGAGAGTATGCAAAGGTATTCGCCCTTCCTTGTATGTTTCACTGCGTGCCATTTCAGCTCCTGCGAGCCGCCCCGAAACGGTTATCTTGATACCTTCGGCACCCATACGCATAGTGGAAGCAATTGCAGTTTTAACGGCACGCCTGAAGGAAATTCGTCCTTCTATTTGCCTGGCAACATTATTAGCTATCAATACGGCATCCATCTCGGGTCTTTTTATTTCCGAAATATTTATTTGTACCTCTTTCTGTGTAAGCTTTTTCAACTCTTCCTTTAACTTGTCAACTTCCTGGCCGCCTTTGCCGATTATCAAGCCGGGACGGGCAGTGTTGATAGTAACCGTAATGAGCTTTAAGGTTCTTTCTATGATGATCTTTGAAATACTGGCTTTAGCAAGGCGGGCATGCAGATATTTCCTTATCTTGTCATCTTCAACAAGTTTGGATTCATATTTTTTGCCTCCATACCAGTTGGAATCCCAACCTTTGATAATGCCTAGCCTAAGACCAATAGGATTAGTTTTTTGACCCATATTTATATTATTTTTTTTTAAATATTTTTATCTTCCTTTTCAGTAATTTCTGTTTGTTCGACCGGTTTTTTACTGTCAATCACGAGTGTTACGTGGTTTGATCTTTTTCTTATTCTGTGTGCTCTGCCTTGTGGTGCCGGCCTTATCCTTTTCAACATTCTGGCGCTGTCAACATATATTTCTTTAACGTAAAGATTACTTTCTTCGATCCTGACACCTTCGTTTTTACTTTGCCAGTTTGCAATGGCTGACAGAAGCAGTTTTTCAAGACGCTGAGCCGCTTCTTTTTTGGTAAACCTAAGTATGCTAAGCGCTTTGTCAACATCTTTGCCCCTGATCAAATCAGCAACCAATCGCATCTTACGTGGCGATGTAGGGCAGTTGTTCAACCTGGCAAAAAATCGCAATTTACGTTCTTCTTTTAACTTTTCAGCTCTTAGATGTTTTCGTACTCCCATTATTCTAAAGTATTTGAGAATTATTTTTTTGCTTTATCTTTTTTTCCGGCATGACCTCTAAAAATGCGTGTTGGTGCGAACTCACCCAACTTGTGGCCTACCATGTTTTCGGTTATATAAACCGGGATAAATTTATTACCATTATGTACGGCAATAGTCTGACCGACAAAATCGGGCGATATCATGGAAGCTCTTGACCAGGTTTTTATAACCGTTTTTTTCTTTCTGGCTGCCATTGCCAACACCTTTTTTTCAAGCTTGTAATTTATGTATGGTCCTTTTTTAAGCGATCTGCTCATATTTAAAGCAATTTAAGATTTTACAGTTCAAATAAAATTTTATTTTTTTCTTCTTTCCACTATAAGTTTGTTTGAAAGCTTTTTTCTGTTTCGGGTTTTATACCCTTTGGCAGGTATTCCTTTCCTGCTTCTGGGCAGTCCTCCGCTTGATTTTCCTTCACCTCCGCCCATTGGGTGGTCGACCGGGTTCATGACCGTACCTCTGGTTCGTGGTCTGCGTCCAAGCCATCTGGCGCGTCCGGCTTTGCCTGACATAATGTGCATGTGATCCGGGTTGGACACACTTCCAATTGTTGCCCTGCACGATACGAGTACCATCCTGATTTCGCCGGAGGGGAGCTTTAATACGGCGTATTTCCCTTCGCGTGAGGTGAGCTGGGCGTATGAACCGGCACTTCGAGCCATCTTTGCTCCCTGACCCGGCTTTAATTCTACATTATGCACAACACTTCCCAGCGGTATGTTCTTGAGAAACAAGGTGTTGCCAACATCCGGCGTAGCCTTTTCACCTGATATGATGCTTTGCCCTACCTGGATACCGCTTGGCGCAATAATATAACGTTTCTCACCATCAGCATATGTAACAAGAGCAATGCGTGCCGAACGGTTAGGATCGTATTCTACGGTTTTTACCTTAGCCAGTATACCATCTTTATCGCGCTTAAAATCAACAATACGATACTTTTTCTTATGACCGCCACCTATATAACGCATTGTCATTTTGCCGCTGTTATTCCTACCTCCTGTTCTTTGCTTGCCAACCAACAGGCTCTTTTCGGGTTTGGAGGTAGTTATCTCCCCAAAGTCGCTTATCATTTTAAATCTTTGACCCGGTGTGGTTGGCTTGAATTTTCGTAAACCCATTTTTCAGATCTTTTCTTAAACGTTACTGTAAAAATCAATTGTTTCTCCTTCCGCAACCGTCACAATAGCTTTTTTAAAGCTGCTTGACCTTCCTTCCCTGAAGCCTGTTTTGGTATAACGTACCTTGCGTTTACCCATATAGTTCATTGTACGTACAGACTCAACCGAAACATCATACATTTCCTCGACAGCTTTCTTGATCTGCCTTTTTGATGCTTTCTTATCAACAACAAATCCGTACCTGCTAGGGTACTTTTCTGTTATAGCTGTCATTTTCTCGGTAATTAATGGTTTTATAAGGATTTCCATTTTTAATATATTTTGCTTATTAAAGCAATTATTATCTTTATTTCATCAATTTATTTTCAATTTCTTTAATTGCACTTTCGGCAAAAACCACCTGCTGTGTGTTTAATATCTCGTATGTGTTAAGCTGAGAAACAAGCGTTACCTCAGAATTGGGAATGTTTCGTGCCGAAAGAACGATATTTTTATTGCTTTCGCTCAATACCAGCAACGACTTTTTGCCTTCGAGATTTAATTTTTTCAAAATTTCAATGTAATTTTTTGTTTTTGGAGCCTCAAGTGAAAAATCTTCAATGATTATCATATTGTTATTTTTCGCTTTTTGCGACAATGCTGATTTTCTTGCAAGCCTTTTCACTTTTTTATTGAGTTTAAAGCTGTAATCTCTTGGCTTTGGTCCAAATGTTATACCACCTCCCCTGAGGATAGGCGATTTAATATTACCTACACGGGCAAATCCTGTGCCTTTTTGACGACGCAATTTACGGGTGCTGCCTTTCACTTCGCTTCTGCCTTTGGTTTTGTGTGTCCCCTGCCTTCTGTTTGCAAGAATATGCTTAACATCCAGGTAGATTGCGTGCTCATTGGGCTTTATCCCGAAAATCTCATCTTTAAGTTTAACGGTTTTTTCGGTTTTATTTCCATTTATATCGTATACTGCTAGTTCCATCTTTCAAGTATTAAATATGAACCATTAGGACCGGGTACCGATCCCTTAACAATAACCAGGTTTTTTTCAGGAATAAGCTTCATTATCTGAAGGTTGATCATTTTCACCCTGTTACCTCCCGTTCTGCCACCCATTCTCATCCCTTTAAATACCCTTGAGGGGTCTGAAGAAGCACCTATAGAGCCGGGTGCCCTGACCCGGTCCTTCTGTCCGTGAGTTTGGTCGCCAACCCCGTGAAACCCATGCCGCTTTACTACTCCCTGAAAACCCTTACCTTTGGATATCCCCACCACATCAATGTACTCTCCCTCTATAAATACATCAGCCTTAAGAATGTCACCGAAATTTTTCCTGTGTTCTTTTTCAAACCTTGTGAACTCTGTAAGTATTTTCTTTGGCTGAGTCTTTGCCTTGGCAAAGTGACCTTTTAAAGGCTTGTTAACCTTGTCTTCCCTTTTGTCGTCAAAAGCCAGTTGAAGGGCCTCATAACCATCCTTTTCCTTTGTTTTTATCTGGGTTACAACACACGGACCGGCTTCTATAACAGTACAAGGTATGTTTTTCCCCGACTCATCGAAGAAGCTCGTCATTCCAATTTTTTTTCCAATTAATCCCGACATTTTTTATCTTGTATTTTTTAAAAATATTGCAATCAATATTAAACCTTAATTTCAACTTCAACCCCACTGGGTAATTCAAGTTTCATAAGTGCATCAACGGTTTTGGAAGATGTTGAATAAATATCCAGTAATCTTTTATAGGAACAAAGTTCGAATTGTTCTCTCGATTTTTTGTTTACGAACGTTGATCTCAAAACCGTAAAAATTTTTTTGTTTGTTGGCAATGGTATTGGCCCGTTGACAACAGCGCCAGTTGGTTTAACGGTTTTAACAATCTTTTCGGCCGACTTATCCACAAGATTGTAATCGTAGGATTTTAGTTTAATTCTGATTCTCTGACTCACTTTTTTAAATTTAAATTAATATTTTTTAAATATTTAATTATTGTATTTTAATTCCATATAATTTATATAACACATCTTCTACAATGTGTTTGGGAGCTTCCTGGTAATGTGAAAACTCCATTGTTGAGGTTGCTCGTCCTGAGGAGAGTGTACGCAGATCGGTAACATATCCGAACATTTCGCCCAGTGGTACTTTGGCATTAATAACAGACATATTTGCTCTTGCGGAAAACCTTTCAATGTGCCCTCTTCGTCTGTTGAGGTCGCTTGTTATATCACCCAGGTAAACCTCGGGTGTCACCACTTCCAGCTTCATTACGGGTTCGAGCAATATTGAATTTGTCTTTTTACTTGCATTTTTAAACCCTATCTGTGCAGCAATTTCAAAAGACAAACTGTCTGAATCGACATTATGATAGGAGCCGTCGATAAGGGTAACTTTCAGGTTGTTAAGGGGATATCCTGCCAGGATACCGCTTGACATTGCTTGTTTGAATCCTTTTTCTACGGCGGGGATAAACTCTCCGGGGATATTGCCTCCTCTGACCTGATTAATGAATTGCAATCCTGTAATTTCTTTGTCGGCAGGTCCCATTTCAAAGAGTATGTCGGCATATTTACCTTTGCCTCCGGTTTGTTTCTTGTAGAATTCCCGGTGTTTAACACTTGTTTTTATTGCTTCTTTATAGGCTACTTGTGGGGTACCCTGGTTGCACAGAACGTTGGACTCTCTTTTCAGCCTGTCGAGAAGTATTTCAAGGTGCAGTTCGCCCATGCCGCTAAGAACGGTTTGCCCGGAATCCTCATCTATCTTGATTTTAAAGGTCGGGTCTTCATCAGCAAGTTTATTGAGCGCCAGGGCAAGCTTGTCAATATCGGCTTGTGTTTTGGGTTCAACGGCAATACTTATCACCGGTTCAGGGAACCTTATAGACTCAAGTAAAACGGGATTTTTTTCGTCGGTAAGGGTGTCTCCGGTATTGATATTTTTAAACCCTACTGCTGCTCCGATGTCGCCTGCAAAAATCTGCCCTATGGGATTTTGCTTATTGGCATGCATTTGCAATATTCTTGAAATACGTTCCTTTTTGCCGGTAGATACGTTTAAAACATGAGAACCTGCTTTCAACTGACCCGAATAGACCCTGAAAAAAGCCAATTTCCCTACATAAGGGTCGGTGGCAATTTTAAAAGCCAGGGCAGCAAAAGGACCCTTAACCTCGGCTTTGCGTGTTACTGGCTTTTCCGTTTTGGGATGAATGCCACTTATTGCTTCAACATCAACAGGTGAAGGAAGGAATTTTACAACGACATCAAGTAATAGCTGTATTCCCTTGTTTTTGAATGCCGAGCCGCAGATAACCGGTGTGATTCGTCTTTCAAGTGTTGCCTTGCGAATAATACTTGTCATTTCATCTTTTGAAATGGTATTGGGATCTTTGACAAATTTTTCGAGCAATTCATCACTTTCTTCGGCACACCCTTCGATAAGGTTCATTCTGTATTCGGAAACAGTTGGTTTCATTTCTTCGGGAATCGGTATTTCATTGTATTTCATTCCAAAAGATCCCTCATCCCATTCAAAAGCTTTTTCTTCTATCAGATCAACGACACCTTTAAAATTCTCTTCTTCGCCGATTGGCAATTGCAATGGAACGGCATTCATTCCTAACCGTTCTTTTATCTGTGATACTACATGAAAAAAATCGGCGCCTGCTCTATCCATTTTATTTATGAAACTAACGCGCGGCACCTTGTATTTGTCTGCTTGCCTCCATACTGTTTCAGATTGCGGTTCAACACCACCTACGGCACAAAATAAAGTTATTCCTCCATCGAGTATCCGCAGCGAACGTTCTACTTCCACAGTAAAATCAACATGCCCGGGAGTGTCAATGATATTGATTTTATATTGTTGACCGTTATATTTCCAGAAAGTTGTGGTTGCAGCTGATGTTATTGTAATACCTCTTTCCTGTTCCTGTTGCATCCAGTCCATGGTAGCAGCACCATTATGCACTTCACCCATGCGGTAATTAACACCGGTATAGAACAGTATACGTTCCGTAGTGGTGGTTTTACCGGCATCAATATGTGCCATAATGCCTATGTTTCGCGTATATTTTAAATTTCTCTCCATGAACTTATGATTCAACAATATATTTAACTTGATCAGCTTTTAACGCTAAAATCTAAAATGTGAAAAAGCTTTATTGGCTTCTGCCATTCGGTGCATATCCTCTTTTCTTTTGAATGCAGCACCTTCTTCTTTGCTTGCAGCAATAATTTCGCCGGCAAGCTTATTTGCCAGGGCTTTTTAATTTCTTTTCCTGGCAAAAGATATCATGTTTTTAATACCTATAGAGATCTTTCGTTCAGGCCTTATCTCAGAAGGTATTTGGAAAATGGCGCCGCCTATTCGCCGGCTTCTTACCTCAACCGAGGGGGTTACGTTGGCAAGTGCTTTTTTCCATACTTCAATCCCTTCTTCTTTGGTCTTTTCAGATACGATGTCTATGGCATCATAAAACATCTTAAATGCAAGATTTTTTTTGCCCCTAAGCATAATATTATTGACAAACCTGGTAACCATTACGTCATTATACCTGGGATCAGGAAGTAAAACTCTTTTTTTTGGTTTTGATTTTCTCATTAGTATAAATTATTTTACTTGTTTTCCATAACAGTGTTCGTATCCGGATTATTTTTTTTCATGTTTCGGGCGTTTTGTGCCATATTTTGATCTTCGTTGTGTTCGTCCTTCCACTCCGCTTGTATCAAGAGCCCCGCGAACAATATGATATCTCACACCAGGCAGGTCTTTGACCCTTCCACCACGCATCAATATTATTGAGTGTTCCTGTAAATTATGACCTTCGCCCGGTATATAAGCATTTACTTCTTTACCATTGGTAAGCCTGACCCTGGCTACCTTACGCATGGCAGAATTAGGCTTCTTGGGAGTTGTAGTATAAACGCGTATACATACCCCGCGACGCTGCGGACACGAATCTAAAGCAGGCGATTTGCTTTTTCCCGTAACACTCTTGCGCCCCTTGCGAACCAGTTGTTGTATTGTTGGCATAATTTAATGTTAATTGTTTCAAAATTATATTATTAAAGAACTTGTTATCAACCAATTGAAAAAAAAACAACGTTTTTTTTGGGAGTGCAAAGGTAAAAATATATTTTTTAAAACCAATAAGGATTTTTAAAAAAAAATCAGGATGGCTGCTAATTTACCCTCATTAGGATTTTACTTTTTTGACCGGTAAAATCAACCCTGAAAAACAAGGGCACAAAAATAGAAAATTTTTTTGATTTAACAATCAATAATTTATGTTTTTTTACAGTCTTGTAATCAACATTAAATTTTTTATTAAACCATTAATGATGCTGTTTGGAAGTTTATGTTTTATCAGACGTTGCTTTGTCTTCTTATTATAACCGGCAATGTCCGGGTTAAGGCAAAAGTGCTCTGTCAAAAAACACTAACTTTGCCCCTGCAATTAAGGCAATATATTCTAATATTTTAATGACGAGGTAAGGCTGAGTATGCAGAAAACCTTCAGAAATAATATAGACATGTTAGATCCGAAAGATCATATTTTAATCAAGGGTGCGCGCGTGCATAATCTGAAGAATGTTGATGTAGCTATCGAACGCAACCGATTGGTTGTCATCACAGGGCTTTCGGGATCCGGGAAATCATCACTGGCTTTCGATACCCTTTATTCTGAGGGTCAGCGACGTTATGTTGAGAGCCTCAGTTCATACGCAAGGCAGTTTTTGGGCAGGATGCACAAACCGGAGGTTGAATACATAAAAGGTATTTCACCGGCTATTGCCATACAGCAAAAGGTCAATACACGAAATCCCCGTTCAACAGTTGGAACGTCGACCGAGATATATGAATATCTGAAACTTTTGTATGCCAAAACAGGTAAAACCATTTCTCCTGTTTCAGGAAAAGAGGTCAAAAGACACACTGTTTCACAGGTTGTTGATCTGATTGTTAACCTGGCTCCAAATACCACTGTAATTATTTATGCACCACTGGAGGTTGAAAATAGCCGTTCTTTGGAAAAACAGCTTAATATTTTGTTACAACAGGGATTCACCAGGATTCTGCTGAATGAGAAGATTTATCGTATTGAAGAAATATTGCCGGAAATAAATAAAATTGCTGTCAGCACGAAATCTGCGGTTGTTGTAGACCGTTTTGTTGTTAACGGTGAATCCGGTAACGACATGCATACAAGGATTGCCGACAGTGTTCAGACGGCATTTTTTGAAGGTAACGGTCAATGCATGGTATTTACCGGCCATGGTAAAGAAACTAAGACAATGCATTTTTCCAACAAATTTGAGCTTGACGGTATGGTTTTTGAAACCCCTACGGTAAATCTGTTTGCTTTCAATAATCCCTATGGTGCCTGTAAAACATGCGAAGGTTTTGGTACTATTGTGGGAATTGATGAGGATCTTGTGATTCCCGACAAGAATTTGTCGGTATATGATGAGGCTATAGCATGCTGGAAAGGCGAAAAGATGGGTAAATGGAAAGAACGGCTTGTCAGAAATGCATATAAGTTTGATTTTCCCATACATAAACCTTACAGGGAGCTTAATCAGGAACAAAAAGATTTGCTTTGGACAGGCAACGAATATTTTTACGGGTTGAATGATTTTTTCAGGATGGTTGAAGAAAAAAATTATAAGATACAATATCGTGTAATGCTGTCACGGTATCGGGGAAAAACTTTATGTTCGGAATGTAAGGGGACACGTTTACGCAAAGATGCGTCGTACGTGAAGGTAGGGGGGAGGTCAATTACGGATCTGGTGATGATGCCTGTTGATGAGTTAAAAACCTTTTTTGAGGATATTACTTTTGAGAGCAATGAGTATCAGGTTGCCGGGCGGCTTTTGGAAGAGATCAATAACCGGCTTTCTTATCTCAGCGATGTCGGGCTTGGATATCTGACACTTAACAGGATTTCCAATACATTGAGCGGAGGAGAATCGCAGCGTATAAATCTTGCCACATCGCTTGGCAGCAATCTTACCGGGTCTTTATATATTCTCGATGAGCCCAGCATAGGCTTGCATCCGCGTGATATACGCAGATTGATAAAAATTTTAAAAAAGCTTCGAGATCTTGGAAATACTGTTATTGTTGTGGAACATGAGGAGGAGGTCATAAATGAGGCCGGTCAGATTATTGATATAGGACCCAAAGCCGGCGCTGAAGGAGGTGAGATAATTTTTCAGGGTGCTTTTGAAGAATTATTAAAAAACAAAAATAGTTATACGGCTCGTTACCTTAACAGGGAGCTGAAAATCGATATACCCCGGCAAAAGCGAAAGTGGAAAGGATATGTCGAGTTAAAGGGTGCCAGGCAAAACAATCTGCAGGGTTTTGATGTTAAAATTCCGCTTAATATAATGTTGTCAGTAACGGGTGTCAGCGGTTCCGGCAAAACTTCGCTTATCAGGGATATTCTTTACCCTGCCTTAAAGAAAATTTTGGGCGGTTATGCAGGCAAAACCGGTAAGTATGATGATATTGCGGGAGATTATGATTCCTTGTCGGATGTTGTTATTGTTGATCAAAATCCTGTCGGCAGGTCATCAAGATCTAATCCGGCAACTTACCTTAAGGTTTATGATGAGATAAGAAAGCTTTATTCCAGTCAGCCGCTTGCAAAAACCCGTAATTACAAGCCCGGTGTTTTTTCCTTCAACATTGAAGGCGGGCGATGCCCTGACTGTGAAGGGGAGGGCGAGGTCGTAATAGAGATGCAGTTTATGGCAGATATCAGGCTGACATGCGAAGTATGCAAGGGTAAAAGGTTTAAGGACGAAGTGCTTGATGTTACTTGCAATGGGTTGAATATCAGCGATATTTTAAATCTTACTGTTGATGAGGCTGTTGATTTTTTTTCTAAACCTTCAAAAGAAAAGCTTTTATCAGGCAGGATCATTGAAAAGATGCGACCCCTTCAGGAAGTAGGCATGGGTTATGTTAAGCTGGGGCAGTCTTCAAGCACATTCAGCGGCGGAGAAGCCCAGCGTATAAAGCTTGCTTCATTTCTTTCAAAGGGCATAACAAAGGAAAAAACACTTTTCATTTTCGATGAACCTACCACCGGGTTGCATTTCCACGATATTAAAAAGTTGCTTAACGCTTTTGAAGCATTGCTGGATAAAGGACATTCCATAATAGTTATAGAACACAACCCCGAAGTTATTAAAAGTACCGACTGGATAATAGACCTGGGACCGGAAGGCGGGCCCAGGGGAGGTTGCTTGGTATTTGAAGGATTGCCGGAAGACATTATCAATTGTGAAAGGTCCTACACCGGCAAATATCTGAAAAAACACTTTTTGACAAACCCTTACTAAACAAAATATCAATAATATTATCTGAAAATAAGACAATCGCCGGTTATTTTCTATTGCTTTCAATTGGTTATATCTATTTGTAAATGAAATAAGATTTTGTTTTTAGACTGGAATTTGTAATTTCGGGTGGAATATCAGGATCAGGTTTTTTTTTGAGCAGCTGTCTTGCAATAAATGTGTATGCAGGATTATTGCATATTATTCTTTTACATCTTTTGCTTCTCCAATGTCTTCATCATCTTCATCATTTTCAGTGTCTTCGGTATCTTTTGCTTCTTCAATATCTTCTGTGTCTTCAGCATCTTCGGCATCTTCAGCATCTTCAGCATCTTCAGCATCTTCAGCATCTTCAGCATCTTCAGCATCTTCGGCATCTTCAGCATCTTCGGCATCTTCAGCATCTTCAGCATCTTCAGCATCTTCGGCATCTTCAGCATCTTCAATTTCCAGGGGATCTCTAATTTCTTCCGGGTCATCGATGTCTTTGTCTTTTAAGTTTGTCTCCTCTTTTTTCAATTCTTCTTGTTTTTCGAGGTCTTCAATATCTTTTTTATCCATCACTGAACGGAAGTATTTTCTTATTTCCATTTGCGTAACAGAGTAGTGATATGCTGCGGTTCCATGGTTATCTGTGGCAAGTATATCGGCGCCATTTTCAACCAAAAGTTTGGTAATTTCCATATTTCCTTCAATTACTGCTTTCATGAGAGGAGTTACACCTTCATAATTTGCTGCGTTGATGTCGGCACCTTCCTGTATCAGCAGTCTGATCATATGTTCCCGTGTTCTGTATGGGTGTACCATAATAGGGGTATTGCCTTCTCTGTCTCGTACATTCATATCTGCTCCATAATCTATAAGGAGTCTTACCAGGTGAAAATTTCTCCTGTCTTCAAGCGCACTCATCAGAGGAGTATAGCCGCGATTATCTCTGGCTTCGATATTGGCTCCTGATTCCAGCAGTGCTCTGGCTGTGCTTAAGTTGCCTGCATTTACGGCAACCATTAGTGCTGTAGCACCATTGTTTGCTTGTATTTCAAGATCGGCTCCATATTCGATCATGTTTCTCATAATCCTGTTGTTCCTTTGAAAGGCAGCTTCCATAAGCGGTGTAAATCCGATATCGTTTTGAATGTTGACAGAAGCACCATGTTCCAATAGTTTCATTGCAATATGGTAGCGGTTTAATTCGGCAGCTCTCATTAGCGGAATATAATTAGGATTGCCGTCACCATCAGGGTTTTCACCACCGCGAAGTAAACGTGCCGTCCTGTTACGCCTGTCATTTTCCACCGCATAGTATAATGCAGGCTGGGAAATTATTGTGGGAAGAAATAATACCGTTAATAAAAATACGATAGTTATTATCCTGATCAACCTGGGAAACATTATTATTTGTTTTTTATTAATTATTATATGTAATAACAATATTGCAATTATCTTTATTGCAAAAATAATTCCTTTTTAGTAAAAAATGAAATTTTATTATTAAATAATGTCATCAGCGTCAGAGAGTTTTTCCTCTTTCATGAAATAAGTAATAAGTTCTTCTTCCAGTTCTTCAATGGAATCGCAAAACTTAAACAGATCCAGATCGCTTTCAGATATCATATTGTATTCGGCAAGTTTTTCAAAATTAAGTATGTTTGACCAGTATTTCCGGTCGTAGATCAATATTTTTATGCCTTTTTTTATTTTTTCTGTTTGAACCAGTGTAAGTAATTCCATTAGTTCATCCAGGGTTCCAAATCCGCCGGGGAAAATGACCATTGCTTTTGCAAGATAGGCAAACCAAAATTTTCTCATAAAAAAATAGTGAAATTCAAAGTTGAGTTTATCATCGATATAAGGGTTTGAGAATTGTTCGAAAGGCAGGCTAATATTCAGTCCTATTGACATTCCTCCTGCCAAAGATGCGCCTTTGTTTGCAGCTTCCATTATTCCCGGTCCTCCTCCCGAGCAGATAACAAGCCGGTCAGGTGTATTGTAACGCTTCAGGCACCAGGAAGTAATTCTTTTTGACAATTCAACAGCATCTTCATAATATCTCGAGTTCTCAAGGTCTTTCTTGCATTTTTTAATCATGTCCTGGTCGGGATTGTCCTCTTTTTTAAGAATTTCAAGATTCTTTTCTGCAATATGACGGGGTATTATTCGTGCCGAACCAAAAAATACGATAGTGTCTTTTATCTTATTGCGTCTGAAACGTGCCTTTGGTTCCAAGAACTCTGACAATATCCTTATTTCCCTTGCATCAGGCGACATCAGGAATTCATGATTTTTATAGGCTTTTGAGGGTTTAGGTTTTTTCATAACTATATATCTTTAAGGTTGTAAAATTTAATATCATTTATTTGATGGTTTTCAGGGCAAATTCAATTCTTTTGATTACCTCTTCGCGCCCGAGGATTGCCATTATTTCCTTAATATCCGGTCCTTTTGCATCGCCAACGAGGCAAATACGTAAGCCTGTCATCAGAATTGCTGCACTTACGTCATATCGTTGCATAAAATCATTTAATACCTTGCTGATTTCGGGAGCATTGAATGGTTCTATGCCCGATAATATTTCCAACACTTTATCAAGAATTTCAGGTGTTTTTTCTTTCCATTTCTTTTTCAGGGTTTTTTCATTAAATGTTTTTGGCGGTTCAAAAAAGAAAAAAGCCTGATCCCACATTTCGTGGACAAAATTTACGCGGTCTTTTACTAGTGCTACTATTTCGGTTAGTTTGTCATAAGACACATCATGGTTTTTTTTTCTGACAATTTTTATAAATTCTTTTGCTATGTCCCTGCTGCTTTTTTTAAGCAGGTATTGGTGGTTAAACCATTTTGCTTTATCGGGGTTAAACCGGGCTCCGGCTTTTCCTACATTTTCGAGCGAGAACTCCTGCATTAGCTGATCTATCGAAAACATTTCCTGTTCTGTGCCGGGGTTCCATCCCAGCAACGTCAGAGTATTTACAAAAGCTTCCGGGAAATAACCCGATTCGCGGTATCCGTTTGATACTTCTCCTGTTTCGGGATCTTTCCACATAAGCGGATATACCGGGAAACCAAGTCTTTCACCGTCTCTTTTGCTGAGTTTTCCTTTTCCGTCGGGTTTTAATATTAAAGGCAAATGGGCAAATTCAGGCATTTGTTTTTCCCAGCCGAAAAACCTGTATAGTAATACATGCAGCGGGGTTGAAGGCAACCATTCTTCACCGCGTATTACATGGCTGATTTTCATCAGGTGATCATCAACAACATTTGCCAGGTGATATGTTGGCAAGCCATCTGCTTTTAACAAAACCTTATCATCCAATGTTAATGTATTTACTTTCAGTTTTCCGCGTATAATATCGGAAAAGTGTACCTGTTCATTTCCAGGTATCAGGGCACGAATAACATATGGTTTTCCTGATTTAATCCTTTGTTCTGTTTCGGCGGGTGAAAGTGTAAGCGAGTTGCACATGAATTTTCTGGTAACAGATTCATATTGTGGATTTCCCAGGTTTTCACTTTCGATCTTATTACGCATGGCTTCTATTTCTGCCGGAGTATCAAAGGCATAGTAGGCATGCCCTTTTTCTAAAAGAATAGAAATGAATTTTTCATATATTTCTTTTCTTTCAGATTGCCTGTAGGGTTCATAATTCCCTCCTGATCCCGGACCCTCATTCCATGTTATGCCACACCACTTCAAAGCTTCTATTATATAAGATTCGGCACCTTTTATGTAACGGGCAAGGTCAGTGTCTTCAATACGTAATATAAAATCGCCGTTGTGTTTGCCGGCAAAAAGATAATTATACAACGCAGTGCGTACTCCGCCAATATGTAAAGGACCTGTAGGGCTTGGAGCAAAACGTACTCTTATTTTTTGTTCTTGCATTTCATTAAAATTTTTGTGATCCGATTAATTTAAGACCGGTCATATTATGCAAAAATAATATTTAGTTAAAACAAATAAAGGATTTGTTCTTTTTTGGTTGATACTGTCCTGATGATAAACGCAGACTGCATGAGTGGTATTTACATGAACATCAGCACAACACGTACAATAAGCAAAAGTCCGAAAGCAACCAGTATTATGCCCACTATTCTGTTTACCCATATCAGCATTTTAAAATTCAGGGAGTTACGGATTTTGTGGGCAATTATACATTTGACGGTATCGGTTAAGAATACACCGGTAATGGTGCCTGCAAAGAACAGGTATGTTTTTGCGGTTTCAAAGCCGTATTTGGTAGTTACAATGCTTACGACCCCTATCCAGAAGATCAGCAAAAAGGGGTTAAAAATGTTCATAAAAAATCCTTTAAAGAGGTGTTTGAAGATGTTGATTGGTTTTAGCGCCACATTGATTTTTGAGCTTTCGGATATCTTTGTTTTTCTTTTGAAAGTATAAATGCCGAAAGCAATAAGTATTGCTCCTCCGATAATGCCGACAGGCATTTGATGTTGCAGGCTGCCTAGTATTTTGAGCGTTCCCAGATAGCTTAATGCTATCAGTACAAAATCGCTTAAAGCTATACCTGCTGCAAATTGAATACCTGAAGCCGGACCCTTGTATATGCTTGTCTGCACAAGCGATATAAAGGCAGGCCCGATCATAAAGGCCAATGTAATGCCTAAGATAATCCCTTCAATAAGTGCTCTGCTCATTAAGCATCCATAATAAGATCATTCTTTGCAACTTTTTAAAAACCTTTCCCAGTTGGATAATTGTTCGTTTTTCAATACTCTGGGAAATTTGTTTTGACCACCTTCTTTACCGATTGATTTCATATAATCGTAAAATGTTTTTGCGGGAAGAATCTCCACAAAAACACCTTTGATAGCAGCAATGCGTTCTACCCGGTAGTCGTCGTTGAGTATTTTCAGGTTCTCATCAATTTTTGTTCTCAGCAAATCAGGGTCAACTTCGTAGTCGGTACCTATATACCATTTGTGGGCAAACATTGAATTGTGCCTTATGCCTGTTACTGTAAACTCCCTTATCTCTATATTTAGCTGGTCCTCTACTCTTTTTATAGCCATATTCATGTTTTCCTGCGATAAATGTTCTCCGCAAAGATTAAGAAAATGTTTTGTTCGTCCTGTAATGATTATTTCATTTAATTCGAGTGAAGTAAATTTTATCATATCTCCTATAAGGTATCTCCAGGCACCTGCGTTTGTACTTATCAGCAGTGCATAGTCAATTCCTTCCTCAACGTCTTTTATTGTAAGGGTTTCGGCATTGGGTTTCAGGTTACCTTCTGTATCGAAGTTTTTTTCGTTAAAAGGGATGAATTCCATAAAGATGCCGTTATTGAATACCAGTTGCATACTGTTGGTGTTTGGTCTGTTCTGGAAAGCTATGAATCCTTCGGAGGCGAGGTATGTTTCGATATATGTCAGCGGTTTGTCAAGCAGTTTTTCGAATCCTTTTTCGTATGGTGCGAAAGATACACCTCCATGCACAAAAATACTGAGGTTTGGCCATATCTGGTGGATATTATCCACTTTGTAGTGGTCGATAATTTTTTCAATCAGTATTTGCCACCAGGCGGGCACCCCGCATATTACGCCGATATCCCATGACCTGGCCTTTTTGATTATCTCATCCAGTTTGGTTGGCCAGTCGCGTTCTTTTGCAATTCTTTTGCCAGGTTTATAGAAATGCTGGAACCAGAAGGGTATGTTTTTTGCCGTTATGCCCGACAGGTCTCCCTCATAATATGTCCCGTTGTAGTTCAGGTGTGTGCTTCCACCCAGCATAAGTATTCCTTTTTCGTAGAATCCGCGGGAGAAATTGTACCTTGCAAGGGAAAATATCTGGTTTATGGAGGTTTTTTTTATTGCCTTCAGCATGTCGCCCGTTATAGGTATTTGTTTGCTTGAAGCTTCAGATGTTCCTGAACTTAGAGCAAAGTATTTTACTTTCCCCGGCCAGCAAACGTATGACTCGCCATTAAGAGTCCTGTACCACCAGTTACGGAAAATTTTGCTGTAATCGTGCATCGGCACGCGCCGTTTGAATTCTTTGACCGGATCACGGTTTTTCAATATTTCATGGAAACCGTATTTTTCGCCAAAGGCAGTATTGGCAGCCTTTTTTAACAGTTTCTTCAATTCCCTGACCTGGATGGCATAAGGGTCTTTAATTTTGAAAATTACCGGCATTTTACCGCGTAATTTAATTGCTCTTTTAATTATAGAACCTAAAACAACCATAATTAATAAAAATATTGGTTTTCAATTGTATGCTGAAATTTCTTTATATTCTATTGTCAAAAAATTATTTTTCAGGTCGCATTTGTGGAAAAAAAATAACATCTTGTATTGATTTACTGCCGGTAAGGATCATTACAAGCCTGTCGATCCCCAGCCCTAATCCTGTTGTGGGCGGCATTCCGAGTTCAACTGCTCTGAGGAAATCTTCGTCTATGACCATAGCTTCCGGATCGCCTCTTTTGCCGAGTTCTATTTGTTCTTCAAAGCGTTTACGCTGGTCAACGGGGTCGTTAAGTTCGGTAAAAGCATTGCATATTTCCTTTCCGTTGCAAATTACTTCAAAACGTTCTACCAGCCCGGATTTTGAGCGATGTTTCTTGGCAAGAGGCGACATTTCTAAAGGATAATCCATTATTATTGTTGGCTGTATGAGGTGGGGTTCACATTTTTCTCCGAATATTTCATCAATGATCCTTCCTTTTGCCATATACTTGTCGGTTGCAACACCCAGCCTGCCTGCCAGGTCGCTCAACTCTGATTCACCCATTCCGGATATATCCACACCGGTATAATGTTCAATAACCTCGTACATGGTAAAACGTTTCCAGGGTCTTTTGAAATCTATGGTGTTATCGCCTGATTTGACAGATGTGTTATTATACAGCTCAATGACTGCCTTTTCGATCATCTGTTCGAAGACATCCATCATCCAGTAATAGTCTTTATATGCTACATACATTTCCATTTGTGTGAATTCAGGATTGTGGAACCTGCTCATGCCTTCATTCCTGAAATCCTTGCCAAATTCGAAAACCCCGTCGTATCCTCCCACGATCAGTCGTTTGAGGTAAAGTTCATTGGCAATTCGCAGGTATAATGTAGTGTCGAGCTTATTGTGATATGTTTTGAAAGGTTTGGCTGCGGCGCCACCATAAATGGGCTGCAAAACAGGTGTCTCCACCTCAAGACAACCTAATTCCACGAGAAAACCCCTTATGCTGTTGATCATGTCAGCCCTTATTTTGAAAACATCACGTATATGAGGGTTCACTATCAAATCAACGTATCTCTGGCGATAGCGTTGTTCCGGGTCGGTGAAAGCATCATAGGTTTTACCGTCTTTTTCCTTAACTATGGGTAAAGGACGCAATGACTTGCAAAGTATCGTAAATTCTTTGACATGTATAGTGGTTTCACCCATACGTGTCGTGAATACAAAACCTTTTACGCCTATAATATCGCCAATGTCTATCAGCCTCTTGAAAACGGTGTTGTACATCGTTTTGTCTTCACCGGGGCAAATCTCATCACGGTTGAAATAAAGCTGTATACGACCTTTCGAATCCTGTAGCTCGGCAAAGGAAGCACTGCCCATTATCCTTTTGTTCATCAACCGCCCGGCAATGCTTATGTCCTGAAACAAACTGCTGTCATGCGGAAAATTTCCATGTATTTCTTCCGTGGTCGCATTTACTTCATAACTGTACGGTGGATAAGGATCAATGTTTAAATCAATAAGTTCCTCAAGAGCCCTACGGCGAATTTGTTCCTGCTCACTTAGTTTATGGCTCATAAATTCAAAATTTTTGCAAAGATAAAACAAAGATTTATATATGCTTGCTGTTCTATAGTAAGTTGTTTAAATTCTTGCAAACCGTTAAATCCTGAAATCTCAGATTCACAACCAAATATAAATAACAAATTAAACAGAAATTAAAATTAATATATCAACATATTATTTTTTAAAATTTTAAAAAAACGTTTTTAAAACCTTTGAAAACAAAGAACTTCTTTTTGAAAGGTGTTTCTGCAAACTTATTTTTTCTTGCATATTTAACTGCCGGAACAAAAACAGTAGTTGTGGTGTTAGTGTTCCAAATATTTTCATAGTCGGCAGCCGTTACATGGTTGCTGCAACCATTTCTGTATTTTGGCATTCAGTTACGTCTGGCTTAGCTTGTTAGGGCTTTCCACTCTATTGATGGAAGGTATGTGAGGCACATAAAAAGGGACTGCCTTTTTCAGAGCAGGCCCTTTTTTATGGATACCGGTTAAAAGGATATTATCTGGTTATATGCACCCTATGTGTCACAACACCACCGGAAGTGGTGGCATGAATAAAATAGATGCCGGCCTGCAAGTTGGAAACGTTGATTTTATGAAAGCTATCATTTACCGCAGCGTTGTAAACCACCTGCCCGGGCACATCCACAAGCTTTATTTTGTGTATCAGTTCATTGGATTGAATATTCAAAACTGTCCTGGCAGGGTTGGGGAAAATGATGAGAGCATAAACAGATGGATCTTTGATGAAAAGATCATCAGTATCCATGGTAACATTCATCGTTACATCTTCTTCGACGGCAACCTGGTCTTCCACGGTGAGATATCCTTCTTTTTCCACCTTATAATTATAGGTTCCTTCCGGAATATCCTCAAACACATAATCACCCGGATCGTTAGTAACGTTGCCGAATGTTATTACCGCATCGGTGATGTCGTTATTATCTTCATCCGCTACGTTGAAAGACACGGTAAATGTTTCCTGTATCAAAATAACATCCACCGTTACATCTTCTTCGACGGCAACCTGGTCTTCCACGGTGAGATATCCTTCTTTTTCCACCTTATAATCATAAGTTCCTGCGGGAATATCTTCAAACACATAATCACCCGGATCGTTAGTAACGTTGCCGAATGTTATTACCGCATCGGTGATGTCGTTATTATCTTCATCCGCCACGTTGAAAGACACGGTAAATGTTTCCTGTATCAATATAACATCCACCGTTAGATCTTCCTCGACGGCAACCTGGTCTTCCACGGTGAGATATCCTTCTTTTTCCACCTTATAATCATAGGTTCCTTCCGGGATATCCTCAAACACATAATCACCCGGCTCGTTGGTAACGTTGTCGAATGTTATTACCGCATCGGTGATGGGCTCTTCCTCTTCATCTTTTACTTCGAAAGTAACGGTAAAGGTATTGGGGAGTTCACCAATAATGATTTCTACATCGTGAGGATATGTGGTTGCCGGTAAGCCTTCGCTGTCGGTGGCAATAACCCTCCACTGATATAAACCATCCTGCATATCGCCTGCTGAATAAAGATCAATTATAAAGGAGGTTTCCGTTGTATTAAATTTATAGACTTTAGGTTCACCCTCTAAGGTTTCCAAAACAAGCTCATAAGAGATCGAACCCCCATCATGATCATATGATGGAGTCCAGGAAAACTCCACACCCTCAACTGTAATTTCCACTTCTTCTCCCATTTCAGGAAACAGATTGGAAAATCTTGCAGGAACGGATTTAACCGGGTCAGTTTTGTCATACTTGAATATTGCTCCCTGTTCGGCAACGAGCCATCCTTGATTAGGATTTAAATGAAAGTCACCATGAAATGAAACGTCGGAAAACCTGAAGTCGAGTCCGAAAAATTCAATATTTTCAGCGTCAAAACTTTGTACTACATGACCGTTGGCACCATAAGCGATTATATGGTCTTTTCTGGCGATATTAAACCTTGCCATTTCAGCACTGCTTACGCCAACAAAATTAACATTCACAGGTTGCCATGTATTTCCGTAATCTTCTGTTACAAGAATGTTCTGCCTGTTGCCTATAGGTCCCCAGACACCACCGGCGAGAGCGAACTCACCGTCCATAAAATGAATACCACTGATTCTTCCTGCACTGCTGTGGGTGAAAACCTGATCCCAGTCCTGTCCGCCATCAAGGGTTCTGAAAATGTAAGGCGATCCACCCATAAATATAGTACCTCCACCGACAAAAACAATACCGGGACCCAGTACATCGATAGAATTTAACGGATTGTCGGAAGATACGGGTGGTGGCATAACAGAAGCTTCCCATTCACCCTCTTCATTGATAAATAAAAACTGATTTCCAAAAGTAGTTGCATATCCATGATCTTCATCCCAAATAATCATTGCGCCGACTTCCTGGTTTGTGTTGCCGGCAGTTTCCCAGGTAAATCCGTTATCATCGCTGATTTTAATAATACCGTTTATGTTTATACCATCAGTAAAATCCAAACCTGCCAGGTAAAGCCTGTCATTGTTATCCTGATCTACAGAATGCCATCTGTAACCAATGTTATCAGGACCTTCAAATGGTATCCAGGTTTGTCCTCCGTCATCAGTTGTATAATATAAGCCTATTGCAAGCTCTTCAATGTCTCCCTGCGCATTCAAATACTTTTGAGCGATCCTGAAACCTGCTGCTATTGCGTTGTTATCATCGGTAAACTTGATACTCCTGAAGGTTTGCCTGTGTTCTTCACCGTTTTTTAATATAGCTTCACCGGCGATATAATTATCAGCTCCGGCAATGATGCCGTGTGATCCGACTACCAGCCAGTTTTCATCATCAGAAATGCTGACAGCAGGAAAATTGACATTGGAAAAATCCCGATATCCCTGGCGTACGCCTCCGTAAATTTCGAACCAGGATTGGCCGCTGTCAGTAGAAACCAAAACCTGTCCAAACAAACCGCCAGTAATTATTATTGAGCAATCACTATTTGTGCTGATGCCATTTCTTAATTGAACTGCCTGGGAAACATAAGGGTTTTCAGGGTCAGGAAGGGGTGTAAACCCTTCAATTTCAAGCCTTTCCCATGTTTAGCCTCCATCCTGGGTTTTAATGATTCTGCCAGTTAGTGATCTACGGTATGAGCCATAACCAATGGTTCCTTCATCGGAAAAAGAAATATCTGTGACACCGGCCCCTGTTGTACTGGGAGGCACAGTGATTCCTGTAGCTGTGTTTTGTTCCCAGGTCGCCCCTGAATCTGTCGATCTTAGAGTCTGTATGGGCATTCCTGTGCCATCAACGCCTACAATAATTGCATTAGCGGTTACTCCAAGGCCACGATACGCCCATGTAGGTCGGTTATTAGGATTAAAAATAATAGAATCAGGAATGTCGGCATCCTGCCAGCTTTGTCCTAGGTTAGTTGATATAAAAGCAGTTTTGTTGTTTCCAACAGCAATCAGTGAGTTTTCATCAAAAAACCTGATATTGCGAATAATCTCCGATGAGGGGGGTCTCTATTACAGTCCAGGTTTGACCCAAATCCTCAGTTACCGCAGCCATACCATCTGCCCCGGCTATTATAACTTTTTCACTATTCCACGCATCGATATCCAGTATATTATGTGGAAACGGGCTCTATTTTTTCCCAATCCTCACCACCATTGTCGGATTTAAGAATAGTACCGTGACCACCGCAAACCATTACAATATCATTGGTAATGTGAACAATTCCCGTAAGACGATTGCCTGTCAATAAAGGAAGCTGCCAGCTGTAATCGGGATTATTTCTGAAAGCTTTAAAGACCTTTGCAAATGAAGCTTCCTGCCAACCGTACTTAGAAGGCAGTTCAGGGTTATCCGGCGTTGAAGTGACGGAAAAAGCCACGGGTTGTCTATTTTCAATCTCGAAATATTGAGATAAAATGTTGTTGGAGAATGAAAACAGAAAAAACAACAATGTGCTTAAAAATAGTAAAAAAGTTTTTTGCATTGTGTGTGATTTTAAAAGTTAATAATTGCTAAACTGACAATGATAAAGTATTATGATTCATGAAGTTATTTATGAAAACAGAGATTATTTATTACTTACAAATTTACAAATTTTTTCAATGTTGTCCGGTTAAGTCATAAGCAATTCTGCCGGATTTAAGTAAAAAAAAGTTGCATTTGATACTTGAAGTTTCAAAGTAACCAAATAGCAGGCAATTAATTTTGAATTTTTAAAAAAGAGTTATTTTAGCAGTTTTAAAATTTAGCCAAACTTTAAGCGATTCTCAGAAATAAGAATAAATGAGCCGTTTGTTCGTTTTGTTACTGTCATTGATGATAAAGTTATTAAACAAGAAAAAGTATTTAATTATAAATCATATGGGCAAGTATTCGTATAATTAAACATTTTATATTATGTACCGTTTTTATTTTTTGGTTTTTATTTTTCTTTTGAGTTCAGGAGTGATATTAGCCGGATCAGACCGTATAATTCATCACCGTGTGATGATTTTTTTGGATGAAAAAGAAGATATTAAGGAGCTTGCATCTTTGGGATTGGCTCTTGAGTCGGGGGATTATCGTCCCGGGGTTTATATAGTTGGTGAATTTTCGGAAAGTGAGCTGGAAAGTATTGCTGAGGCTGGTTTCCGGTATGAAATATTGATAGAAGATATGACCCGTTATTACCAGGAAAGAAATGAGGGGCTTGATGCTGATTCGATAATGAGGAGCTGGCGTGATTCCGACCGTGTACATCACAGGTATGAGACGCCGGAGAATTTCAAGCTTGGCTCGATGGGAGGCTTCCATACTTATTCCGAACTTCTTGATGAGCTTGATGAGATGGCGGATAAATTTCCGCATCTGATTATGGAGAAGAAACCTATAAGCGATACTCTTCTTTCAATCGAAGACAGACCTGTTTACTGGACACGTATATCTAATGACCCTGAAAATTTGCTGGATAAGCCGCGTGTGCTTTATACGGCATTGATGCATGCACGTGAGCCTGCTTCGATGCAGCAAATGTTGTTTCAAATGTGGTATCTGCTGGAAAATTATGACTCAGACCCCGAAATACAATACCTGGTCGATAATATGGAAATGTATTTCGTGCCATGTATTAATCCTGATGGATACATACACAATGAATTGACAAATCCTAACGGAGGTGGTATGCATCGCAAAAATATGCGTATACATAATGAAAACCCTCCTGGCATTGATATAAACCGGAACTATGGCTACATGTGGGGTTACGATAACCAGGGTTCATCACCCGATCCGGGGGCGCAAACATACAGGGGCACAGGGCCTTTTTCTGAGCCGGAAACAGAGCTTCAGAGAATTTTTGCCGAAGAATTGAATTTTAAACTGGCTCTGAACAATCATACTTTTAGCGACTTGCTTATTTATCCGTGGGGTTATGAGGATCTGCTTACGCCCGATTCTTTGATATTTATTAATTATGCAGATCTTATGACCAGGGAAAACAAATATGTTTACGGAACAGTATATGAAACTTTAAATTATTTTGTTAATGGCGGGTCGGATGATTGGTTTTATGGAGAACAGGAAACCAAGGATAAAGTATTTGCATTTACTCCCGAAGCGGGCAGTCAGGCTGATGGTTTTTGGCCGGCAATATACCGTATAGAAGAAATATGTGCCGGGCATGTCGGTATGAATACTTACCTTGCAAGGCTGGCATTGGCTTATGCTGAGATAAACCAAACTTGTGATTATTATATTGAAGAACATGACAGCTCCTTTAATTTTGAACTCAAAAACTACGGGCTTGATCCCGAAGCTTCATTTGAAGTGTATTTGGAACCTTTGAGCTGCAACATCATAGAGGCAGGCGAAGCAGCAAGTTTTGCCAATATGGAAGTATTGGAAAAAAGCGAAGGTGTGATTGATTTTAAGGTACATCCTTCAACAATTCCGGGTGAAGAAGTTGAATTTGTGGTTCATCTGGATAACGGGAAATTTGCCTGGACGGATACGGTCATGAAATATTTTGGAACTCCCGAGGTTGTTTTTTATGATCCATGCATAGATATGAGCAATTGGACCAGTGCTGTGTGGGGTATTACCAATAAAGTCTATTTTGAGCCGCCGTCGAGCATTGCCGATAGCCCGGGATCAAATTACCCGGCTAATGCACATACTACTATAACTACAAAACAAACAATAGACCTTACCCAGGAATCGACTATGATAAATGCTGAATTTTATGCCAGATGGCATATTGTTAGAAATTATGCTTATGTGCAATTTATGGTTTCCGATGATAATGGTCAAACATGGACACCTTTGGAAGGAAATTATACAATCAGGGGTTCGTCAGATAAGAACAGAAACGAGCCTTTATATGATGGATTTCAGGATGAATGGGTTAAAGAAATTATTGATTTGACTGATTTTACGGGCAAAGAAATCTTATTACGTTTTAGTTTGGTTAGCAGCCACACCGGATGGTGGCCCCTTCCGCCCGCTACCGAAGAAGGTTTCTATTTTGATGAGTTTTCAGTATTAAGAATTGATAGCCCCGATATAGCATGGTTTGATTTTCCCGAAGAAATGAGTTTCTACCAGCATGAAACCCTGATTGTTGACCTGCAAGATTATACTGAAAAAACTATTGAAGATGATCACAAAATATCCTGGTTTGATAATGAGAAACTGGTTATTGATGAAGAAGACGGAGTGCTTTATATTACTATTGATGAGATGACATGGTTTGGTGAAGAAAATATCGTCATAATGGTTGAAATGGAAGAAAATTCGGTAATAAAAGGTAACCTGAAAGTAATATGTGAAGAAATACCAAAACCTGTTATCGTCGGTCATGATGATCTTGAGTTTGATATGAATACACATTTTGTGCTGGAAATGGATTATTTGCATGTGGAAGACCCTGTATTCAATTATCCCGAAGATTTTGAGATGACTATATACGAAGGTGACAATTATGATTTTGACAATCATACTATTTATCCTCATGAAGGTTTTGTAGGTGATATTTTTGTTCCGGTTTCGGTCTCCAATGGATATAAGGAAAGCGATTTATATGATGTGGTTATTGAAATAAAATATGTAACAACGGTTTTTTCTGAAGAGTTTAGTTTTTACCAGTATGAAACGCTTGCTGTTGACCTTCAGGATTATACTGAGGAAACTATTAAAGAAGATCATGTAATTACCTGGTCGGGCAATGAGAACCTGGTCATCGAAGAGGAGAACGGAGTGCTATATATTACCGTTGATGATCTCTCATGGGCAGGCGAAGAAAACATTACTGTCAATGTTGAAGATGAGCAATTTCTTATATTGCAGGGTGATTTGAATATTACCTGCAAGGAAATACCCAAGCCCGTCATTGTTGGGCATGATGAGCTGGCGTTTGATATGAATACTCATTTTGTGATGCAAATGGATTATTTGTATGTTGAAGATGAGTTGTTTGATTACCCGGAAGATTTTGGTATGACTCTTTACGAAGGCGAAAATTATGATTTTGCCCATCATACTATTTATCCTCATGAAGGTTTTTCAGGGGAGATCTATGTGCCCGTTTCCGTTTTCAATGAGTATAAGGAAAGCGAAAAGCATGAAGTAAATATTGATATCAAACATGTTACAGCGGTTTTTTCAAAAGACAGGGATATATTGAATCTTTTTTATAGCGGTCAGAAACAAGGGTTTATACTGGTTTTGGACGACACTTCATATCATTTTGAGAAGCTTCTTATATATGATGTTTCGGGTCAGTTATTGAGGGATTACAGTGTCTATGGAGAGGAGAGGAGGCAGTTTTTCCCGGCGGGTGACCTGAAGCACGGAGTTTATGTTTACAGGCTTGTTGGCAGGAAGCTTTATTCAGGCAAAGTGGTCGTATTTTAAATACTCTGACCGGCAGTAATTTCTGCAGTATTATCATTTGACGATTAATATAATAAAGCAGGCGGTTGGCAGGCAGTGTTTAACCGGATGCAACCTTCTGATAACATCAGGCGAAAAGGTCTGATGCTATTTTATCGGCAAGCAGTTTACCCTTTCCTGAGAGTTTGATGTTGTCTTGATTATCGATTAACAAGCCGTTTTCAAGGTGTGATGATGCTTCTTTTTCAAAATGTTTCAGGAATCTGCTGCCGAATTCCCTGTTTATTTTGTCTTTGCTGCAGCCCCACTGGGTTCTTAGAGAAGTCATAATGTATTCGTTAAATGCTTTCCGGGCTGTGATTTTTTCTTTTTCGCAGGGTATTAAGCCTTTTTTGATCCGGCTTATATATTCCGTGGTGTTACTTATGTTCCATTGCCTGGTTTTGCCATTGTAGCTATGTGCCGAAGGGCCCAGCCCAAGGTAAGGTATCCCTTGCCAGTAACTCAGATTATGTTTTGAGAAATATCCCTGTTTGCCGAAATTTGATATTTCATAATGTTCATATCCCGATTTAACTAGCAAATCGATCATTATTTCGAACTGGTCGCAGGCGTGATCCTCGTTGACCTGCTCAGTTTGCCCGCGTTTGATGAACACGCTGAGCGTGGTTTTTGGCTCAACAGTCAGGCAATAAGCCGAAACATGCGGTACCGCCAGATCTGTAATAGTATGCAGGTTGTCACGCCATTTATCGTTATCAAGCGTTGGTGTTCCGTAAATCAAATCAACAGAGATGTTTTTAAATCCGGTTTTATATGCATTTTTTATAGATTGTTTGGCTTGTGCCGGCGAATGTATCCTGTTGAGGTATTGCAGGTCGGCATATTGAAAAGATTGAATGCCTACGCTTAAACGGTTTACTGAAGTTTGCCTGAGAGCCATGAGCTTTTCAATAGTCAGGTCGTCGGGATTTGCTTCCAGGGTAACTTCAGCGCCCGATCTTAACTCAAAAAATTCATATATCTGTCTTAATATCCCGATAAGTTCCGAAACTTTCAATATGCTGGGCGTACCACCACCAAAGTAAAGAGTGTCTATAAGAAGCTTGTTGTTTTTGGTCTTTTCAGCGTATGGTGCAAGGAAATCTTGCCGGAGTCTGATCTCTTCATGCAGACATTGTAAAAAATCTTGCTTATGCTTTAATGATACCGTAAAATGGAAATTGCAATAATGACAAGCCTGTCTGCAAAAAGGGATATGAATATAAACTCCGGGCATGGCTTATTGCTTTTTGTTTTGCGGGGGCAAATATAAGAGGAATTGTTTAATTGTTAATGAATTCTTGGGTAAGTGGTTTTATTTTTAAATATCGGTTAATTCAAAAGTTTGCCGGTTTTACAACGGGGTTCCTCATTCCGTTTTACTCCATTACTAACGACAACATTACGTAACGTATTATATATTAAGTACATGTAATTAGCAATTTACTATCACCAATTTTTTGCAACCTTGAAATTGACGTTTCCGAATACTACTAATGATAACATTTTGCAAGTTGCGGATTTTGTGCAATATTATAAACACGCTGAATCTATTAAAGGTGACTCATACAATTAATTCAATCACAAGAAAGGTTTAAACTTTTAAAACGCCCTCCGGTTCTATATCGGGATTTCTCACTCCACTGGCGTTTCGTACTGAAATGGCTATGCCTCAGGGGTTTAAGTGGGTAAAGATGGCAGCGGCGTCGCCGCTGCCATCTTTACCCCTTTTTCACAACAGCCGCAGGTCATACCGAACGGAGCGTCAGCAGAGCGAGGTGTCTCGTGGCTTTAAGGTTTACGTGGCAAAAAGCGGAATGAGGGATTCGAAGCCTTATAGTTGTCATTAGTAACGAAACGGAGTGTATTGAGGAACCGAGCTTGCAAGCTCGCCGAAGGCAAATTCTTCGCATAATCGGAAAAGTTTTTTAAAAATTTTTGTATTTGTCATTTTCACATTTAGGGCAATTTTGCCTGAAGATAGAAGATTATTAGTGATGTGGCTGCATGGGGATCAAAGAAAAATTTCAAAAGCTATGTTTCACCGGGAAGCTGTTCCATCGCAGGGCTATTGAGAATAAGAGATCGGATTTTTCGGTGTTGTTGCTTTTTTGCTCTTCGGTGCGCAGCATGGTTGATATATCAAAAAACAGGTTAGGCTTCCATTCCCAGCTGATCATAAGATCCAGTAATGTTACGTCAATTTTATCACCCTGGAGGAAATACATACCGTAGTCATCCGGTCGTTCGGAGTAATCATTTAGTATGTTGCCGCCATAGTTGACATCGTTCATATCTTTTCCGTGTTTATATTTGAATGCTTGCAGCGAAAAGGTAAGGTTTGTACCGTAGCGGTATAGTATACGTGCTGCCTGTTCGGAGAAGTTGGCACCCAGCGGGTGAGCCAGTGCCTGGCTGTAATGTGTATAGCTCGCAGCCGGGCGAAGCCCCGATCCATAGGTGTCGAAGTGAGAGTACGTATAAGGCCTGACCAGGATGGCTTCTATTTGAAAATCGAGATTGGAAATGCCTGCAACATCAATCCATTTAACCCCTGTCTGTAATCCGAACTTGTTTCTGAACGATGCAAATTCGCTGTACTTACGTTCGCTTCTGAGACCTGTTCTCACAAGCAATGAGTCCAGGTCTTTCCTGACGTCTTTAAGGTAAAAGTCATCAATGTATATTTGTCCGTAGAAGGAGAATCTTGACGCAATGAGCCATTGCCAGTCAAGCCCTATCGCTACTTTGTCAGGGTCGCCGATCTGGTGTTCAATGGCACGGTAAAAGATAACGGGGTTCAGGTATTGGGCTTCGAAGCTGCGCTGGTTAAGACTGTCAACCCTTCCGAAGGTTACATTTTCAAACAAACCCAGGCGGAAGTTATCGGTAATTCTGGCGGTAAGATAATGAGTTGTGCTGAACTTCCTGTCGTAGCGCCTGCCTCCAAAGGTTTGCATCGGGTAGTCAACAAGCTCGGCAAAAATATTCTGGTAGTGAAAGCGCTTGAATTGAGTGTTTAATTTAAGAAAGAGGTAATTGTTGGAATAATTGGATAAAAAGAGTGACCGTATACCATTGCCGATTATATTTTTATCCTGCCCAAACAGCACATCAATATTGGGCAGCAGCCTGAAGGACAAATACCCTTTAACGGAGAAAAAATCGTAGCCGTCATCACCAAAAGGTTTATGCCATCCTTCGCCGGGTATGGCGCCATCCTGGTCAGATATTTTTTCATTCACGTACACGGGGTAGCGTGCCTGGTTGTCGGCAATAAATGAGTAAAAGCCGATCTTTTCGTTGATCAGTCCTCTTACCTGGATACCCCGCTGATTAAGATAAGGCAATTCACCTGTGCTTTCTTCGAATGTGCCGATAAGATTTAGCACCGGGTTTAAGGAGAGAAAAAAGCCGTTTTCCTCGTAGCGGAAAAAGTCAACCGGATATTCGTAAAAAATGCCCAGCACCGGCCTTTCCGATTCCGGCTGTTTTTCAGTTGTCCACTCCGGGTTATCGGCAAAAAATCGTTTCATAATAAGGCGGTCCGTACGGCTCAATCCTGCAATGGCTGTATCGGCTTTTTCGAGGTATTTTACCGTTTTTTTACGTGAAAAGGGTTTCAGGGATGTGAAAATGTGTTCGGAGAATGAGCCCGATTTAATTTCAAGTCGTTCTATAAATTCGTGCTCCAGCAGAGAGGCTTCGTGAAGATAAACGCTTTGAGCGGATGCATAACCGCAAAACAATGCTGAAATTATGAGAGCCAGGTATATGCGTATCATAACCGTCAAAATTTTTTCAAAAGTAGGAAAAAGTTTAATGAGTTTTGTATTTTTCAAATAGGGGGTTAATGTTGTTATATGCTAATTAATTCGTAAGCTTTAATAAAAATCCTAAATGCTAAGTTTGAAATCCCCGGTTCATACGGTAAAAATATGCTGCGAAAGGCTTATGAGGTGATGAGAAGATATTGATTCCAGGGTATTTACAAACGTTTTAGAAAAAAAACCGGTAACCTTATTATCTTATTGTTTTTGAAAAAAAGTTTAATAAGGTTTGGAGGTGGGTGGGTAAGGACAATTATTTTAAGCCGGCTATTTTTTTATTGAACAGGGCAAAAATTATGAGAACCGCTACCCATTGCACAAGTACTGTCACAACGCTGAATGTTGCAAACGGGTTATACCATTCTTCTGGTGCGAATTGAGTTATTGAGAGCCAGATCCACCATGTGAGCAGGACAACACCTGCTGTGGGTACGAAGTAGCGGATAAGAATATTCCACCAGCTTCTCAGGCGCCAATCGCCTGTTATCAGTCCGTTATCACCTTTAAGCTTATTAAGTCCGTACCTGGCGGCAAATATTGCTATAAACACGCCGGAGAGCATTAACCCCAGACCCCAGACGAAGTCCTGGTTGCTAAGTACATTTAAGTTCATGGCAGAGGGCACACCAACCAAATAGACGACGGCTCCCACGATCAGTACGGCATGTTTTCTTTTTAGTCCTTTATCAACCAATGTTCTTGAGCTTAGCTCAAGCATTGATATCAGCGAAGAGAATCCGGCGCAAGCCAGCCCGAGGAAGAAAAATATTGCCAGTATATTTCCGCCGGGCATGAGTGCAAAGAGCTGTGGCATCCAGATGAAGGTAAGTCCTGTTGATGCCGGGCCGGATGTTTGCATTACATTCAGCACTTCAGGGTCGGTATATCCCAGTCCGTATTGAAGGACGGAAAATACCGTACCGAATATCATGATAGCAATTAGTAATGAGATGATATTGTTGCCGAACCCTGTTATAAAAGCGTTTTTCACTGCGCCGTGGCGAACCTGCATATATGTGGCATAACAGAGGAACAGCCCCCATCCTGCGCCGGTATCCCAGGCATTTTGCGTGAGGGCATGAAGCCAGATGTCGGGCGTTTTGAGTTGTTGCCAGTCGACACTAAACAGGTAAGCTATACCATCCAGTGCTCCGGGGAGCAACAGGGCACGTATCACCGCAGCAATTATTATCAGCACCAGCAGAGGGATAAGAACTTTATTCACTTTTTCGATAGACACTATCCCTTTCCAGATCACAAAGATGCCGACGGCCACGGCAAGAAAGTGAAGGATGAAAGGCATATTAGAGCGCTGGAATGTCTCCCATATTTGCATTGAATCCACGCTGGTTTGAGGCAGGGGAAATATGAGCATCTGGATAAAATAGTATATTGCCCAGCCTACGATTACGGCATAAAAGAAGCTTATAGCCGCGGCAACGAAAACCACAAAGGCACCCATCCATGCAAAACGCTTGCCAATACCTTTAACAAAAGAGCCTACAACACCGTAGCGATATTTGCGTCCTATAAGGTATTCGGTGATTATCAGTGGAATACTCCATAAAAACAAAAATATTAACCAGGCTATAATAAGTGCACCGGCTCCGTCATCGCTGCCACACTGGGCAGCTATACGCGGAAACCTCCATATGTTGCCCGTGCCAACGGCTATACCCAATGCACTGAGCAAAAGCCCTAGACGCGAACTGAACCTTTGATCTACCGACCCGTCAATTGCCATGGTTTTTTTGATGCAAATGTATAAAAAAATAAAAGTTGAATTATACTCGCGGTAAATGGTTGTGAAGGACCACGGGGTAGCGCATCAGGGATTATGTGTGCAGAATTTGATGTTCTTTGTTTTGTGCTTTTCGGGCTTTGACGGTTTCTGATTCATATTGGTATACGTCTTAACATTTACAAAATAAATCAATGTCATTATTGTAAAAAAAAATATATTTGTATATAGATTATGTTCAGATTTCGCTTAACATTAAATGCCCGGCAGCAACAAAAGTATATGCTGGTGAGGGTAAACAGGTTTTCAGCTTTTTTTGTTTCATCAATTCGAGGATTTTCCAATAACTAAACACTGAATTATATATCCTTTTAATTATGAGAAATCTTGTTTTAATAAACTTGCTGATAATGTTACTAATAGCAGCCTGTGAAAAAGACAGCAATTCTTTGGAAGGCAATGCGGATATCATGAAATTCATCCCGGAAAAATGTTATTGTTGCTGGGGTTGGATTATACAAACTGATGACAAGCTTATAAAATCTGATGACGAGAGAATCGGGGAATTAGTTGGTTATGAGATTTCTGACCCGGTGAAGGTATATGTTGAACTTGGTGATCCTGAAATTTTCTGCTCGGAGATGAATTATGAAAACCCTGATTATAGGATAGACTATTATGAAATTAAAAGAATTAAGATTGTTGATCGGGAATAAATGATGTACTTTTAAAAATTCTTTATTTAAGAAAATTAAGGGAGGTTAAGCCGGAGATAACCTTGTGATGACAGGAATTTATTAAGATACTTATCAAAATAAATAGTACTGTTAAACGCAAGTCATTTATCAATTTTTTATTACTGTCATTGTTGTGGTTTTTCGTTCGGCTAGTATTTTTTTGCAACAGAAAAGCCGGTTAATTATACATTATTGAGAACCTAACTGATAGGGTTATCGGATTTATTCATCGTTGGAAGCACGAATAATTACAGTTGATGTTTTTTTCGGTAAAATTGTTCGGAATGTTTATTTTTGCCTCGTTTATTTGATTTGAAATATAGCGGTTTGAATTATTTTTGTAGCTGTCACCATGTTTTTCGATAAATTACAGATATTCATAGTTCACTGATTTTAATAGCAAGTAATATAAAAAATTTTCAAAGGAGACTATATTTATGGCAGAAAAAAACCTTATTTACCGGGGGAAGTCGAAAGATGTTTATAATATAGCCGAAGGACTTCATGCCGGGAAGTACCGTCTTGTTTTCAAGGATGATGCGACGGGTTACATGGAGGGTGGCAGGCCTGTTTTTGATCCCGGATACGATACTGTTGTCGGTGAGATCCCCGGCAAAGGCGCCATAGCCTGCAGGTTTGCCTCACATTTCTTCAAATTGCTTAAGGATAAGGGCATTCCTTCACATTACATTGATACGGTCAGGGATAATGAAATGATCGTTGAGCCTGCCGATCCGTTATCAATGCCGGTGGAATCGCCGGGTTTCCCCGGATCAGCACCGCTTTTGAATCTTGAGTTTACCTGGCGAAACAATGCAACCGGAAGCTTCTGGAGAAGATACCCCTTTGTAAAGCCATGTAAAAATATACATAAAGTCGTTGAAGCATGGACAAAAGGAGATGTTGATGTGCTCATAACATTCGAAGCATTGGAAGAAACCGGAGCAATGAGCAGGGAGGAAATAGCATACAGCGTAGAGCTTGTGAAGAACATTGCTGAAATCGTTTGTGAGGAGTTCAAATCAAAAAATCTGCATGTTATTGACGGTAAGTTTGAATTGGGCAGATTGAAATATGGGGACGGAAAAATTGTCATAATCGACGAAATATCTCCCGATGTGTTGCGGGTGTGCAGAGGATATTCACCGGATAAAGACGGCGACTGTAAAATATATGAACAATGTGCGTTAACCAGCTACTCCGGAGGCAAGAGGACTATTAAGAACAAGAACCAGGTTCGGGCTGCTGATTTTATTGACATTTTTTTTTAAAAAACCAAACCCGTCAAATTGGAGTGCATAAAGCATAAAAATGGCTGATAATCCTTGTTTTGCCGTGACCATAAATGACATAGGGTGAAATAAAAAAAGGCTTACGGCATAATTATAACAGTTCATAAGTACATCTGATCCGGTAATGTGCTTTCCGGCAAAGCAATGATTTAAAATTAGTACGTTAAAGATTTTTAATGCGTGAATGGCAATTTTGCTTGCGATAATTTTGTTTTTTGCAAAATATAATTTAATTTTACCTCAAAAATGTAAATCTTTTTATATTACATGAATCGAACTGGTGTTGTTTTCAATTTGTTTGGCTTTTTTCATTAATGTTTCAATATGATATTACGAAATTACAGTTGTTCAGTACAGTAGTGATAACTGTTTTATTAAACAGAGCAATGGGTAGTTAATTTTAATAATGAACAAAAAAATCTAAAAGTTATGAGAAAATTATTTTTTATTCCGATTATCGGTTTAGTTATGATGTTTTCCGGATGCCCTGTTGAGGAGGTAGAAGAACCGGAAAAAGTATGGAAAAAGAAGGCTAAGGTTGCCGTTTTGGTAACCGATGGTTTTCATGATGGTGAAGCTTTCATGCCGATTGGTTATTTGGCTAATAAAGGCATACATAGCGTTGTTATAGGACCTGAAAAAGGGATTGTCAAAGCCTACAATTCTGATTTTAAAATTAAGATTCATAAGGCTGTTGAAGATGTGTCGGTCGATTATTTTGATGCATTGATAATTCCTGGCGGTAAAGCACCTTCTAAATTACGTGAGGATGAAGCAGTGGTTGAATGGGTAAGGGAGTTTTACAAAACCGGTAAAACAGTTGCTGCAATATGCCACGGACCGCAAGTGCTGATAACTGCAGGTGTGCTTGAAGGTAAAAAAGCAACCGGATTTGGCGGCATTAAGGAGGAACTGGAAGAAGCCGGAGTAGTATATAAAGATAAATCGGTTGTTATTGATGAAAATATCATTACTTCAAGAACTCCCCCCGATCTCTACGACTTTAGCCGGGCAATAGCAAAAAGTATTATGCCGGAAAAATATGAAAAGAAGAAAATAGAGAAAAAAGATGAGGTGGAAAAAAAGGAGAGAGTAGAGAAAAAGGAGAAAGTAGAGAAAAAGAAGGAGGTAGAGAAAAAGGAAAAAATAGAGAAAAAGGAGGAAGCAGAGAAAAAGGAGGAAGCAGAGAAAAAGGAGATGTAAGAAAAAGACATAGTTTAACAGATTGTTTTCAAGTATTAAAAGTAGGTTAATAATAAAAAACCATTAAACTGTCAGTATGGAATATGCTATATAAGAGGGCAGTTTAATGGTTTTTTTATTGATACCTGGATTTGTCCGGCACGTGAAATTACTTAAAAAACTGAAAAATCCGGTCAACAGGTTCAAACTCCCCAATACAAAACTTAAAATAAATCCCTAACTCAAAATCAATTTTTATTCTATTATTTCATTAATTTTGATTTTTAAGATTTTGGAAATTATTTTTTTGGTTAATCAGGCTTTGTTTATTGACAACAATAATTATGCAATATATCATTAGCAATATTACTATCTATCATTTCATTGACTGGTTTTTTCTTATTTTTCATTCCTTACTGATATTATTTGTTTTGTTTGGATGGATCCGGAAATCCTTACGGTTATATCATCTTATCCTGATGGTTCTGACGCTTGGTTCCTGGACGGTGTTGAGTTATTTATTATATGGTAGTTTGGGGTATTGTCCTTTTACCGACTGGCATTTTTGGGCATTACGGGAGCTGGGTTATACCGGTTTGCCTGCTTCATATGTCAGTTATTTGTTTCAGAGAATATTGAATCTCGAGCTTTCACAGACATTTATTGATATTCTGACCGAGGGGCTTGGCGTGGTTACATTTGTTCTGTCTTTGGTACTCAATACCAGGGATTTTTTAAACAAAAGAAGACAAAAGGGTTCTGAACCCGTGGCATAATATCACTTTTTATACCAAAGTGTGGAAGGTGTCAATTCACAAAACAACTTTGCCGCATTGTTTACTTTTTTGAAGGATCAGACGTTAAATCGGATATTCATAATATCTCCATCCTGCACAATGTAGTTTTTTCCTTCGATATATAATTTTCCGGCATTTTTACATGCTTGTTCCGAGCCCAGTTCGGCGAAGTCATCATATTTCATTACCTCAGCTCTTATGAATCCTCGTTCGAGGTCGGTATGTACCACTCCGGCAGCCTGTGGTGCCGTCATGCCTTTGCGTATTGTCCAGGCTCTTGCTTCCTTGTGTTTTATGGTAAAAAAGGTTTGCAGGTCAAGCAATTCGTAGGCTTTTCGAACCAGCTTGTTCACTCCCGGCTCTTCAATGCCGAGGTCCTTGAGAAATTCAATCCTGTCGGCCGGATAGTCAAGCTCTGCTATTTCTGCTTCAGCTTTGGCTGCGATGATCAGTATTGTTGCATTTTCTTCCTTCAATGCTTCCCTTACATTATCAGAGTATTTATTGCCTTTGGCAGCCAAATGCTCATCAACATTGCAAACGTAAAGAACCGGTTTTATGCTGAGCAAAAAGCAATCATCCAGGTACTTCTTACCCCTGTCGGCAGTTTTAAAATCAACTGCACGTTGTCCGTTTTCAAGGTGTTCGAGAAGTTCCGATAAGATCGCTGCACCATGCACAGCTTCTTTATCACCTGCTTTAGCATCCTTCTTATATTTTTCGAGTTTTTTTTCTGCTGTTTCGATATCTTTGGAAATAAGCTCAAGATCAACGATTTCTTTGTCGCGTAGCGGGTCTATACTGCCTTCAATGTGCGGCACCGAATCATCTTCAAAACATCTGAGCACATGTATCAGGGCATCGGTTTGCCTTATATCGGCCAGAAAACGGTTGCCTCCGTTCTTGCCCGAACCGCCCCTTTGCAATCCGGGTATGTCGGCAATTTCTACAGTAGTGGGCACTTTCTTTTCCGGCTTAACCATGCGGTAAAGAACATCAAGCCTCGGGTCGGGCACTTCTACCTGCCCAAGATTGGTTTTACCGCCGGCACCTATACCCACAGAAGCTTTGCTTTTCGACAAACAATTGAAAAGAGTTGTCTTGCCTGTGCCGGCCATTCCGATAATTCCACACTTTAACGACATGCTTTTATAGCTTTTTGTTTACAAATGTAAGGAATAGATAAAATGTTTTTTCGTTTTTTATAATGAATGATAATGTTTGATTTCATTTTGTTAATAATAGTGTTGAAAAAAAAAATAAAATTCTGACAAAAAAACAGGATATTTTAATACATTTATCGCATGATTGGTAAACTTAATTTTATGATATGTGAAATGATTGCATTTTTATCTATTTCAACAATATTTTAATATTAAAAAATAGTTGCATGTTTTTTTTTAATTTTGCAACACAATCATCAGGCGGTTTTTTTAATTATGACCTTGATCATTGGAGTTATTGCTAATTATAACAGATGCCAGCTAAAGAATCATGAACTTAAACATATTTGATAAGCAAAGCAAGCCTCCCTGGCAGGTAAGGAAATATGAGGAATTATTGAGGCAGCAAAAGCCTGTTTATTTTGATATTGATGATTTTGAAGTTATAATTGATTATTATTTCATAAAGGGTCAATTAAGAAAAACTTTCAAAACTGTTAATTACGCATCGTCTTTACACAAATCTTCTTCAACGTTGATGTTGAAAAGGGCACAGGTATTGGCAGCCGCCGGAAAAGAGATCAGTGCCCTTGATGTTCTGGCGGGTCTTGAATCGCTCGAACCTTCAAACCCCGATATTTTTCTTACAAAAGGAGCTATATTTTCGCAGATGAAAAAATATGAAAAAGCGATCGAGGAATACAGTAAAGCCGTTAATGATGCTGATAATCCTGATTATGTCTATTGTAATATTGCTTTCGAATACGAAAATATGGGCAATTACAATAAAACCCTTGAATATCTTGGAAAAGCACTTGAAATAAATCCTGAAAATGACCTTGCCATTTATGAAGCCGCTTATTGTTTCGACCTTTTGAGTCTCAACGAAGAAAGCATATCATTTTTTACAAATCTTATTGACAGGCATCCTTATTCCGTTGAGGCATGGTTCAACCTGGGTATTTCATACATCAATTCGGGTCTTTATGAAAAATCGCATGAAGCTTTTGATTATGCTATCGCAATAGATGAAAACCATTCACCTTCATGGTTTCAGAAAGGTTTTATTTATGGTATTACGGACGATTATTCCGAAGCAGTCAAATGCTATCTTAGATCGATAGAAAAAGATGAGCAGGATATTATGAAATTTTATTATATAGGCGAGTGCTATGAAAAGATGGAAGATTATCACGAGTCTGCAAAATATTACAGGATATGTCTTGACAGAGACGATTCATTTGCCGAGGCATGGATGGGTCTCGGTGTATGCTGCTCTGAACTGGATGATACTAAATCGGCTTTGAATCACTTTGAAAAAGCTTTGTTGCTTGAACCTGATAATACAGTTTGCCTTTGCTTGTTAGCCGAAACACACATGAGCCTTAACATGTTTGATAAAGCCGGGGAGTATTTCAAGCAAGCTTTGAAGATAAACCCGAAGGAGAAAAATATATGGCTCGATTATGCTGAAGCTTTTTTTTGCGAAGGGAAAACCAAGGAAGCAATAAAAATATTATCCGAAGCATACGAAGAATTACCGGACGAGTCAGAGATATTATATAAAATAGCTCAATATCTGTTTCAGCAGGGAAGAAATCATGAAGCATCTTATTTTCTTGAGGAAGCGCTAATGATTAACTACGAGGCTCATAATACTCTCATAAAAAATTATCCTGCTATTCTTAATAATCCAACTTTCATGGAATTGATAGAAATTTATAGACCATAATAATTTTTATTTTAACAGTAAAAAACTTTAAATTATGGAGTTACCTTTTTTGCCTGAGCGGGAAAAAAAACCCAGGGAAACAGGTGTTACGATGATGATGGACAAGGGTATCGGGGTTGGTCAGGTGCGTGATCTCATATCGGTTGCCGGTAATTTTATTGATTTTGCCAAGCTGGGTTTCGGGACTTCCCTTGTATGCGGACATTCAAAAGAAAAGGTGAAAGTTTACAGAGACGCAGGTATTAAAGTGTTTGTAGGGGGGACGTTGTTTGAAGCTTGTGCAATAAGAAATATGATCGATGAATTTAAGAGGTTTGTCACTGAACTTGGTGTTGATGCTGTAGAGGTGTCCGACGGCTCAATAGTGATGGATCACGATGAGAAGTGCAAACATATAGGCAATTTTGCCAGGGATTTTACTGTGTTAAGCGAAGTTGGTGCAAAGGAAGATGATATTTTTATCGATCCCGACAAATGGGCGGAACATATGGAAAGTGAACTTGACGCTGGAAGCAGCTATGTTATAGCAGAAGCCCGTGAAACCGGAACCGTAGGTATATACAAAAAGGATGGCACAGCCGATATATCAATAATAAATGATATTTTAAAAAAAATACCATCCAGGCAAATCTTATGGGAGGCGCCCCAAAAACAACAACAAGCGTGGTTTATCAAACTGATAGGTGCAAACGTGAACCTGGGCAATATAGCACCTGTTGATGTTATACCTCTTGAAACATTAAGGCTCGGACTGCGCGGCGATACTTTTTTTGAGTTTTTACCCGAAGAATACCAGAAATATAAGCTCAAAAAGAAATAGAGCAGGTAATGTTATTAATGCTGGCTCTGCCGGATAGCCGCAGCTAACTGTCTGACAGGTTCAAAACAAATTTTTGTCAGATAAAACCCTCATTAACTGACGTTCACAATAAGGATATGAATAGCAGTTACGGATTATGGGTAAGATATAAGTTGAAAGTGACAGTAATTGAACGCGGATAAAGCGGATTATACGTATGTTTGCAGGCAAGTGATGCCGGCGGCTATAAGCATAATCTGCGCTTCCCGGGTTTTAGCAGCTTCTAATATACGCGGTTATCACCGCTACATTAAAACAATTACACAAATGAAGAATACCATTCATACACTACTGTTGTTCTTAAGAGGCATGAGTATGGGAGCTGCAGACGTGATACCCGGTGTGTCGGGCGGTACGATGGCTCTTATAACGGGTATTTACAAAAAGCTTGTTGACAGTATTAAATCTATAAACCTTGAATTTTTCAGGCTGTTGGTTCAAAAGAAACCCGTTTTGGCCTGGAAACAGATAAACGGCAATTTTCTTGCTGCGGTTTTTTCAGGAGCGCTGGTCAGTATATTTTCACTTGCAAAGTTAATATCATGGTTGCTCGAATATCACCAGATTTTGGTTTGGGCATTCTTCTTCGGTTTGATAGCAGCTTCGGCGATCTATGTCGGCAGAAAGATCAATAATTGGAATACATTGACCGTCATTTTTATATTGGCAGGTACAGTGGCTGCATTTTATATTACCCTGGCAGCCCCGGCAACTACACCAGAAACATTATATTATGTTTTTTTTAGCGGCTCAGTGGCGGTTTGTGCAATGATACTGCCGGGTATATCAGGAAGCTTTATACTCCTGCTGTTAGGTAAATATGAGTATATTATCAATGCCGTTAATATAATTGATCTTGAAGTGCTAGCTGTTTTTGCAGGAGGGTGCGTAATAGGGCTTATACTTTTTTCCAACATCATTTCATGGCTTCTGAAAAAATATTATGACTACACCATTGCTATACTTACGGGATTAATGGTGGGTTCGCTCAACAAATTATGGCCATGGAAAGAAATCCTGGAAACAAGGCTGAACGTACATGGTGAAGAAGTACCATTTATTGAAAGGAGCATTTTTCCGTGGCAATATCAGCAAATTTACGATTCTGATCCATTATTGCTGCCGGTTATCGTATCAATGCTTACCGGACTCATTATAATATTTCTAATAAATTACCTGGTAAAGTTTAACTATAGAAAGACAGGGAAAAGCTGATCATTTCCTATACCGCAATATCCAGCCGAAAACAATGACAAGTGTAAAGATCGCTCCGCTGATTATGCCCGCCAACGGATTAACACCCTCAATCTTCTCGAAATAGAGCCTGTAAAACCCGAAACCTATCGCATATAAACCGGCCATTAACATAAGAAGGAAAAGAATATTGTCAAAGGCTTTCTCAAGTTTCCTGTTTTTATGGGATGTGCCGGCTGATCTGTGCGCATAATAAGGATTTTGTGCATATTTGTAATTATGATATGATCTTCTGCCCTGGTGGTAATAAACCTTTTGACTACGGTAGCCCATGTTAAGCCTGTAATCATAAAGACGTCTCTTTTTGTCGTTCTTTAATACCTGGTAAGCCTCATTCAAAAGCTGAAACTTTTCCTTTGAATTTTTATCGGTATTGGTATCAGGATGGCATGCTTTGGCTTTGGTACGGTACGCACGCTTTATAGTCTCTAAGGAAGAGGTTTGTGAAATACCTAATATTTTATAATAGTTTTTCAAACCAAAAATTTTAAAGAAGAACAATATACAAAGAAAAAAAACAAAAGTCAATAAAGAAAACAGACGATTTTTCCGGCCTGTATTAACTCAATCATTGATGTTCAACTGAAACCTGCTTTCCTATGTTTCCTTCCTGCCGGTTATATTTCGGGAGTCAAAATCAACAACAGGAGATTGCTCCGTCAGGGTTACACTCATTTCAGACGTTGGATACTGGTATATCTTGAGATCAAAAAATGATATTACTGACAGAATATGATCAAATATGTCAGCCTGAATGTTTTCATAGTTAACCCACTCAACAGTTTTTGCAAAACAATAAACTTCAAGGGGCAATCCTTTTTCATTAGGTTGCAATTGTCGTACCATATATATTTGATCCTGTATTACAAGAGGATGATTAGCAAGGTAGTTGGTAATATATCTCCTGAATGTTCCAAGGTTTGTCATTCGCCTGCCATTTACCGGGCTGGAAGGATCGAAGTTATGTTTTTTGTTGTATTCATCGATCTCTTTCTTTCTTGTTTTAATATAGTCTTTCAGGTAATGTATTTTCTCAAATCTGGCAAGCATCTCTTCATCACAGAAGCGTATAGTCCTCATATCAATATAAATATGCCTCATTATCCTTCTTCCGCCACATTCAACCATTCCTCTCCAGTTTTTAAAACCTTCCGAAATAAGAGCATAAGTTGGAATGACTGAGATCGTCCGGTCCCAATTTTGCACCAGTACCGTATGTAATGTAATGTCTGTAACGTCGCCGTCGGCACCATATTTGGGCATTTCAATCCAGTCGCCTATCTGAACAAGATCGTTGGCTGTAACCTGCACACCACCGACAAAACCCAGTATAGTGTCGCGAAAAACAAGAATTAAAATGGCTGTCATGGCACCAAGACCGGTCAGAAATACAACAGGTGAGCGGTCAAGTAATACCGAAAGTATAAGTATAGCGGCCACTATGCCTATAATGATCTTTAAAATCTGTACATAACCTTTTATAGGTCTTGCTCTGGCAATATCAAAAGTGTCGTATATGTCGGCAGCAGCATTCAGAAAAGCATAAAGAACTATCCAGACAACAATGATAATGTAAACATTGGTGATAAGGTAAGTCAGATCGGCAAGCCGTGGATATTCTCCCAGGATCAAAGGTCCTAAAGCATAAATGATTATTATCGGTACCAAATGCGAAAGCCTTCTGAAAACCTTATTCTTAACCATGAATTTAATCCACTGGCTTTTGCTTTTAGCAGCAAATTTCCAGATCAAGGCCAGAATTACATTCTTGGCTATCCAGTTTAAAAGAAAAGCTAAAACGGCTAAAAACAATATTGATATTACTGCCTTGGAGTAATAAACAGCTTCGGGTGACAATCCGAAAGAATCAAGTGTTGTTGTTAACCATTGATCTAAAGATGAAAAAACCGAAAGAAATACCATTTTTTTATTATTTAGTATTAAGTATTAAGCAGTATGACCATTATATTTTTTTGCATGATATTGGTAACCGGCAACTGCAAACTGCTAAAACCGCTAGTTGGCGGTTTGTAATACGGTAATATCAGGCTTGTTATCCCACAAATATCTTGTTCACAAACTTACAAAATAATTAGAACCTTGTCGTAATAATGTTTAAATCATTTTGTTTGTAAAAACCTCACCCACAAATTTGTAAGGATACGGAGAAAGCATAATGGGTTTTTATGACTAAAAGGGTATGACAGAAGATTTTTATAAATAAAGTTTAAAAAACTTGTACAAAAAGAAAAAAATATCGTTCTTTGCACTCCGTTTGAAACAAGTGAAAATTATTAAGGCTTAAAAAAGTTGATAACATGGCACGGGTTTGTCAAATTACAGGGAAAAAGCCCATTGTAGGGCATCGTGTTTCCCACTCAAATATTAAGACCAAAAGAAGGTTTCTGCCAAACTTGCAGGAAAAGAAGTTTTTTATACCCGAAGATAACCGTTGGATATCATTAAAGGTTTCTACCAAAGCCATACGTATGATCAATAAGAAGGGGATATCGGCGTGTCTGAAGGAGGCTCGCGAAAAGGGATTTATAAAATAGTTTGTTTCGTGATTCAAATTTTTGGTTGACGCCGCCTGTTGCCAGGTGGCGTTTTTTTATTAATTTTGTTGACCGGGCAAGTTAATTTAATGTTGAATTGTAAACATTATTAGTTATGGCATGCCTGATATTTTATTATAACAATTCTTATACCGATGAAGAGATATGCGTAAATTGTATATACTGATAATATTATTTATGTTGCCGGTTTTTATAATTTTAGCGCTGGAAGACGATACCCGCGGGAAGTCACGCAGGGTAATTCAGCTTTCCGGTATTGTCCTGACGAGCGACAGTCTTAAGCCTTTACCATATGCAACGGTAATGATAAAAGCAACCCGCCGGGGCACCTCAACCGATTATTATGGGTTTTTTTCCATACCTGTCAGAGAACTTGACACTTTGGTTTTTTCATCGGTAGGATATAAAAGGGCTTATTATGTTATCCCGGATACCCTGGAGGAGTCAAAATATTCGGCTATTCAGATGCTTACAAGAGATACTATTCATCTTGATGAAACGGTTATTTATCCCTGGCCTACCCGCGAACAGTTCAGGCATGCATTCATTCATACCGAAGTACCCGACGATGATTATGACCGCGCCATGAAAAACCTTGCAAGAGCTGAGATGAAAGAACGGCTTGCAAAGATGCCCATGGGTGCCGCTGCAAATTACCGCCACTATGTTAATCAGCATTCACAACAATTATATTATGCCGGCCAGCAACCACCAATGCATATATTTAACCCATTTGCATGGGCTCAATTTATAAAAGCATGGAGAGAAGGACGCTTCAGGCGAGATAGCTGAAAAACTGCCGCTGTCATATACAATATTTTAAGCATCATTTAGTTATATATTTTATAACTCCGGCGTTTATTGCAGGAATCACAATAATTCAGAACGTGCCGGGCTGACATGACATGCATATTATGTCACAGACACCAAATAAAAACTATTGAACAGATTGATCGTATCGGCAAGATATACAATAATTCAACAAATATTTAATATTTTCGCGGGGTGAAGAACCTGTTAAGAACATTTGTTATTTTTTCCGCCCTCATATCCGGCACAAACCTTAATGCCAGGGAAGCCCTGTTATATGGTTATGTTTTTGATGAACATAAAGATCCTCTCGAAATGGTATCGGTATCGGTCATGAACACCCCTGTAGGCACTATAACAGACGAAAACGGATATTACCGGCTATACCTTGAACCTGAAGAAAAGCATACTGTGGTTTATTCATATCTTGGGTACAAAAGTAAAGAGATAGAGATCGTACTGTCACACAATGAGCAATTGCAAAAAAACATAGCTCTCGATATTATGGTAACGCATCTTCCTGATGTTGAAATCAGGGACTTGCGCGAACTTTCCGCTCATATTACAAGAATAGATCCAAAGCATATAGAAACATTACCCGGACCTGTATCGGGAGTAGAAGCATTGCTGAAAACTTTTCCGGGGGTTTCTTCAGTCAGTGAACTTACAACCCAATACTCGGTTAGGGGAGGCAACTTTGACGAAAACCTGGTATATGTCAACGGTATTGAAATCTACCGTCCTTTCTTAATACGGTCGGGTCAGCAGGAAGGACTTAGCTTTGTTAATTCTGACCTTATATCATCAATAAATTTTTCTGCCGGTGGTTTTGATGCGATGTATGGCGATAAAATGGCATCGGTACTTGATATAAAATACAAAACACCCCAGGATTTCGGAGGTTCTGGTTCAATGAGCCTGCTGGGAGGTTCTTTACACCTTGAAGGCAGGGCTTTTAATAACGAAAGACTGGGATACCTTGTCGGGTTCAGGCATCAAACCAACCAATATTTGCTCGGAACACTTGACGTTGAAGGAGATTACCAGCCTACTTTCACCGATGTTCAGACCTATCTTACATATAATATTAATAATGACTGGTCTGTCGATTTATTAGGCAACTATTCGCGCAACAACTATTTTTTTAAGCCGGAGGTGCAAAAAACCCGTTTCGGGCATTATGATGATCCCCGACAGCTGACAGTTTATTTTGAAGGGCAGGAAGTAGACCGTTTTGTAACTGCATTTGGTGCATTGTCTTTGAATTATACCCGCAACGATGATCTGAAACTGCAACTGATAGGTTCTGCATTTCAAACAGATGAAAACGAAACATTCGACATACTTGGTCAATATTGGATGTACAGGGTTGGCACCGATTTCGGTGAAGATGACTACGGCAATCCCACGGGAAAACCCCTGGCAGCCGGAGCATTCCTTGAACATGCACGAAATTACCTGAATGCAATTGTGTGGAATATACAACATAAAGGTGTATGGGATCTGGACAACAATATTGTCAGGTGGGGTGTAAAATATCAGCATGAAGATATTTATGACAAACTTAGAGAGTGGTCGCTTATTGATTCTGCCGGATATTCATTACCCCATAACCCTGATAAAGACAAACTGGTGCTTAATAATTTCGTGCAATCAAAACACAACCTGGTATCGAACCGGTTTAGCGGGTATGTTCAAAACGATTGGAAGTTTGATAATAACCTTGGAGAGTTCATTTTCATAGCAGGTATAAGAGCAAACTACTGGGATCTGAACGACCAGCTCTTGTTCAGCCCAAGGACTACATTATTGTATAAACCTGCAAAAAATCAAAACCTTGTTTTTAGGGCATCGGTGGGGCTGTATCATCAACCGCCGTTTTACAGAGAATTGCGCGATCTCGAAGGTAACCTGAATAAAGATATTAAAGCACAGGAATCATGGCATTTCGTTGTGGGAAGTGATCTTGATTTCATTGCCTGGAATCGTCCATTCAAGTTTACCAGCGAAGTTTACTACAAGCATTTAAATAATATAATACCCTATGAACTTGATAATGTAAGGGTACGTTACTATGCAAAAAATAACGCCAAAGGCTATGCAACAGGGCTTGACCTGAAATTGCACGGCGAGTTTGTTCCTGGTATAGATTCATGGGCAAGCCTTTCGCTTATGAAAACGGAAGAAAAGATCCTGGACGAATATTATGAAGATGCTGACGGCAATTTAGTGCCTGCAGGTTATATTCCAAGGCCAACAGATCAACTGATAAATTTCAGCCTCTATTTTCAGGATTTTTTACCACGCAACCCGACCTATAAAGTTCATTTGGGCATGTTTTATGGTACCGGCCTTCCTTTCGGACCACCTACCTTCGAACGCCATAAAGATACCCTGCGTATGCCTTCCTACAGAAGAGTGGATATCGGTTTTTCAAAACAGTTGATTGGACATCGCACAACTTTTTCGCAAAAAAATCCGCTTCGCCATATAGAATCTTTGTGGATAACCGCAGAGGTCTTCAATCTGCTGCAGATTAACAATACAATTTCATATATGTGGATAAAAGACGTGCAAAACAGGATGTATGCCGTGCCAAACTACCTCACAAGGAGATTGCTTAATGTTAAACTTGTTGTACATTTTTGAAGATGTGTGGTTTTATGAAATGAGATACCACTATTTATTATTTATTCTGCCTTTATGGCGTAAATAAAATTTTTTTCATCAAACTGCCTTTTTGGCATAATTCTATACCGGATTGTTTGAATATGCTCTAAGCATTGTTAAATAAGAAAAATGAGGCGATAATCGCATATGTGCTATAAATGAGATGGTCGTTAAGTGCATAAAACGTGTCATATTTGCAATAAATACGGTTTAAAACCAATGATGGCATAATCATTGAAGAGGTGTAAACTGATAAATTTATTTGAAAACCAAAAAGAAAAAACAGAAAAATGGGTAAAATCATAGGCATAGATTTAGGAACAACCAACTCATGTGTAGCTGTTATGGAAGGCAATGAGCCTGTAGTGATAAATAACAGTGAGGGGCGTCGTACTACCCCGTCATTAGTGGCGTTTACCGAAAACGGTGAAAGGAAGGTAGGGGATCCTGCAAAAAGACAAGCGATCATAAATCCTCAAAAAACCGTTTATTCTATAAAACGTTTTATGGGGATGCCTTACGATGCTTTGAAAAAGGAGAAAGAGCGTGTCAGTTACGAGGTTGTAAAAGGAGAAAACAATACCACAAGAGTAAAAATAGATGACCGGCAATATACTCCCCAGGAGATATCAGCGATAATATTGCAAAAAATGAAGAAGACCGCCGAGGATTATCTTGGCAAAGAGGTAAATGATGCGGTAATCACCGTGCCGGCATATTTCAATGATTCGCAACGCCAGGCAACAAAGGAAGCAGGTGAAATTGCGGGTTTGAAAGTACACAGGATCATCAATGAGCCCACTGCCGCTTCGCTTGCATACGGACTTGACAAAAAGGACAAGGATGTTAAAGTGGCTGTATTTGACCTTGGAGGTGGTACATTTGATATCTCCATAATGGAGCTTGGTGATGGCGTTTTTGAGGTGAAATCAACAAACGGTGATACTCACCTTGGAGGTGACGATTTTGACGATATTATTATTAATTGGCTTGCCGAAGAATTTAAAAAGGATGAAGGCATAGATTTGAAAAAGGATCCTATGGCGCTTCAGAGATTGAAGGAAGCAGCCGAAAAAGCCAAAATAGAACTTTCAAGCTCCACATCAACGGAGATAAACCTGCCCTACATAATGCCGGTTGACGGTATCCCCAAACACCTTGTCAGAACATTAAGCAGGAGTAAATTCGAGCAGCTTTGTGACAAGCTTATACAATCAACACTCGAACCTTGCAAAAAAGCTCTCAGTGATGCAGGTCTTAAACCATCCGATATCGAAGAGGTAATACTGGTTGGTGGTTCAACACGTATTCCTGCAATACAAAAACTCGTGGAAGACTTTTTCGGCAGGAAACCCTGTAAAGGTGTAAACCCTGATGAGGTTGTGGCAATCGGAGCGGCAATACAGGGTGCTGTACTTAGCGGCGACATTAAAGATGTACTGCTGCTGGATGTAACTCCGCTTTCGCTGGGTATCGAAACTTTGGGCGGTGTTATGACAAAACTTATAGAGGCCAACACCACAATACCGACGAAAAAAACCGAAGTTTTTTCAACAGCAGCCGATAATCAGACATCAGTTGAGATACATGTGTTGCAGGGTGAAAGACCGATGGCAAAAGACAACCGCACTATCGGCCGATTTCATTTGGACGGTATACCGCCTGCACCAAGAGGAGTGCCGCAGATCGAAGTAAGCTTTGATATTGATGCAAACGGAATTTTAAACGTGTCTGCCAAAGATAAAGCAACAGGAAAGTCGCAGGAGATACGTATCGAGGCTTCTTCAGGACTATCAGAGGAAGAGATCAAAAAGATGAAAGAAGAAGCAGAAGCCAATGCCGAAAAAGATGAGCAGATCAAGGAAGAAACAGATAAAATAAACGCTGCAGACAGCCTGATATTCCAGACTGAAAAGCAAATGAAGGAATTTGGCGATAAGATACCGCCTGAAAAGAAAGAGCCTATTGATAAAGCATTAGGCGAGCTGAAAGAGGCATATAAGAACCGCGACATACAAGCTATTGATACGTCAATGGCTGCATTGAACAATGCATGGCAGGCTGCAAGTGAAGAGCTTTATAAGGCAACTCAGCAGCAAGGTGCAGATGCCCAGGCTCAGCAGCAAGATGAAACCAAGCAGAAAAAAGATGATAAAGGTGACGGAGGTGACGATGACGACGTTACCGATGTGGATTATGAGGAAGTTAAATAAAACCTGAAGAAAAGTGAAACAATAAGGTTGCGCAATTAATATGAAAAAGGCGGGTGTTTTTATCCCGCCTTTTTTATGGCCGCCAATAACCATTATATACTGAATGTACTAGCATCGTATAACATCTCTTATTAATGATCTTGAGCACCTCTCAATAAACTTTTTCTATTTACGGTCGAAAAAAGGATTTTTTGATGTAGCACTCAAAGGGATCCCATAAATTATCTTTACATCACTGTTCAATATCTTCATTTCTCTTGCAGCATATCCGATAGTATACATAATTCTGTTATCCACCCTGTAATCGGCAGCCATACTGACCGCCGATCCGATGGCAATACCCAGGTCGCCCGTATTATATGCACATGGCATGTCGGGGTGTTTATCCTTTTGCTCACAATTGTCAAAGCCGCAAAAACCGCAAAGCTTTAATCCGACCGATTTGAAATGCGTTCCGATCAAAACAACAACATCAGCCGAATCATGTACATTCTTTGAGTCACGTAAAAATATATGGTTATCCTCCCTTTTGCCTGTCTCCTCCATTTTTTTTGCCAACGTTTTTATATGATTGCCGGTCAGCATTAATATTTCGAGATTGTCTGTACCACGTGCCTTTGGAGCAGTACGGGCTGCGATCATCATCTTTTTGGCTATTTCGATCAATGCTTGTCTATTTATTTCGGTTTCATTTGTCAATGCCATAGTTAAACTGAAATTTTATTGAAAAATAGTGATGATATTATTTGAATATATGTCAACTGTTTGCAAACTTTGCCATACTTCCTATATATTTTAATGGCACGATTGTGTTATGATTCTTGTTGTTATGCCTGGCAATAATCATTTCAACATTTTCTTTTTCCTTTGGGTTTTTGCCCATAAAATCAGAGCGATGCAAAAACATGACAACATCAGAAAGTTCACTGAGAAATACGGGAATATCTGTGATTGAAGGTCTTTGAAAAATATTATATCCGAAACCCTGCCCCTGAAGCTGAGAAAACAGAACTATGGGAAGATTTAATTCTTTTGCCGTTTCCTTTATAGTATGTACAATATTGCTGAGTTGTTCCTCCCTGCTTTCACCGCCGGAAACATATGTACTTATAAGTTCAAGTTAATCAATAATTATCAGGTCGACATTATTAATAAACTTCAATTGTCTTGATTTTTTAACCAATTCCCCAATGGAAATATACGGAGTGTCATCAACAAATATCTTTGCTTTTGCAATGTTGCTGATAATGTTCAAAATATGGTCTTTTCTGCTTAGGTTAAAGTTTTTGTCCGTGATCTTATAAACGGACATACCTGTTTCGCTTTCTATGATACGGTTCGCGATCTTTTGGCTTGAACGCTCCGAGGTGAAGATCGCAACCGAATGATGGTTCTTGATAGCTACATTATTAGCTATCGATAATAAAAAAGCGGTTTTCCCCATCCCCGGTCTTACCGCTATAGTAACCAAATGCCCTTTTTGTAACCCCAATATTACCTTGTCTATTTCCAGAAATCCGGTTGAAAGACAATTGGTCATGTTTTCTTCTTTTATGTTTTTTGGAAGTGTTTGGTTTATTATTTCGCCTATACTGGTAAACTCAAACACTTCTGACTGCTCTGTGACATCGTGTGGATTTTCTTTCATTTTTTATGGGTTTAGTTTAAATTTTAGAAAATATTTTATATGATAACTCTTAAAGCATGCCCCGCATTAAAAAAAAAGCAGGGTTTTGTCAGTTCATTTCAATCTTATATGGCAAATCCAATTCATTGATCAACTCCTTCCATGTTTCAAGCATCTCTTCTTCACCTTCATAATAGTGCCATACTATTTCCACATTATTGCCCTTGGCGTGATAATTCTCGAACATTTCAAGCATTTTAAAAATATATTTCGATGAACTGGTGTTATAGTAATTTACCCTGAATTGGAGTATAACAGGTTCATTTCTTGTTTCGGTGAATTCTTTTACCCAGTCGAGAATTGGTCTGAAAAACTCAATGGCGTTGTCCGGATAAGATGTGCCTGAGATGACCATATTTCCTTTTTCGGCACTGAAAGATATACCAAACGTCATTTTTGTAGGTTCTATGATAAGGTTTTGCATATGTTGATAATTTATTTTGCCAAATCAGCAAGCCAGCACAATATAAAAATTTTTTTTCATAAATAAGCAATTTTTTATAAACATATTTATGTCCGATATACAATAAAAAAAAATTGCAGCCTGCATATATTTTGTTCTCAGGTTATTGTAATCCGATAAGCTTATACAAAATTATACAGAAGTTTCTGTTTAAAGAATCAGGAATATAAAATTTTGCAAATCTTGTTTTTTAGTATATCCAGTGATGTATTTTGTCGATGTAACCAATAACAAAATTATATAATCAACAGTTGTATGATTGTGATTTGCATTGTATTCTCTTACTGCCGGAATTTATATAGAAATTAACAATTGACGTGTGAATATTTTTTCAGCAGACATATGATTTTTATGAAATTATTTTAATTTTCGTCTGAGATAATCAATTTCGACTTTACATTTCCTTTATTATCTGAAGATTATCTTCTTTGGTAATTTTTTATGCTCAAAAAAGCAAAGATTTTTTACTATACTTTTGCCCGGTTATTCAGGGGGCTGAAACAGTATGATTGCAATTTGATAAATAAGAAAACAGCAATGCTGCAATGAGAAAACCAGCAAACCCTATTATAAGAAATCAGGATGTTAAACACAATTTATACGAATGAAATTCAGGTTTTAGAATAGTATTATAAATACCGGGGGCTTCCATTTTCAAGAAAAAGATGGAAGCCCCATAACAGAATCACTGAGCTTTAAAAGCAACAATTATTAAAGCCTTTTATCAGTTTTGTATTTGATACTGAACCTTTATTCCACCAAAATGCATGTGCAAATTGATGCTGGTTAATTTGCTTGCAGGTAGTTGAACAAAAGGCTCAACAACTATATTGTTATTTCTACGCGAAGAAAAAGAATAGCCTGCAGCTATATTTATCAAACCAAAAGGATCAATCTTGCTAAATGCACCATAATGTTCTTCAACAAATAATGGATTATAACTCTTGGCGTCATTTTCATCATAATGATTTATATTATAATGACCTGTAAAATGTTGGTCAAGATAAACTATTGTTGAAGTTCCCGCAGATACATAGATACTTTGCCGTTGAGTTTTGAAAATATCAAAAACAAAATTTAACGGTATTTCAATTGAAACAAGATCTATTTGAGTTTCTTGTGAAGTTATTATTGTTTTTGCAAGATCATATGTAGTTTCAGTACGAGCGATATTATCCATAGCATAGTTACCTCCGTAAAAGTGATAACTATGGTTAGCTAACGTCAATCCGGGTCTTGCTCTCAACCTATCGGTCAGCCGGTATTCCGTAAATAAACCAATTGCTGCACCCGGTGTTGATGAAACATTATTTTCAACCATTGCCATTATACCTGATAGATGGAAACCAATTTTTGTCTTTTCCCTTGTAGTTACTTCATTTAAGTGCTTTATTTCAACTTGCACTGGAGCAGCAGATTTTTCAGAATGTATTTTCGATGTCCGGAAGATTTTTAAATCAGGGCGCTTAATTTCAGAAGGTTCAATATTATTAACATTATTAACAGCAATTAAATTTTTGGTTTCGATCTGAAATTCAAATGGTTTTTCTGTTTCTTTCGGGTCATAAAACCTGGCTTTTTCAATTTCAGAAACATCTGTTTTTTTAGCTTTTTCAGTGTATTTGGGCTCCGATTCTGCAAATTGTTGTTCTTGAGGTGGTGCAATTTTTTCTTCAATAGGTGCTATGCTTTCAAGGTAATCCTCAACTTCTGTTTTTGGCAATATTTGCTCCTCAACATCTTCTTTCTCCGTAATTAACCGTAAAGGTTCTTCTTCCGAATTAATTAATTTGTAGGTAAAAAATCCACCAACAGATACTAAAATTGCAATAGTTGCTGCTTTAGCCCAAATGGTAGAAAAAAAGTAAAACCTTTTACTTTTTTGTTTCTTTTTTAAAAAAGCATTCCACCCTTCATCAGCTAAATGATCAGCATTGTAATCCTCAAAAACATCCTTTATATGCTTTTTAAATTTTTCGTCAAACCGTTTCATAATATTTGTTTATAACATTAAAATACTTTTCATACAATTTTCTCAACATCTTTTTTGCCCTGGTTAGCTTGGCTCTTGATGTTGACGTAGCTATTCCGGTCAATTTTCCAATTTCTTCATGTGAGTATCCTTCAATTTCGTATAGATTAAATATTATTCTATAGTTTTCCGGAAGCTGCGATAATAATTTAAGAATATCCTTAATTGATATATTTTGAACATATGTATCTTCGCGTTCTATGGTTTCAGGCAAATACTCTTCCGGTAATACTTTATTATGTTTGAAATTTTTTCTGTAATTATCAATTATTGTATTTACCAGAATCTGAGTAAACCAACTTTTGAAATCCCTGGATGTATCAAAGTTTTTAAGATTATCAAAAACTTTAATAAAACTATCATTTACAATCTCCATTGCGTCATCCTGATTGACGGCATATCTTATGCAAACAGACATAGCGAAAGAGAAAAAGCGTTTGTACAACATCTCCTGACTCCTGACATTACCTGCTATACAACCCTTAATAAGTTCAATGTCTGAGAAACCCTCATTTTGCATAATACCCGGATTAATGAATTTTTATTCCATGCCGATATAAAATTAATAAATTTTATACTATCAAAAATCAAAGCCTTAAGTTCATGCTAAGCCAATAATGCATGCCTGCATATTGCTCGTCGCGTAATGAATGATCTTCAAAGCCGGGTGAAATTGTTAGTTGTACACTGAATGATGCTGACGGGAAAAAAGTTATACTGCCAATAAAGTTTGTATTAGTAATACTCAGCCGCTCTGTCGGTTCAGTTATTCTTTCTCCTGTCATAGTTTCAATTAGGGTTTGGTCATTTTCTACTCTTTCCCTGTAATCATAAAGTATAAGGGTTGTATTATCAATCTTCCAGAAATTCATTGTTCGGTTTATCCCAATCATTATATCAAACCTTTCATTAATGTCATATTCGTAAATTACCGGTATTTGCACAGAACGCAGTCTTGAATCAAATTCCCATATAATAGTTTTATCTTCAATAGTTTTGTAATACCGTTCTGTTGTGTAAGTATCGTTGTTAGATTCGCGATACCAATACCAGTAGGTTTCTGAAAATGCATCAACTTTTTCGGAAGTTTTGGTTGATTGATTCCGCAAGCCCAGTATTATACCCACGCTTAAATTATGATTTTCCTGCACATTCCAATTCATCGCTGCCCTGGCTAAGTGGTTATTAATAATTCTGTCACCGTTACCTGTTCGAAAATCATGCATATTGGAGAATCCTTCACTTTCATACAACCAGTTGCTGCTTTCAGAGTAATACTCATTTTCCGATTCTCTTTCAATGGATGAGCTTAGGCCAAGACTTTGTGACAAATGCGAATAATTGTACATAAACCTAAAACCAAGGTCTTCTCTGAGCTGTCTTTCCCATAATAATCCGGAATAAAACCTGTTTGCATTGTGATCCCAGTTTTGATCAGTCAAATGCCAGCTCTGATAATGGCTCCGGTTAGAGTCTCCACTTTCTCCTCTTTTCGACATTGATCCATCATCTCTGCCCAGGTTTTGAGTCACATTACCTGTTACCAGTCCGGCATGCAATCCAAGCCTGCTGTCATTTGTCGAATATGTTATGCCAAGCAGATAATCCCAGTGGTTGTAGTCCTGATCCCTGCCTTCATATCTTTTCCAGTACGATTGGTAATCTATACGATGATTCCACAGGTTGTCACTCCCTAAGCTTCCTTCCCGAATGAATAAGAATCTTCCGACCTTAATACCAACATCTACTTCATCGCTAACTTCCCAGGCAAGGAATGTGTTGATGGTATGACCCTCATGATACATTTCATCAGAGCCTGTAAATCTGTCTGTTATATCATAGTCTTCCATACCCTTATAACTTGTGCCTTCAACAGTTGTCCCGGCGACATTTCGGTAAATTTCATGAGGTATTGCATAATAATTCTCTGCCTGGCTGATTAACTGATAAGTCGCACCAAAAGTTATTGAATTGTTTAGTAGCGGGAGCCTTGCCAAATAAGCAGCACTTATCAAAGGTGTTATTTCTCCTCTGACGGATGTATGGTAATATCCCCAGCCGGGATAAACATAGCCATGTCTTATTCCATAATATGCAGGGTACCTGCTTTCAACAATATCCCTGTTATTTCTGAAATCCAAATACAAAAAGTTAGACGGCAAAGTATCACGATCGAAAGCTGCGAGGTTTGCAGGATTGCGTTGCAATGCAATAAGAGGATGATCCGATGTAAGCACCGTTGCTGAAACAAAATTTTCAGCACCCAAAGGATTAACATAAGACGGACTGAAAAAGAAATCCGACTGTTCAAAAGTCATCTCCAAGGGTCTGTCTGAACGATACTGCGCATTAACCAACAGTGGCAGTATTAGAAATAAAGCTGAAATAATTATATTTATTTTTTTCATATAATAAGAATTTATGATTATTGATCAATTCTTTAATAGTTGTGAATGTATGCCACTCAACAGTAAATTCTTTAGATACAATTATTTTTTGGTCTGATTAATAATCTGGTGTTAAGCAACATTATCAATCTGTTCTTATTACATATACATTTTTCTTTATAATATAATAGTTATTGTTTGTCTTAAAATCACGAACCTTTGAAATAACATCTACATATATTTTAGGTCCCCATTTTGGTCCTTCCCTGGAAACTTTTTCAATCTTATATTCTGGCAGATTAGTACGATATTCATTTTCATATTCCGATATCCAGATAGAATCTTCATATATTACATACTGTTTAATCATATCAATATTATCCGGTATGGCAGTCGAATCAGTGTTTATAAGCCAATTTATTGAAATCATTGGTTTTCCATCCGGAGGACTAACTGGCTGAAAATCACGCCACAGATAAGCATCTAAAATAAAAGAATTTGATCCAATCATTAACGTGTCATACGATTTAGAATTAAGCTCTGATATCAATTCTTTATCAACTCGTATATAATTGATATCTTCTTTTTCACAACTTGTCAAAATAATCAAGACTATGAATACCATTAAATTTTTTTTCATCTTTCTATTTCTTCTTAATTAATAATATCTTTTGTTATAAAATTTCCATTTATATATTCCTCAAATCAACCTTATGATTTAATTGTGCATACTTTATCAAAGGTTCTTCCTTAAGCTTTTCAACCCAATACTTTTCTTTTCCCACAGGCACGCCAATAAGTGCAATACCCAGATGCTCGAAATACCTTTTCCATTCAAGGTTAAGCTCTTCTATTCGATTTTTTACTTGATGTTTCTCAACACCATCCTCTAATCCTATTAATACTTCACCGCGAACAAAATCATCCGATTCTTTTTCACAGGAGAAAAGTAAACAAGTCAAAAAAATAATTGTTAAGATAAACTTATTCTTCATGTTTATTTTAATTGATTATCATTGTTTATTCAGTTTTAAAAAGTTTAACATCCTCAAAACCAAAACCATAATCTACTGCTAAAATTGTTTTATTTTCAAAGTGTCATTTGAGTAAAATGTCAGCTTATAAGTTGTTTCTTTTTTACTTTCTTCTATTTTACAGTCCCTTATAACCTTAATTGAGCCGCTCACCATAAATTGAAAATGAGACAGACTCAACCAAGGGATGATCATATAATATACGCATGACTTCGAATCCTCTATCTACTGTTGAAGTATGAAGAACATAAAAACCACCACTTGAAGGTCCACTGGCAATATCAACATCTATAATGTTTAAAGTTTGTAATATCTCTTGTATGTCTGTCATGTCATCAGTAAAACTGACAATAATACGTTTTGGTGAAAAACGTACAGTATCCCCCTCTTCGTTTATAAATATCCACTGTGAGTTAACAAGAAGATATTTACGCTCACCTATTACTTCAACACGTTCCGGTTCAGATGTGTCATTTTTATCACATCCGCCTGTCAGGATAAATCATGCAAGCGTTAATAACAATATTATTTTATTTATTGCTTTCATTTTAATTATTCTTTTATTAGTCATGAAAGGTTCTAAATCTTAATGGGTCATCCATTATAATATCTAAAATCTGTGTTTTTATCTGTCCATTAATTATGAACCAAACTTTTATTTCACTTTGAGGGGGATTTGTTTTAATGCAAGAGACACATAAAATTTCAGCGTTTGAAACACAACTTTTGCATTTTAACCAATCTACAAGCCTCTCAAGCTTCTCTTCGTCACTTAGTTTTTTCTTTAAATCTTTTAAAAAATTGTCAATAGTTGGACCTGTTTTATTAAATTCTTCTTTATTAACGTAATAACAAAAAATTTCTTCGTTAGAACACGTTATTTCGTCTTTATTACAACTTGTTAATATGGCTAGCGTTAAAAAGAGCACTGTCAATGTTATTATTGCTTTCATACTATTAACATATTTTGTGAGTTAAGTATCCTGCCTTTATTAATTAGTACGGAATAATTTGTAAAAACGCTGCAAGCAATTTTTAAAATTTGTTATTCTATATTGCTTATGGTTTAGGAATAGGATGTACAGTTTGATCCGGAATGGGGGTGTTCAGTTTAGACCGGAATATGCTTTTGAGTGATTTTAAGCAATTTTATTCTTTATTTCCTGATCAATTAACAGGAAAATATTTACTTTTCAACTCCAAGCCTCCCCAATTTCATTCTAAAATATCAAAAAACCCTTCGATAAGTGCATAGCGATCTGACCGACCGGGATTTAGTTTTAACCCTGTTGAATTTGAAAACTATTTAACACGGCAGGCACAGAATCATCGCCGGGTCTTTCAGGCTGCTAAGATTCCTATATATTGTGGCTAGTGGTTCTATAATTAAAGTATTTCTTCGGGAGTCATTTTTTTTATCCCTTCTATATTAAAATCCTTATCAAACGTTACAATTGTCAAATCATATTTTTGTGATATTGTCAATTGATATGCATCATCAAAGTCAATCTCATATTTCTCAATATTTGAAATTATATCTACAAAATCATGCGGGTCAAGTGATATTGGCTCGATTAGTCCATTGAAAAATAAATCATTCACAAATTTATCAAGTATTTCAAGTTTTTTAAGTTTTGATATAATTACTCCAATCGAGTGTAATGCAAAATCACTTATAAATATTTGGTCTAAAGGAATGGTATCAAGAAATTTAGAAACAATTTCTGATTTGTCTTGGTCTAATAATCTCTCAAGCCAAATGTTTGTATCAACAAGGTATCTTATTTTTTTCTCCAATTAAGTGCTTTTTTTTGTAAATCAATTGAATTATAATTTTCTCCTTTTAATCCACCTGCCCAATTTTGAGTTAATTTTTTTGATTTTTTGGCAGTTCTCTTATTTATCAAATAGTCCAAATAATGGTTTAATTCATCAATTAAATCAGGAGTCAATTGATTTATTTTCGTTTCTATGTTTTTTATTGCTCTCATATTGCAAATTTACTAAAAATCAAAAATTTGTCAAAAAAAATTTGTCAATTTGGTGTATTCTACCATTGATCTCAACGTAACAGCCTTTTATTCTTTCTTTCCCTACAAATATATACATAAAATAAATTAATATTTCAAGATTTGCCGAAAATTTGAGAAAAGCTAAAAAGGAAATGAAGAATAAAAACCGGGTTAGACTATGCCGCATATTGTGCTATGGGTATTCTATCATATAAGGTGTTTTGTAACCGGAAAATAAATATGCATGATTTTCGGAAAACAGCAATACATGTTTATAACAAAATTAAAATAAATTTTTATTGTTAAAAATTATTTTTCTGTTTTCCGTTCGATTGCTAAACAGAAGCTAAAAAACCCGGTTTTGTGCTAAAATTTGTGCTAAGCAATAAAAAAGCCACTTACAAAAAACGTTGCAAATGGCTGTTTGTCAATGTGGGACGTACCGGATTCGAACCAGTGACCTCATGCCTGTCAAGCATGCGCTCTAAACCAACTGAGCTAACGTCCCGTTATGATTGCAAAATTATAAAATTTTCTGCAGGGCACTAAGAAAGAGCGAAGTATTTTTATAAAACTATTCTGTAATTAGTGTCCGTCTATAATGTCAAACTTTTTTGAATAACGAATATCGATCAACGATTTTTGATTTTAGAAGTTGAGGGAAAATCAGATGATTATGCCAAACTTCATAAATTGTTAACTTAGCGTGCCGACCAAAGGGAGACAATGACCGAAGGGAATAATCCCGATTATTCGGGAAACACCAAATAAAATAAAATATTAAGTGAGTAATCCTTGCTTGCCCCGCCTGCCCCGTAACGAAGTGTATCGGGGTAATGAGATGTATCGGGGTTCTGAAATCAATTATTTCTAAAATGAATGACATTACAGGCAAACTCTAATTAGTCGGCAGTCGGCATTACATCAGTTGATAGTTGACAAATGTCACAACGGGATATTACCATGTTTTCTGGGCGGGTTATTGACTCTTTTGTTTTGTGTCATTTCCAGCGCCTGGATTAGTTTTGGTCTGGTGTCGCGGGGCATAATAATTTCATCTACATAACCGTGTTCGGCGGCTTTATATGGGTTGCAGAACATTTCTTTATATTCTTCAATTGCTGTTTTTCTTTCTTCTTCCGGCAGTTTCCGGTAAAGGATATTTACTGCTCCTTCGGCTCCCATAACGGCTATTTCGCCGGTAGGGTAGGAGAGGTTGACATCGGCACCCAGGTGTTTTGATGCCATCACGACATATGCACCACCATATGCTTTTCTTGTAATGAGGGTAATTTTGGGCACGGTTGCTTCGGCGTATGCATATAAAAGTTTGGCCCCATGCTTGATAATTCCGCCATGTTCTTGTGAAACGCCGGGCAGGTATCCCGGCACATCGCAAAGCGTTATCAGCGGAATATTAAAAGCATCACAAAATCTAATAAATCGTGCTGCTTTGTTTGAGGCATCAATATCTATAACTCCTGCCAGGACATTAGGTTGATTAGCTATTATACCTACCGGTTTACCTCCCATACGGGCAAATCCGGTAATCATATTTTGTGCAAAGAAAGGTTGAACTTCAAAAAACATGTTATCATCAATAACGGTCTCAATGATATCTTTCATATCATAAGGCTTATTGGGATCGTCAGGGACCATTGTCTGAAGTTTTTCTTCTTTTCTGTTTGTTGAGTCAGTACAGGGTTTTACCGGCGGGTCTTCCATATTGTTAGAGGGAAGGAAACTTAACAGTTCGCGTATCATAATCATTGCCTGCTGGTCATCATCAGCTCTGAAATGGGCTACACCGCTCTTGGAATTATGTGCCGTGGCTCCTCCCAGCTCTTCTTTGGTAACTTCTTCGTGTGTAACTGATTTTATTACGTCAGGACCTGTAATAAACATATAACTGGTATTGCGTGTCATAAATACAAAGTCTGTAATAGCGGGTGAATATACTGCACCTCCGGCACATGGGCCCAAAATAGCGCTTATCTGGGGTATAACTCCTGAAGCCATTACGTTTTTGTAGAAAACGTCGCCATAACCTGCTAGGCTTTTGACACCTTCCTGAATGCGTGCACCGCCACTGTCGTTAAGGCCAACGATAGGAGCCCCGTTTTTCAGTGCCAGGTCCATTACTTTTATTATTTTATTTGCATTGGTCCGGCTAAGAGAACCACCAAATACTGAAAAGTCCTGTACAAATACATAAACCAATTTTCCGTCAATTTTTCCGTACCCGGTTATAATACCATCACCGGAAATTTTTTGCTTGTCCATGCCGAAATCTGTGGTTTGATGTACCACAAACTTGTCAATTTCTACAAATGTGCCCGCATCAAAAAGCTCTATGATCCGCTCGCGCGCTGTTTTTCTGCCTGAGGCATGAATCTTGTCTATCTTCTCTTTACCGCCTCCAAGTTTGGCTTGTGCATTCTTTTTCTCTAATAATTTATATTTTTCCTCTGACGACATAATAGGGTATGTTTTCTTTTTATTTTGTTTAACTATTCTATGACCACCATAACCTGGTTTGCTTCCACGTTTTGTCCTTCATTTACATTTATCTCTTTTACAACACCTTCTTTTTTGGCTTTAAATTCACTTTCCATTTTCATAGCGGAAAGTATTATCATGGTTTTACCTTTTTTGACCTTCATTCCGGGTTTAACCAGTACGTTTACCACCTTTCCCGGTATGGGTGCAACAATGGCCATCTCATCATCTTCTTGCTGAGAGCTTTTCCTGTTTAGGAAGTATTTTGTTTCGGAGTCTATTATTTCTGCCTTGAAAAGGTTTTTGAAGGAGTTTATTTCATAGGTGCGAATATTTCCGCTCTCTATGAGTTCCATGTTGTACGACTTGTTGTTGTGCAATATGGAATAGTTTCCTTTTTCAAGTTTTACAACATCAACATCGTATTCCACACCATCGATGTTAACTATTACCGAGTTTCCGTTTTTATTTACGAGCATAACATTGGCGATACGCCCGTTTACTTTTATTTCGTATGACATAGCTTCAGATTTTCATTACGTTTTTTACCCTGGTATAATCTTTCCAGTTGTTGCGAATGTATTTTAATTCCTTTGGTGATGATTGTTCTATTTTTTCGAGATATTCGAGTAATGCGGCAATCATAACCATGTCTTCGGCGGTTTTATCTACCGGGGCTTTACCCATAAGGTATTTTTTGTTTTTTTCTATAAAATGCGTATTGTAGTTACCATTGATAAAATCGGGGGTGTCAACTATTCTTCTGAGGAAGGGGAGTGAATTTTTCACTCCTATTATCCTGGATTCTCTTAGTGCTCTTTTCAATCTGCTGATCGCTTCGGCGCGGTCTTTACCCCAAACGATCACTTTTGCTATAAGCGGATCATAAAAAAGGGGTATTTCAAAGCCCTTATATACATATCCATCAACTCTTACGTCGTTTCCTCTGGGTTCTGTGATATGTACTACACGTCCGGGTGCCGGCATAAAGTTATTTTGCGGGTCTTCGGCATAAACACGGCATTCAATTGAATGACCTGATTGCCGCAGTTCCTCTTGTTTGAGTGAAAGTTCATTTCCGTTGGCAATATCTATCTGTTCCTTAACAAGGTCAACTCCTACTACTCTTTCCGTTATGGGGTGTTCGACCTGCAGCCTTGTATTCATTTCGAGGAAATAGTAGTTAAGTTGTTTGTCAACTATAAATTCTATCGTGCCTGCACCGACATAGTTTACGGCTTTGGCTGCTTCTATAGCGTATTTGCCCATTTCCTCACGCTTTTCGGGAGTTAAAATTGGTGATGGGGTCTCTTCGAGAATTTTTTGATGACGGCGTTGTACGCTGCATTCACGTTCGAACAAGTGTATTACATTACCGTGGGTGTCGGCAAGTATTTGAAATTCGATATGATGTGGTGAATCAATATATTTTTCGATATATACAAGGTCGTTACCAAAAGCAATTTCAGCTTCCGATCTTGCAGAACGCAGGCCTGGCGCTATCTCTTTTTTGTTTTTGACAAGGCGCATCCCCTTTCCACCTCCGCCGGCAGAGGCTTTGATTATTACCGGCAGCCCGATCTCTTCAATTATCCTTACAGCATCTTCATCGGAAGATATGTTTTCGTGAGTGCCCGGTACTACCGGAACCCCGGCTTTTATCATCATTTCCCTGGCAGAAATTTTGTCGCCCATCTTAGATATGGCGTTGGGCGTAGGACCTATAAATATAAATCCTTCCTTTTGGCACCGTTCCGAAAACATCGCGTTTTCGGAAAGAAAACCATAACCAGGGTGAATAGCATCAACATCAGTTGCCTTTGCTGCTTTGATAATGTTATCAATACTAAGATAACTCTCAGATGATGGCGAAGCTCCTATATGAACCGCCTCATCAGCATAAGTTACATGCATCGACTTGCGGTCTGCATCAGAATAAACAGCTACCGTTCTGATATTTAATTCGCGGCATGAACGCATTATCCGGACGGCTATCTCGCCACGATTAGCCACTAATACTTTTTTTATCATGTAAGCCGGTTTGGTTGATACAAAATCAAGGCTTAAAAGTAGCAATCTTTTATTAAAACTTCCAAAAAAAAAACGAAAAAAATTATACAATTGTTTTAATTAATTGTTGGGTTTTAATTTAAATCGCTGATTTTAAGCAAGTGATATGCCGTTATAATAAAAACAGATAATGATTGAATTTTATTTTTGCTCTTTTCACATTATTTATGATACAGAATTTTAAGATTTTTTTATTTTGCACTCACAAGGGTCGTTAATTATTATATTTTTTCAAAAATTCTTCGGTTTTTTCGACCATCAGTTTGGGTCCTATAAACAATGGTGAGCGTTGGTGGAGTGTTTCGGGTTCTTTTTCCATAATACGTGTAATGCCGTCGCTGGCTTTACCTCCTGCTTGTTCGGCTATAAATGCAACCGGATTGCATTCGTACAACAGCCGTAACTTACCGCTGGGTGCCTTGGATGTAGCCGGATACAAAAATATACCGCCTCTTATGAGGTTCCGGTGAAAATCTGCCACCAATGATCCTATGTATCGTGAAGTATAGGGCCTGCTGGTTTTTTTATCATCTTCCTGGCAATATTTGATATATTGTTTGACACCTTCATCAAAATAAATATAGTTTCCTTCATTTATGGAATAAATAATTCCTTTATCGGGAAACATCATTTTGGGATGCGACAGGCAGAATATTCCTACCGAAGGATCGAGTGTAAATCCGTTGACACCCTTACCTGTTGTATAAACAAGCATAGTGGATGAGCCGTAAATTACATATCCTGCGGCAACCTGGTTGACACCCGGTTGTAACAGGTCTATAACTTTTCCTCCTTCACCTACTTCGGTTTTACGTCTGTAAATCGAGAAGATGGTTCCTATCGATACATTAGCTTCGATATTACTTGAACCGTCTAAAGGGTCTATTGCTATCACATACTTACCCATTTCGGAAAATTCATTTTCAAATGAAATGATCTTTTCATTTTCTTCCGAAGCAATAGCACAACACTCGGCGCCACCCTTCAAGGCAGCAATGAATTGTTCATTGGCAAAAACATCAAGTTTCTTTTGAGCTTCCCCCTGGATGTTTTTTTTGCCCTTATAACCCAATATATCAACAAGGCCGGCTGCGTTTATCTCACGGTTTACAATCTTTGCCGCTGTTGCTATATCGTTCAGCAATCTCGTTAAGGCACCTTTGGCATGAGGATATTCGTATTGTCGTTCTATTATGAACTCTGTAAGTGTTTTGATCTTAAAACGTGATACCATAGCTATAGAATTTTATATTTTTACCGAAGTAAATATAAATTTTTGTTAAAATCAAGGATTTTCAGGAATATTTTTCGTTTGAGATCATCAATAAACGTCAAACAAATTGACAACAAGTGTTTTCATGTTTGGTCATCTTTTTTTACACGTTAATTTTGTCGTCTGTCAGTTTTTATGGTAGCGGGATCAATTTGCAGTTTTTTCGGGTTTTTGTATTTGCTGACAAAATCAAAACATTGAATATCTGTCAATACAATAATTTATAGTTTCTCCTTTATTGCTTTTCTCAACATGTTCAGTGCTGCAATTGATGTAATTATTATGTTTCTTTCACGATCATCGCCAAATAAAAATTTTTCACTGGTTATGCGGCTGTTTACAGCCAGTGCAATCCATATCATGCCGACCGGCTTTTTTTTGCTGCCGCCCTCAGGACCTGCAATGCCCGTTGTAGCTATTGCATAATCGGTGTTGAATGATTTTTTTATTGCTGTTGCCATTGATTCGGCAACCTGCCTGCTCACGGCTCCGTGTTTTTCAATTACCGACTTGTCAATACCCAGCTGCCGGATCTTTATTTTATTATCGTATGCAATAACACTTCCGGTAAAATACCGGGAAGCACCCGCAACCGAAGTGATCATTTGGGAGATCATTCCGCCGGTACAGCTCTCCGCAACAGAAAGGGTTGCGCCTTTTCCCATTAATAACTTTCCAACAATGCTTTGCATTGTATCATCGTCTTCCCCATATATGTGATCCGGAATAATGTCTTTTAGCTTGCCCGTTAGCTTTTCAATCTCATCCTTTAATTTTTTTGGGGCTTTACTGGTTCCGCTCAACCTCAGCTTTACTGTTCCGGGTGAAGGAAGATACGAGAGTCTGATGTTTGGCGGAAACTCCTTTTCCCATGCGTTTAGCTTGTCGGCAAGAAAAGATTCACCTATACCGTGGGTCAGTATTGTTCTGTGAATGATGAAATTGCCGGTAATTTTTTCTTTTAAAAAAGGTATGACATGATCTTTTACCATAGGTTTTAATTCGAAAGGCACACCCGGCATGGCAATAAAAATTTTATTTTTTCTTTCAAACCAAAGCCCCGGGGCTGTTCCGTTTTTATTACGCAATATGCGGCAATTTTCAGGAACCAAAGATTGTTTACGGTTAGTTTCCGTTACTTCAAGCCCTCTTTTTGCAAAAAATGCTTTAATATCATCCAATACCAGCCGGCTTTCAATAAGCCGGGAATTAAAAAAATTACAAAGCACATCACGGGTATTGTCATCTTTTGTGGGTCCGAGACCACCTGTTATTAAAATTAAATCAGCCCTGCGTTCTGCTTCTGATAAAGCTCTTTCTATTTCTTCTTTATCATCGGATACTATTGTGATCTGCCTTGTTGCAACACCTGTCTTATCAAGGTTTCCGGCAAGCCATGATGCATTGGAGTTTAAAGTCTGGCCTGTTATCAGCTCATCGCCTATAGATATTATTTCTGCTATCATTTATTGAAAAATTAATGTAGTAATATTATTCAGCAGTAATATTATTCAGGTCAAAGTTAATAAGAATTGGGCAACGTGTGGTTTAGTGTACAGGAAGACTAAGGGACTCTTCTGTATAGCTCTTTTAAAGCTATCTGTTTTGAGGCTTGAAGATCAATCCTTCTGAAAACTTAATGACTATATTCAATTTTAAGCGGACAATAGAGGTGTTTTTAGTAAAAAGGATTATGTTGTTTTACCATATGATGTTCGGGGGGTTGAGCTTCCAACCTTAAAAACAGATGTCTTTGCAAAAAAAGCAGCTTGAACACCGTAATAAAAAATACTGTAAGTCAGCGATTTAGAAAGAGTTATGTAGGAACTTTGAAATATTTTATATTAAAAATAAACTTTTACAAGATTGTGTTCAGAATCAATATATATGAACGTACTATTATCAATAAATCGCCGGGGTGACAGGCTTCCAATGCCAGAATCGGGTCTCCGTACTATTTTGTATGAGATATAATTTTTGTTTTGTTTGTCAAACCTGAAAACTGCCGGGTTTTGCTTTTCATCTCCCAAAGTAATCAAAACAAGGATTTGGTTGTTTTCAGTGTCAACAAAAACATCACTGACATTATAATCGGCTTCGGGAAGACCTTCTGCAATCTTTATAACGCCTCGTTTAACAGGCAGGTACATGCTGCTTCCTGATTCCAGATTATCTATACGGCTTGTTAAAGGAAGCATGGCATAAGGATAAGAAAATACCGGATTTGATACTTGGTATCCAAGACCGGAATCAAGGTAAACATCATCAAGCTCAAACGGCAATGTTTCTTTATAAATTAACTTTGGAGGGTCAATGTAAAATTTTCCGATAATTTTATTATTATCACCTTGTGCCCTTACCTTTCTCATAGCAACATAGGCATGTTCGTTATGTATCCAGGCAGAATAATTAGTATAATAATCTTCAGGTAATGCTTCGGTATATAAAAAATCAATAATACCTGAATCATCAAATAAAACAAAAATCTTTACTAACTCAATTGTCAGAGTTTCCGTTTCATGTACCATGGTGGGAAATGGAATATGAACAACACTAAGAAATCTTTCATCATTTCCTTGATAGGAGGTGAAAGGAAGTAATGCGGGTTGCTCCATATTATGTTTTTCAAGAATATCATAAAATTCATTGATATTATGTGAAATTGTATCACCACGGGGGTGTACTGAAAGAAATTCCGAATGAGTAATACTGCCTATATCAATTGTATGTATAGGTTTAAAATCGTTTTTATCAAAAAGGACTATTTTGTTATTTAATCTGTTATTATAAAACAAGAAATCTTCTCCTGTTGAAAACGAAGCATAATTGGTACTTACTAGTGAATCGGGTAATTCTAACAATATCTCTTTTTTAAGTTCTTTCATGCTGTATTGTAACAATTCATAAGAAAAGTTTCGCATTGGAAAACCGAAAATCTGCTGCCCTTCTTTAAATGCAACCAACTCTGATGAAATAATACCATAACCGGTTGAATTATATATTTTGTCTGAAAAAACAATATCATAGTCCTTTTGCAAACGTAGTTTGTTGTCAATAAAGAGTTTAGCCGGACGCTTATCCTTTTCCTGAAATATTAGTTTAACCGGTATGTATTCAGATATGCTGTCAAGTTTATAAAAGTTCGTGTAACTGAAATCACAATCGCCGGTAAACACTTTGACCCAAATACTATCCTGAGCATTTAATTTAGAATTTACAATAAAAACAGCAAGTATCAGTAAAAAAGTTTTAACCTTTTTTTTCATGTTACAGATTATTTATTAGAATAATTGAGTCTGGTTTAAAAAATCTTTATCCACAGATTTACCCCGTAGGATATGTTGTTATCCAACGGGGTATACAAATAATTCACAAATTAATAATTAATTTTCCTCATCTTCTTCCAATGTTATAATAACTTTTTTGTAATCAGGGTATTCTTCAATGTCATAATGTTTCCATTCGTCAATTATTTCCTCTGACCTTCCTAAATGTATTATTATCTCTGTAGGTGTAATTGTAACACATTCCTGATTATATGGGGGTTTGCAAAGAATTTCTATATATCCACCACCCATATACAATAATTCAGCTTCCCCTAGTATTATAACCTCCGTAGCCTTTGCATCTTCAATACTGCTAAAACATGCAAATAAAAATGTAAAAATAAATGAATAAATTATTTTTTTCATGACTTTGAAATTTTGGTTAAATATTAAAAAGGTAATGCAAAAATAAAAAAATTTAAAAAAACAAGCATAAAAATAAAAATATTACAGATTTTTTCGATACCATCAATCAACGCAACCAAAATAAATAACATAAAAAAGTTGCGTGGAACAATTTTTGTCATTAGATTTGGTTTTTTCATTAAGAATAAATTATTTTATTTTGCACGAATAAAATAATTAATGAAGAGATTTAAAGAAAGCGAATTAATAATAGACTCCGACGGCGGTGTTTATCATATAAAACTAAGGCCTGAAGATATTGCCGACACGGTGTTATTGGTGGGAGACCAAGGTCGCGTTGAGACTGTTGCAAAACATTTCGACAATATTGAACACCGGTCGCAAAATCGCGAATTTGCAGCCCAAACAGGCTATTATAATGGGAAAAGGATTACTGTATTATCGACAGGCATAGGAACAGATAATATTGATATTGTTGTAAACGAGCTTGATGCTGCCGTTAACATTGATCTGAAAACACGTACTCTTAAAGATCACCACCGGTCGCTTAAGCTTATCCGGCTGGGTACATCAGGTGCAATACAACCCGATATTGATGTGGATACTTTTGTTGCTTCAGAATACGGACTCGGTCTCGACGGGTTGTTACATTTTTACGAACATGAGCCGGGTATTGTTGAAGATGATATGGTTAGGGCTTTTACGGACCATACAGGGTGGGGCGGAAAGCTTCCCTATCCCTACATTGTGAAGCATTCGGGCGATATAATGGAAACCCTCGCTTATGATATGATTAAAGGGATTACCGCTACGGCTCCGGGATTTTTCGGACCCCAAGGTCGCGAACTCAGAATACCACTCGCGTATTCCACATTGAATAATAAATTAGAAAACTTCAGATTTAATAATAAAAGTATCACTAATTTTGAAATGGAAACATCAGCTTTGTATGCCCTGGGCAAAATACTGGGTCATGAAACACTTACTATTTGTGTTATTATTGCTAACAGGGTTAAAAAAGAATATAGCCCCGATTACAAAAAAGCTGTTGATAAACTTATTCGTACCGTATTGCAAAGACTGATAATTTGATTTTATCTATTATGGAAAAGCAAGATAATGTAAAAGAAATGCAAGCTTTAATAAGCTTGATCGACGATCCTGACAAGGATGTGTTTAAGGAGATCACAAGGAAAATATTCTTATACGGTTTGCAGATATTGCCATACCTGGAATCTGCATGGGAGAACGCACCCGACCCGTCAGTGCAAAAGCGTATAGAAGTACTGATACATAAAATTCAGTTTGAAAATGTGCGGTCGGAACTATCCGGCTGGAACCGCCAGGTAGAAAAGAACCTCATTACAGGATGGCTCATAGTATCAAGGTATAATTACTCCGAACTGAAAGAGGAAAGTGTCAGGCTTGAACTTTCAAATATCAGGAAAGATATATGGCTTGAACTGAATGACGAATTAACAGCACTGGAAAAAATCAAGGTTTTTAATCAAATATTTTATGATAGTTATGGATTTTCAGGAAATATGGATAATTACCATGACCCTCAAAACAATTTTATAAACAAAGTCCTCGAAACAAAAAAAGGTAATCCGGTATCTTTGGGTGTGATTTACATGCTTCTGGCTCAAAGCCTTGATATGCCAGTATATGGTATCAGTTTTCCCGAACATTTTATCCTTACTTATGCTTCAAAACCGTTGCTTCCAAATGATATGCCCGCAAAAAAGGATGATTTTCTCTTTTTTATCAATGCATTTAGTAAGGGAAATGTTTTTTCGCGACAGGAAGCCGAATGGTTCCTGAAACAGTTAAATCTTCAAACCCTGCCTGAGTATTTCAGGGTTTGCTCAATAAATGAAATAATGGAAAGAATATTGTTCAGCCTTATTACCTCATACGAAAGAGTCAATAAGCTGGAAAAAGCAAAAGAGGTCAAAAAGCTTTATGACATTATTGTGAAATAAATAAAACGGGCAATGTATAACCCGCCTTTTTTAAACATTCCATATTCTATTTGCAGGCAAATGTTCTTTTTTGTTTTTTTATTGTCGCTGCATATAAAATACAAAGTACAGTTCTGCAAGTAATTTAACGGTTGCATTTACGGTTTTCTTAACGGGGGGGGGTAAAAATTGCTTAATTAATAGTAACTTTGCATTTGGGAAACAAGAGATATAAATTTTACATATATGTTTGAAAGTTTAACAGAAAGGTTTGAGAGATCCTTTAAGCTTTTGAAGGGACAGGGATACGTTACGGAGGTTAATGTTGCGGAGTCGCTGAAAGATATCCGGAGAGCTCTTTTGGATGCTGACGTCAATTATAAGATTGCCAAGAGCTTTACCGATTCGGTAAAAGAAAAGGCTTTGGGTCGCGATGTTCTTACTTCGGTATCTCCCGGGCAGTTGATGGTAAAGATCGTTCATGAGGAGCTGGCGGAGCTTATGGGGTCTGAAAATGTCGATATCAATATCAAAGGCAAGCCGGCGATAATACTGGTAGCCGGATTACAGGGAAGCGGAAAGACCACATTTGCGGCAAAACTGGCTTATTATCTTAAAAACAAGAAGAACAAAAAATCGCTTTTGGTTGCCGGCGACGTTTACCGTCCTGCCGCCATTGACCAGCTACATGTTCTTGGCGAGCAAACCGAAACGGAGGTTTTTTCAGATAAGGAATCCAAAGATCCTGTTGATATAGCTAAAAGAGCAGTAAAACATGCACGAGATATGGGACATGATGTGTTGGTGGTTGATACTGCCGGCCGTTTGGCTATTGATCAACAGATGATGGATGAGATAGCAGGTTTGAAAAAAGCCCTTAATCCACAGGAAACACTGTTTGTTGTCGATGCTATGACGGGGCAGGATGCCGTTAAAACGGCAAAGGCTTTCAACGACAGACTTGATTATGAAGGTGTGGTTTTGACAAAGCTGGATGGTGATACCAGGGGCGGTGCCGCTCTGAGCATCAGGTCGGTGGTAAATAAACCCGTCAAATTTGTGGGTATAGGAGAAAAAGTTGATGCGCTCGACGTTTTTCATCCCAAAAGGATGGCCGACAGAATTTTGGGCATGGGGGATATTGTGTCGTTAGTAGAAAAAGCACAGGAGCAGTTTGATGAAAAAGAAGCGAGAGAAGTGCAAAAAAAGCTTGCTAAAAATCAGTTCAACTTTAATGACTTTTTAAAACAGTTGCAGCAGGTCAAAAAGATGGGTAATGTAAAGGATCTGGCAGGGATGATCCCCGGAATGGGAAAAGCCGTAAAAGATGCTGATATTGACGATGACGCCTTTAAAGGTATTGAAGCGATTATCAGGTCAATGACACCCGAAGAACGTGAAAATCCTTCAATAATCAATGGAAGCCGCCGCAGAAGAATAGCCCGGGGAAGCGGAAACGATATTACCGAAGTAAACAGGCTCATTAAGCAATTTGGTGATATGCGTAAAATGATGAAGATGTTTAAGGGTGGCAAATCCAAAATGATGAACATGATGAAAGGCATGGGCTAAGGTTTGTGGTTACGACAAGCATATTTTAATACAGGGTTAATTGGATAGCTTTAACTGGAAAAACGAAGATCTTCTGAAAGCCGGTAAGGTTTTACCGGTGATGGAAACATTTTATTCGGTACAGGGTGAAGGATATATGACCGGAAAAGCTGCCTGGTTTATCAGAATAGGCGGTTGTGATACAGGATGCAGATGGTGTGATGTGAAGGAATCATGGAATGCGCGAATGCATCCTCTCATAAAAGTTGATGAAGTTATTAAAACCATATCGGATAACCCTTCAAAAACCGTTGTTATTACAGGTGGTGAACCACTTCTATATAATCTTAACTACCTGTGCAGAAAACTCAAAAACAAAGGAATAAAGATATGCCTCGAAACATCCGGCAGTTATCCGTTAACTGGCAGTTTTGACTGGATTTGCCTGTCTCCGAAAGTAAACCAGGCTCCCCGAAAAGATCTTCTGCTGATGGCTGATGAACTAAAAGTTATAATAGAGAAACCGGAAGACCTCAAATGGGCAGAAGAGAAAAGAAGGAATGTCAAAAAAAAGTGTTTGTTATATCTGCAGCCGGAATGGAGTAATTATAAAAATATTATTAAGGCGATCGTTGATTATGTTAAAGAAAATCCGAAATGGATGGTTTCAATTCAATCACATAAATTTATGAATGTACCGTAGCTCGGTCAGATAACGAACATCTTCCGGTTTGCATTGATGCAGTGGCGGTTGCCGGGTTTTAAAAGGTCGATTGTTGCCTGTCATTTTTTTAATGACATTAGTTGGCAACAGGTAATAATGGAGATAATAAATGGTTAATAATTATCGTAATAATATTGTGTTTTTTACTTTGAATTTTGTAATTTTATATTCTGATTTTTTTTTTGGGTTAATTTTGTCTAATTTATAACCGTATTCATTATAATGCCTAAACAATTTTTCAGGACACCGGTTTTATTTTTTTTATTGCTTTTTTTCGGCTGTCCTTTTTCATATTCACAACATATTGGCAGGGATTTAACCACTTCATCGAGCATGGCACGGCGGGCTTTTGAAAACGCCATACAATATAAGAATGCCTGGCGTGACAGGGAGGCTGAAGAAGAATTTCTGAGGGCTATTGATATTGATCCTTATTTCATAGAGCCTTATATTATTTTGGGTGAAATGTATAATGAAAAAGGCAGGCATGCGCATGCAATTAAAGCATTCAGGGGTGCTGTAAAGATAAATCCTGATTTTTATCCACCCAAGCATTTTTATCTGGCCGATTCGAAGCTTAAATCGGGGAGATATGAAGAAGCTAAAAACCGTGTTGAACATTTTTTGACTTACGATGATATCAGTGATAATTTACGCAATAGGTCGGACAGGATCCTTGAGTCGTGCAGTTTTGCCATTGAAGCTATGAAGTCGCCTGTTCCTTTTGATCCTGTAGATATTGGCAGTGCCATAAATAGTGAATTTGATGAATACAGCCCGTCGTTGACGGCCGATGAAGAGACAATATTTTTCACGAGAAAGCGTCGTCGTTCTCCGGCTTCAATTTACGGGGCAAGTGAATACGAAGACATTTATTACAGCCGTAAGGCTGATGGCGAGTGGCAGCCGGCCGAAAATATCGGAGCGCCGGTTAATACGTCACGTAATGAAGGTTTTCTGAGTATTTCAGCAGATGGTCAGCATCTTTTTTTCACAGCTTGCAACAGACCCGATGGTGTTGGATCATGTGATATTTATTACGCGCGGAGAAAAGGTGATTCATGGAGTACTCCCGTGAATATGGACGTGCCTGTAAACAGCTGGTATTGGGACTCACAGCCGAGTGCAACGGCCGACGGAAAGACACTATACTTCACAAGTTCGAGGGGTGGCGGTTTTGGCTTAAAGGATATATGGAAGACACAATTTCAAAGCGATTCTACATGGTCAAGACCGGTAAATCTGGGCCCGGTGATAAATACCACGGGGAGTGAAATTTCGCCTTTTATTAGTCCGGATAACAGAACACTCTTTTTTGCCTCAGACGGTCATACCGGAATGGGAGGGTTTGATCTTTTTTACTCCCGGCGCAATGAAGACGGCAGCTGGTCAAAACCATTGAACCTGGGGTATCCCATTAATACACATAAAGATGAATTCTCCCTTTTCATTGGTGCAGGCGGACGCGAAGCATACTTTGCATCCAGGAAATACCAGGAGAATTCATATAAAATTGATATTTATTATTTCGAACTTTATGAAGAAGCACGCCCCGACCCGCTTACATACATGAAAGGTACTGTGTTCGATAGATACACACGCAGACCGCTTAAAGCAAAGTTTGAGCTTATAGATCTGAAAAAAGATGAAGTGCTGATAAGCTCTGAATCAGACCCTGTTAATGGAAGCTTTCTCGTTGCTATACCTATAGGCGCCAATATCGGTCTTAATGTTTCGGCTAAGGGGTATCTGTTCTATTCCGAAAATTTTACCCTGAGCGAAGAATATACGGGCATGGAACCCTATCTTGTGGATATCCCCTTGAATCCCGTTCAAGCCGGAGAATCAACGATTCTGAGAAATATATTTTTTGATTTTGACAAGTATCATCTCAAACCGGAGTCAAAAGCGGAGCTTAACAGACTGATAAGGCTTATGGAGGAAAATCCCGCGATCAGGATTGAGATTGGCGGTCATACCGACAACATAGGTTCCTACAACTACAATAAGGAATTGTCTTTGAACCGTGCAAGAAGTGTTTATGAATACCTTGCTGAAAACGGTATTGACCCCGACAGGCTCGAGTATAAAGGATATGCCGATACTAAACCGGTAGATACCAATGAAACCGATGAAGGAAGGGCTAACAACCGCAGAACCGAATTTACAATATTGGAATAATAAATAGCGGTGGCTCGTGAGTTGTCTAATCTTATTAATCCCAGCAATAACTACGTCATATCATGAACCGGATAAACCCTGAAGGGATAATGAAAACTCAAATATCAAATAACAAAACTCAAATAAACCCTGTTAAATAGCTGATGATTGCCTATTACGTTGCTAATTATAGTGTATATTTAACGGGGTAAATTTCAAAAACCAAAAATTAATTCCAACCTGCCCAGTATTTGCTGGTATTTTGAATTTGATGTTTTGTTATTTATTTGTTCAGATTTTAATATAATTGGTGTTCATGAGTTCATAATGTATTCTCTTCGGCCGTTATTATCCTTTAGCCGGCAAGTCCGGTTGTATCCTGTCATTTAATTTGGTGCTTTAACATTGTTAATCCCGAAAAAACGGGGCAGACATGATATCATTAATTGTTTTCTAAGGGGCTTAATTGTGTGGTGTTAAACGACTTTTACAAAATATGACCCATCTTATTCTTTTTGGTTTTAAGGTAGTCGCTGCAATATTTCGAAGCAGGCACAATCAAAGGGATATTTTTGACTATTTCAATACCATAACCGCTTAATCCTGTTTTTTTGTGCGGATTGTTACTTATCAGCATGATTTTTTGTGCACCGAGTTCACGCAGTATTTGTGCACCGATACCATAATCCCTTTCATCAGCTTTAAATCCAAGCTCAATATTTGCTTCAACCGTATCAAGTCCTTTTTCCTGGAGGTGATATGCTTTAAGTTTATTGAGTAAACCTATTCCCCGTCCTTCCTGGTTCATGTACAAGACAACTCCTTTTCCTTCTTCTTCGACCATCATCATGGCTTTATGCAGCTGGCTGCCACAATCGCATTTACAAGAGCCAAAGACATCGCCGGTAACACAAGAAGAATGTACTCTTACCATTACTTCTTCACCGGATTTCCAGCTTCCTTTAATAAGGGCAAGATGAAGGTGGTTGTTGGTAGTTTGCCTGTATGCTGCTATTTTAAAATGTCCGAATTCGGTTGGCAGATCAATGAGTATTTCTTGTTTTATAAGGCTTTCGTTTTTAATGCGGTAGGCGATGAGCTGTTCTATTGAGATTATTTTCAGGTCAAATTTTTTTGCGACTTCAACGAGTTCCGGCAATCGGGCCATGGTTCCGTCGGGGTTCATTATTTCGACGAGTGCTCCGCATGGATAAAAGCCTGCCAGCCTTGCCAGGTCAATAGCGGCTTCGGTATGTCCTGCTCTTTGCAGAACACCGCCTTCACGTGCCATCAATGGGAAAATATGCCCGGGACGGGCCAGGTCTTTTGGCCTGGTAGCAGGATTAGCCAAAGACCGTATAGTCTTTGCCCTGTCTGAGGCCGAAATACCCGTTGTGCACCCTTTCCCGATCAAATCAACCGAAACGGTAAAAGGAGTTTGATGAAGAGATGTGTTTTTGTTTACCATTAAATCCAAATCCAACTCTTCGCAACGGTTTGCAGTTATCGGTGAACATATCAACCCGCGGCCGTGAGTAGCCATAAAGTTTACTATAGACGGATTGATGGCTTCAGCCGCAGCAATAAAATCACCCTCATTCTCACGATCCTCATCATCAACAACTATTACAACCTTGCCCTTGCGTATATCACCTATGGCAGAATCGATAGTGTCGAACTTGAAATTGTCGTGGCTAACTTCTTTTTGTCGGCTTCCAGACATTTGTCTTAATTGATTTAAATGATTTAAAAAATCCTGTCAGTAAAGAAATATTCATGCTGTAAAAATGCGTAATGAAACGAAGAATATTGATGTTAAAATTCAATTTCCTCAAAAAATAATCAACTATTGGCAATATTAGCAATATACAATGTAAAATAAACAAATAAAAATAAAGATCATTGTATAATGCCAGAATAAAATTTGAAATAAATGCCAAAATTATAAAAAACGGACCTAACCATCTTAATATTTTATGTGAAATAAAACAAAAAGCAAGTCCTTTTTTGCTATGAGAAAGTAACTTGTAAAATGCCCGCAGGTTTTGAAAATTGCCGGTTGCAATTCTTATTTTTCTGCGAAACTGATCACCCAATTTGCTCGGTATATTTTCATATACCTTTGCATTCAGATTGTTAATGCATTTATAACCTTTTTCAAGTATTTTCATGTTTATATAAAAATCGTCAACCAGGAAGTTAGGCGGGACCCTGGAGTATAACTCCTTTCTGATGGCAAAGCATCCGCCGAAAGGCCCCATCATTGTACCCCATAATATGCTTTCGTTGTGCTTTATATAAACTTCCCTTGTAATGTATGCTCTTTCCTGGTAGGAAATACCGCTTTTTTTAAGATTGGTGTTTATCATTCTTGTATCTGTCAAGCCAATAGTTTCATCTTTAAAATATTTTACCAGCTCAAAAATCGTATTTTTTTCAAGTATTACGTTGGCATCGGTTAACAGCAATATCTCACCATTCGATCTTTCAAACAGATCATTGATCACGTTGCCTTTTCCTCTTCGTGTTTTGAATGAAAAAAACCTCAATCGCGTATATTGTTTTAACAGTTTTCTAATGATAGCGTCCGTGTTATCAGTAGATGCATCGGAACCCACCAACACTTCAATCTTATGGAGAGGATAGGATGTTTTGAATATAGAATGAATTTTGTTTTCTATTACATCTTCTTCATTAAACGCTGATATTAAAATGCTCACGAATGGCAGGTCATCGCTTTTGCTGTATTTTTTTGACGTCAGTGTTTTATTTTTTGAAAGTAATGATAGTATCAAAGGAAAAACAACGTAAGAATAAAAAATTATTCCTGCCGATAGCCAGAAACACACAGCCAATATCCAGAAGGTAATATTATCAGTCATTTTATTTGATTGTAATAGAAATCTATCAAGTTTGCCGAAATATTGTTATTGTCAAAATTATTTTTTACAAACTTAACAGCATTTTTTCCAATTTCATAAATCATTTCCCTGTTTTTTAAAAGATTGTCAATTTGTCTGACAAATCCTTCGGGAGTTTCTTCAATAATTATATTTTCGCCGTTTGTCGCGTTTATACCTTCAACACCCACGGGTGTTGTGATTATTGCTTTACCGAGCGCCATACCTTCTACTATTTTAACTCTCATACCGCTACCTGAAAAAAGCGGAACGATCATTAATGCGTTTTGATTAATGAAATCGCAGGCATCTTCTATTTCGCCCAAAAAGTTAATATTTTCTGAACGGAAATATTTGTTCAGCCATTTGGGGGCATTTCTTCCCGCAATATTAAATTTCAGCCCGGGGTGCATTTTTGATATTTTTTTCCAGACATTTTCCAGAAACCATATCAAACCTTCCTGGTTGGGCATCCAGTCAAGGGTTCCAATATGGCAAACCGAAGGGAAAACTATCTTGCTTTGCTCCGGTATAAGCTTGCCGGTATCGATGCCGGCAGGTATCACGTGTACCGGCATCTTGTTACCAAGATCATCAAACCTTGCACCGTCGCGCTGAGTTATGGGGATAAGAACATCATATTGATTGATAAAATCAATTTTAAGTTTTTTAATACGTTTTGCAATATCCTTGCAATACAATTTTTTGAAAGGTAATCTTTGCTGAGCAGCTATCCGTTCCCATATTTCATGCTCTATATTATGAGCACGCAACGCTATCAAACCATTACTGTGCTTTCTTATCTCCGGAATATAGGGTGTAAGGTACAGGCCTTCCAGTTGAATTATATCATATTGATCTGATTTAAGTAATTCAGTCAGTTTGCCGGCGTATTTTGCCGATATAAAACGTTCGGCATTATAGGGCATTGAAGAAAAAAGAAAATTTCTCAATGCATCTGCAAGGTTTATACCGGTATCTATTTTCACGTCGTGTATATTGATATTTTTTTTCAGGCTTTCGGGAATTTTTTCAGTGTCATAATAATGTTTTAATGTGTTCATTGCCAGTATGGTGACACTGTGGCCGAGGTTTGCAAAGCCGTTTGACATGTTTAGCGTTGCAATTGCTCCGCCATCTCTGGGCGGATATGGCATTTTATTGGTCAATTGCAGGATCTTCATTTTTTCAAAAAAATAATTTTTAATATTCTCTGCCGCGTCAATTTCACAATAATAATCGATATCAGCTATTTGTGGAATGATCTTATCTTATTGACATTATTTTCTTCAGAAACCTTACAAAGTCTTCGTATCTTTTTGTATAGCTTTCGATATTCATTATTGATGAGTCGGTGGTGGCTTTAATCGACAGGATAATACCGCCGGCCAATAATACCAGGGGTGATACCCACATGCCTTGCCATGCGGGGATAACGGCTTCACGAACAAACTTTTCGCCTGTTACCGAGATAACATGAAAAACGACAAAGCATAATACTGAGATGACCAGGGGAAGACCGAATCCGCCTTTACGAATTATTGCACCCAAAGGTGCTCCAATGAGAAAAAATACTATGCATGCGAAGGAAAGGGTGAATTTCCTTTGAAATTCTATCTCATAGCGCGCAAGCGAACGTTTTCTCTGATGTAATTCCCTGTGAAAATTGTTGGTGTAATCCTTGTTGGTTCGCATGAAATCAGAGGCGTTTCTGATAATATTTTCTTTGTTCGGGGAGTTAAAAATCATCCCCAGCCCGAAAATATCACTTTTATCATGGTCAAGGTTATGGTATTTCGCAGAATCAACCTGGGAGTAAAATCTGAAACGTTTATTAAAATCATTTAGATACCTTTCTTTTCTCTGGTCAATCTGGCTTTGTAAAGAGTCAATGAAATATGAGAGCTGTGACAGATTCAACATTTGATGGTTGCTTTTGAAAAGCTCTTTATCAGTTCGGGTAAGATCAAAAGCGCTCAGATCAAATTTTTGTATTTGTTTGCTGAATTTCGTTCTTCTGAACGGCTTGGCTTCTGATGCAGGATCATCCTCAATAATCTCTTCAAAATTATAACCATCATAAAGTGTAAGCACAAGGTGCCTTTTATCGGGCGTTGTTTCCATTATGCCATGACTGGCCGTGGTAAGATTGGTATTACCGCGCCGGTCGGTATGGTCATATATTTTTATGTTCCTGAGAGTCTGCCCGTCACTCTCCCTTTCCTGTACACGAATAACAAAATTGTCGATGCCTTTGTAATAAACACCTTCAATGATATTAAATGCCGGACGTTGCTGCCTGATATCGTAAAGCAAAGAACCCATTTTAAGATTTGCCACAGGAAGTATATTGTTGGCAAAGTAAAACCCTGTAATTGCAAGAAATATAGATATTACCCATAAAGGCAGCATAATTTTATTCAACGAAATACCTGCCGATTTCAAAGCAACAAGTTCGTAGTTTTCACCCAAACTTCCCATTGTCATGATAGAGGATAATAATATCGCCAGAGGAAGCGCCAAAGGAACAAAAGTGGCGGAAGCATAAAATAACAGCTCTGTAACAATATACCATTCAAGACCCTTGCCAACCAAATCATCAATGTACTTCCACAAAAACTGCATTAACATTATGAATGTGGCAATAAAAAATGTGACAAAAAAAGGGCCTATATATGAACGTAATATTAACTTATAATATGTTTTCACCCTTCAAGTTTATATATATGTTTGGCATCCCTCATTGAATGCAGGAATAATATTTTGGTTTTGCCGGTATAACCGGCCAGAAGGATCAACCTCTGCCTTGCTTTCATTAGCTTAAACGTAATCCTTCTCAAGATATTACAAAAAACATAAGACCAAGTGGGGATGATATTGACACATCAATGCTTTATTAATTTATATGGAATTTCTTTAATAGTAAAACAATTAACAAATAAATACAAATTTATATTTTTTTTGCCGACTTGCAGAGTTTTTAAAAAACAACAACCTTATTTCCTAAATTTAGATTAATAAAATTTAATAATTATTGTAAATTTTTTATTTTTGCTTATCAGATAGTTTCAATATATCGAAATAAAAATTATCTTGACCGGAGTTGTTTGTTTTTATTCATATGGTGGAAGTATATGGATCATAACCGAAAAGCCTGAACAGGAAATTGACATGCCGGGCTTGCCAGGACCAAAAATAAATTCGGTTTTAAATATGCTTCAGGATTAAAAAAAGAATTCAAGTATTCAGGCAAGTATCGTTTTTTTTTGGCAATAACCATCTTAAGCGGTAGTTTGCCTGGAAGTTACAAAACCCGGATATATACTTCAAATATGAATAACCAGGAACCCAAACCAGAAAGAGAGGGGTTAAATATTTTGTATGTAGAGGACAAGCCTACTAATCAAAAGGTTTTTGCCCTGATGTTTGAATCACGGGGATGTAATGTGGATTTTGCCGATAATGGGCAAGAAGGAGTTGAGATGGCTGAGAAAAAGCGTTATGATGTAATTTTCATGGATTTGAAGATGCCCGTTATGGATGGTATCACTGCTGCAAAAATAATAAATGAGAAAGATGATCATCCTCCGCCGATTATTGCATTAACAGCATATTATGATGGTATTGACAGATCGGAAGTAATAGCTAACGGAATAGTTGACATAATACATAAACCGTTTAGCTTTCAGGATATTTTGAATAAGGTGGTGTATTGGGTGCAGGAAAAATGATTGATTCAGGTTTTATCTTATACTTCTATTAACCCGCATTTTATAATTATCAGGGGATCAACGGCTGCCGACGGTAATGCAGCTTTCTTGTTTCAGCTGCATTCTTATTCTGAAAGCTGTTATAACCAACAATACTACTGCAGTTAACCGGATTATCAATTACAGTTCTATTATTTTGTTTTTGATGGCATATTTTATCAGCTCAACACTATTTTTCATATTTGTTTTCTGAAGTATGTGATTTTTGTGCGACTCTATTGTCCGTACGCTTAAAAACAATTTATCTGCAATTTCATTGTTGTTGTAGCCTTCAGCAAACAATTTAAGCACCTCCAGTTCGCGTTTTGTGAGTTGCGGTAAAAGAGTTGAAGATTTCTTCCGTTTTGTTGCATAGTTTTTGATTATCTCATCACTTATGGAGGTATGAAAATAATTCTTGCCGCTGTTAACGGTAAGAATAGCTTCAACCAGCTCTTCTGCCGAAATGTCTTTTGGAATATAACCGTCGGCGCCGGCATCAATAGCATCAGAAATATTATTGTAATCCGAATGCATCGACAATATGAGCACCTTGATATCGGGATATATTTTTTTTATCTTTTCGGTTGCTTCAATGCCGGTCATTTCAGGCATACTGATATCTAAAAGTGTTACATCGGGCATCTCCTTTTTAACAAATTCAATAGCTTCCGCTCCACTATGCGCAACCCCGACAACTTTTACTTCATCAGAACCCTTTAGAAACAAACTGATGCAATCCGTTACTAATTGATGATCATCAACTACAAAGACTTTAATTTTACTCATTAATGTGTCATTTTTGGTTCAAAGTTTCTGGTGACTTTATCGATCATTTAATCGATAAAAATTGCATCACAATATACAAATAAATATTATAATACCGAGAAAACCAATAAAAAAAAATCTAAATTTTGAGAAAAATGGTTTTATCAGCACCGGTCAGTAAACAAAAGTATTAATTTATGTGAAATGTGCTATTTTTATTAGTGCAAAAACACGGATCTTCAAAATTCAAACTCCTGCAGGCCACAAGCGTTATCTTTGCCGAAATCAGGGTGTTTGCTTAACCGGATACATATCGAAATAATTTTTCCGGTGAAATATTCAGTTTTTTTAAGTACAATTTTTTCACAATTCAGTATTTAACGGGCAGATATTTTTTTTCAGACGCCGCAATCATGTTTTTTTATGGAAAAAATTTGCAGAAGCCTGTGCTGTCGGCATCAGTAACAAATCATTAATATTTGCATGCGGCGGGAGGGAAGCTGCAAAAAATACAGCATTTGCAACATCCTCGCCTGTTAAGGGTTGATAGCCTTTATAAACATTTTCAGCTTTTTCATTATCGCCTTTGAATCTTACAAGTGAAAATTCGGTTTCAGTGGCTCCCGGATTGATAAGACTTACTTTGATATTATATTCTAATAAATCAATACGCATTCCCTGTGTTATGGCTTCAACGCCTTTTTTAGTAGCACAATAAACACTTCCTTTGGGATATGTCTCTTTTGCCGCTATCGATCCCAGATTTATAATATGTCCCTTTTTTCTTTTTACCATATCTGCTACAACTGCTTTTGTCACATATAAAAGCCCTTTCAGGTTTGTTTCGATCATGGTATCCCAGTCACCGGTATCTGCTTGATCAACGGGATCCAATCCAAGCGCCAGACCGGCATTGTTTACCAACAGATCTATCGCTTTCCATTCTTCCGGAAGGTTGCCTACGGAATCAAAAACAGCATTTTTATCGCATACATCAAAAGGCAGAATATGTACTTCAACGTTAAACTTTTTTCTTATTAAGCTGTACAGCTCTTCCAGGCGATCTTTACGGCGTCCGTTGATTATTACACGCCAGCCCTCAGATGAAAATCTTAATGCGCATGCCTTGCCTATACCACTGGTAGCGCCGGTTATCAATACAGTTTTTGCCATTTTATCTTAAACTTAAGTTCATAAATACAATATCCGGAGTTTATGCTTTGTAACTTCGGTATATAAAAATATCCCGCATGTCTTAATACAAATTTACAAATTTATTATTGATTTTGTTTTTTGAACGCATCAATCAAAGACCTTACATTGATCTTGTTGATATTGGTTACGCTTAACAACAAAAACCATAAAAAGGGCAACATTATGATCTTATATCTTACTATAGCACCGGCTACCGGTGTTGCTAAACCTATAAAAGAAAATCCTGCAATGAAAAACCAAAACGACATATAGGTTGCTGGAGTTTGTTTTGAAATATTTGAAGGTATAACAACGGCTGTTAAAATTAGAATAAGGATAAACAGATTTTCAAGACCGGAAAAAAGTTTCAGTAATGTGTCAGCCTCGAATATGTGGGGGCGCAACAATGTCGTTAAAAAACCACCGGGTATGTTGCGAATGATATCCCAAAATTCAGGCTTAAGAAAATTGTCGTGAAGCAAACTCCCTGCATTTAAATGAAGCGAAAGCCTGATTAAATCATTCTGTTTGCGGGCAATTAATTTTACCGGGCTGAACTCGGGCAAATAAATATGTAACATGGCTGCTGCCATAATTAATCCGGCAAACACGGAAAAATATACCAGGTTAGTCTTCAGAAAGTTCATATTCCTGGAAATGTAAAAACCCGCTAAACAAGGCAGAAACAGTACAAGGATATAAGTTTTCAGAAATATCATAACACCCGTGCAAGCAACAATAATCAGTATTTTCAGCCATAAGTTTCTTTTGTTCTGAAACAGTGTGTCGATACTGTAAACTGCCATACCCAAACATCCGATCAAAATAGTTTCCTTAAGTATTCCTGATCCCCAAAACAGTAATGATGGGAAAAGAAAAATACCCCATTTCAGCCATACTGTTTTGTTTTTCGGGAGATAATTAAGAAAAAATTTATAAAGCGCAACCAGGCCGGTAAAAGAGACAAAATTTGCGAAAACCGTATGTACATGCAAATGACCAAAAGAGAAAAGACAAACCAGCGCATTAAAACGTATTACTATACGGTTGTCGTTATATACGGGAGACTCCCATGGCCTGAACCAGTATGACATGTTTGACAAATAGAGGTCAACCTGTTCTTTGCCAATGCCGATACCTGACAGTATGCGGAAAAAATCGCCGGGACTTTCCCATAAAACAGTGTACAGATATAATCCGTCGTTAAAGTATTTATAGACATCTGCCGTTTCAGGATCATAATAATATTTGTATATCAAGCTTAGTGCTATGCCGGAAATAACTTTCAGGGAGAAGAAAATGACCAGCCACTTGTAGGAAAGACCCCTGATATTGGTGAAAAAACCAACCTTTTTAATAATAAACAGGAAAACCAGAAAGTATAAAAAAGCTAAAAGATATCCGGTCATAATATTATCGCTGATTTTATAAAGTCAAAAATACAGAATAATGTTTCATTCAAAATTTGAGTCTGCTGTAAAAGTTGTTTTTTGTCAAGTTTAACCAGTCCACCGTTTGTTCCTATCCATAAGAAACTATTATCTTCAACTATAGCAAGCACAGCATCTCCGTTCGTATAACCAATCCATTCAGGATTCTGTGCTTTACCAATGCAAACAATTAACAAAGCAACCAAGAATAAATTTATTTTTTCTAAAAGCGGTTGTTTCAGGCACGATTATTTGGCTTATCTTATTTTTCCGATTTCAATGCTTAATAAAGGGAGTGTATATATGCTTGTTAAATCATTTAAGCTGGCACGCATATCTATGCCTATGGCAAATTTGTCAGTTAACGCAAATTTTATACCTGTTTTTAAATTATAACTTGGTCTTGATACAAACACATTAACAGGATTTTCACGGTAACCTTCATATACTTTAACATTTGACCATATTAAACCTAAGCCAATTTGAGCATCAAACATTAAAAGCCGTTTACCTAACCTTGATCCTCCATAAATGCTGATCATGTGTAATCTATCTTCTTGCGCCCCGCTCATCACTCTAATTTTCATTTCTTGGTAAAGATTATATTCTGCTGATAGTAAAAGTATATTATTTCTGGAGTATAAGGTTTTTCCAAAGGTGAATCCTCTGCGATCTCCCGTAAATCCACCGGTATTTGAGCTGATTGAAATATTACGCTCTTTTTGTTTTTTCCTGTTCAAAAATCCTCTTTCAATTTTTTGGTCAATTGTTATACCAAAAACTCTGTTGTTAATTTTTGATTCATTATCAGGGTCGGTTGAAATATTTGCCAAACCTAAGCTGTAGAATAAACCAATATTTGCCGAATTGATTTCTATACCTGCACCTAAATTAAAGCCGTAATCAAATCTTTTAAGAGATGCATCTTCTCCTGAACCCCAAATAATATCTTTTACAAAGTAAGCTTCGCCCCCTCTGCTTCTCACATATTCAGTTTTTCCACTTATGCCTGCACCTATATAAGGCCCAAAAGTGCCATAAATTTTTTTGTCATCAAAGTTGTATGATGCTTTTGCAAATAACGGAATGTCCAAGTAAAACAGATCTGTGTCCTCATAATATTCAATATAATAGTCCGATCCTGTCATTCTTATGGAATATCCTTTATTTATTAAAAATAATCCTGTTTCGAATGAAAATGTTTTATTTATTGGAATGTTGATGGCTGCACCTATATTAAAACCATGTCTCATTTTGAGAACATCAGTATTAATATTGTCAATATTTTCTGTTGCAATATTTGATAAATTATGCCCGGCTTTTATGCTAAATGTCTGAGCAAAAGATGCTAAAGGCATTAAAACATAAAAAATAGCTGCTAATATTTTTACCGGCATTTTCATAACTGTTGTCTGTTGATAATTTTTATATTTCCATTGTTTAACAGGCAAAACTTAAATGCTTTTTAAATAGTCGAAAAAACATATTTGCTTAATTGCATATTTCTTTGATAGTTTTATTAGTATTATTTATTCTGGTATATTTATTCTGTGTCTGATATGATCAGCAGAAATATAATACTTTATTGTCTTTGTTGTTGAGGTTCCATTTTCAATATAGGTAAACTTAATAGTATGTTCTTTTGAAGGTAGTAACCAAAATTGTTTTGAAATTCTTTTTTCTTTTGTTACAAAACCTGCTTGATTATATACATTTATAAAAATAGAATCAATCTCATAATTATCGTTTTCCTCCTTAGGATGAATAAATTTTGTTTCAACTCTCGGTCGCAGCTTTATGTTTTCATGAATTCCTTTTTTAATCCATAGACTATCCGCAGACGATCCTTTATATATATATCTCCATGTGATTTCGGTACTGTCAAAGGTTTCAGGACGAATAATATTTGCATAAAACTTATATTTTACATCAAGTCCTAAACCTTTAATAAAAAACGAACCATCACTGTCAGTTACAGTATAATATTTCATGTTTTCAACATGTTCCTCTGAATATAGAACTCCATAACCTCTGCCGCCAATATCAAATACTATTGGTACACCCTCCAATGGTTCGCCGGTATATCTGTCTTTTAAGGTGCCTGATATGCGATCATTACTTATTTTCTCACAACCAGCTACTATAAATACGAAAAGTAAAAAATATGTCAATTTATTATTCATGTGCATAAAATGTATTTAAAGTATGAGTCTACTGTAAAAAGTTGTTTTTTGCCACCAAATCACTAAAACACAAAATCCCACCAAAACGTATATCTTTGATTAACAGCGTTTGGTTCACCCTGTTAAATTGCGTAGCATTATATTTAACAAGATGTAATTTGGTCTCCCTGCCCTGTGGAATTCCCGCAGCGACTATTCCACAGGGTAAATGTTTTGATGGCAATTTTAACATTTTTGATTTTTTACAGCAGATTCAAATTTGATAAATAGTATCGTTATTTTCGTCATATTCGTTTAAATATTCGGTTAATAGAGTTTTAGTATTTCTTGAATATCCAGCGGCAATAAGTTTACAGCCACCTATTTTTATTTATACCTTTTCTATAATCCATATATCTTGTTGCGGCTTTTCATTTTTTATATCACCGGGTATATGTTCTAATATTTTGTTATTGCCAATTAATTTTTTAACAAAAAGCGGAGGTTGAAATGCTCCAAAAGTACGATGTCCTTCTTCAGTATTTGATTTTACTACTAATTTACCCATATTAAAATCACTTTGTTCAGTTTTTGTCAGTTTTACTTTAAAAGCATTGCCATGCGTTGTGAAAAACAATATCCCTTTTGGTTTGATAATCCTCATTAATTCATCAAACCATGCAAAATGCATTTCTTTTGATAAATGTGTAAATGTTGAAATCCCATAAACAATGTCAAAATAATTTTTATCAAACTGCAAGGGCGGTTGAAGTTGATTTACACTAAAAGAAATATCAGGTATATTACTATTACACCATCTGATATATTTTTTATTGTAATCTGTTCCGTAAAATTTACATGATTCATCCAAAAATAATGGTAAATGCCTGATAATCCTGCCTGGTCCACAGCCCCAATCCAAGATATTTAAGCTTTCCAAAGTTTTATACTTTTTAAAAAATGATACCAGCCATTTTGCTGTTTCAATACTTTTATCATAAAAGCTATAATAATTTAAATTAAATGTTTCATAGATAAAATAAGCCGGAGGTAATGATACATCAGGGTTGTCTTTGAAAAATCTTTTTCTAAGCTTGTAAGTTTTTACGAATGCAATAAAAAACCGCAGCTTGTCAAAATATTTAATAAGACCGGTTTTTCGCAACAGTGATGATAAATAGTATTTATTCATTTAATTAACTTAATTGCTAGTTATTTATTTAAAAATCAATTTTTTAAAATAATAAAATCTTTATAGTTGTTAACGTTTTGTTAATATGCTGTTAGTAAAGGTTTTGCAAAAATATCAAAAATAATTGATTGTTAACAAAGTACATTCGCTAAAGCATTTGTAAGTTTTATTTATTCTTTCGATGTTTTAATTTTTTCTCTATTTGCGGTATAGTCATAATATTCAAACTCCCATTCACCCTTAAGCAAAGTTGCATCTGCTATGCCTTGTTTCAAAAGATTCTCACAAATTGTTGACGTGTCTTTTTCGCAACTAATAGTAGTTGTGGCGATTACAAGTATGATTATTATTGTTCTGATTGTATTTGGTATTATTATTTTCAAAAATCATAATTGTTATCAAATTAAAGCCGGATTTGGGAATAAAGTTAATGAAAAATTCCTTTGTAATTCCGCAGGTTCTTGCATAACTGCATGATCTTTTCAGGTTTCTTCATCAGAAGAATAATCATGAATTATGCCACGGTATGGGTTTTTTGTATTGTAAACAAGTGGTGTTTCAGGTGGAGTTTTTCTCATAATCGAGCCGTAATCAATATCCGGGTCAATATTTGCATGGAATATGGCTCCTCTTTCTGCGGAAAATCCGGGCAAAAAGGTTATTGTCTGCTGTAAAAGTTGTTTTTTGCCACCAAATCACTAAAACACAAAATCCCACCAAAACATATATCTTTGATTAACAGAGTTTTGTTCACCCTGTTAAATTGCGTAGCATTATATTTAACAGGGTGTAATTTGGTGTACCTGCCCTGTGGAATTCCCGCAGCGACTATTCCACAGGGTAAATGTTTTGGTGGCAATTTTAACATTTTTGATTTTTTACAGCAGATTCAAATTTGATAAATAGTGTCGTTATTTTTGTCATAGTCGGTTAAATATTCGGTTAATATGGTTTTAATATATCTTGAATATCCAGTGGCAATAAGTTTACAAGCACCTATTTTTATTTATGTTCCCTGATTAGACCAAATGAAATTCTATAATACCAGTTATACATTTCATAATAGCGATAATATTCATATGAATTTAAACCAAGCTTATAATCAGCTTTAATAATTAATTTATGATTTTTAACAGGAAAAGGTAATTTTGCTCCAATGCCCAAGGACCAACCGTAATTATCTGAAAATCTCCGCATCTTATTGGAAAATTCTGTAGTTGTGGAAGTGCCAAAATCCTGATATTCGCCACTTTCTTTTCCATGCAAAAAGACATCTGCAAAAACACCCAATTCAATAAATATTTTCTTATCACTACCAAAATTCAATCTAAATAAAAATGGAAAAGAAATATATCCCATATTAAATTTTACATTATTATAGTATGTATTTGGTTTTTCATAAATTCGAATTTTCTCTTGTGATGTATAATTGTATTCAAAACCAATTTTTAAATTAAATTTCTTTTCTGGTCGAAAATTAAAATATGTTCCCAAACCAAAACCCATTCGATTCAAAGTATTATCATCAAAAAATGCTGTCGTCCTGTTCAGGCTAATTGAATATTCATCAAATATTAAGGATTTATCACTGTTTTGACAGTATGATAATGAATAAAAAAATAAAAAAATTAATATAACAGTAACTACTTTTTTCATTTTTTTACTATTTTGTGAATATATTTGTTTTTATTTTTATTATCTATTATATGTAAAAAATATATCCCCGCATCAAAATGCCTTATGTTAATTTCATAAGAATTTGTAACAAGATCCGATGAATATACCACATTACCGCGTAAATCAATTATATGAAATTCATAATAGTGCGCTGACTCTGGATTGAATTCAATAAATAAATTGCTTCTTGTTGGATTGGGAAACACTTTTACATCAAAATTAACATTTGATGATTTTTTTGTCACATTTTTTTGGTTAATAAATATTGTATCCGAAGTATATTCTTCTTCAACATTGTTATATGTATAAAG